>DAOUHS010000042.1:0-54355 GCA_034428415.1 Dehalococcoidia bacterium
GAACCTGAAACCGTTCAGACCCCAATCCCCCGTAAAACACTGGAGATCGCGCCTCAAGGGGCCGCAGAAAAAATTTCTCCCGAAACCCTGAATCCAGCCCTGCCCGCGACCCCGGACGCAACGACCCCGGCCCTCCTGGCAGCGGCCTTAAGCGCAAAAGCTGCCATCCTCAATACCCGTGGGCGGTTCCCGCCGCCTCCCGTTCCAGAGCGGCCCTCGCCGTCATCGCGGCGATCACCGCCGACCGCCGATGCCCTGACATCGCCGTTGGTCCCCCCGGGAGGATTCGAACCTCCGCGCGCGGTTTAGGAAACCGGTGCTCTATCCCCTGAGCTACGGGGGGTATCGCTGAGTCTATTCCGGCACTGCCTGGTTGACCCTCGAACCCCATCTGTATCCTGTATGTAGAAGTTGTTCAAGATCTAGGAGCGCTATCCATGCCGATGTACGAGTACTACTGCCGACCCTGCAACGAAAAGTTCACCAAGCGGCGACCCATGACTGCCGCCGCGAAGCCATTCAAGCACGACTGTGGCAGCGTCGCCCAGAAAGTGCTCACCGCCGCCGTCGTGACCGTCGCCGGAGAGTTCTCCGACATCGAAGCCGCCGAAGCCATGCCCGCCGGCGGCGGTTGCGCCTGCGGTCGAGGTTCCTGTGGCTGCGGCGCCGGCGGCATGGGCGCGCTCAACTAGTGCCTGATTCGTTCCGGCCCGTCGAACAGCGTTGAGGTCGACAGGTGAAACGCAGCATCAGGTTGCTGGCTGCTGGAGCTCTGCTAGCCGGCGCCGTTGTAGCGGCGGTCTTGTTCAGCGCCGTCGTCCCCCTCGACTTCGCTGTCTCCGACAATCACACCGACGGCGAAATCGACGTTCGCGTCCAGGCTCGGCAGACCGCAAGCGGTCGCGTCGAGCTGCGGGCGCAATCCCGCCTGGGCCGCAACGAGTGGATGACTCACACGCCCGATGCCCGCTTCCTGCCCACGCAACCCGAGCCCGGCAAATGGTACTCGAGTAACTCGATTGGCGTCAGCCTTCCTGCTCCGGCGCCCGATGTCTCAGACGAAGCGGCCTACACGCAGTCGTTCGTCGCTCAGGCGATTGACTACCACCAGCGCCACGGTCTTGAAGCGACGCTGTCGCACTACAACTCGCCGGAGAGCGTGGACGGTCAGTGGTACGTGTTCATCTTGGATCAAGATGACGTCTTCATCGCTCACGAGAACGCCAACCTGCTTGGTATGGCTGCCGCCGATGTCAACGGTCCCAACCAATATCCAGTAGGGCGGATCGTGGTCGCCGCGGCGAGTGTGCAGGGCGCCTGGGTTGACTATCCGTTCAACAATCCGACGACGGGGCAAGCCGAAATCAAGCACTCGTGGATCGTGCGCCACGATGGCCTGATCTTCGGCTCGGGCTGGTACGAGCCGGCGCCCTCGAAGACTCGTGCCCCAGGGGCCTACACGCAGTCATTAGTCGCCAGCGCGATCGAGCTATATGACGTGCTCGGCCGAGACGCCTTAGTCGAGCACTACAACACCCCCGAGAGCGCCGACGGCTCGTGGTATGTGTTCGTCATCGGCGAGGACGGACGCAATCTCGCCCACCAGGTGCCCGACCTGATCGGTCTTGTCACGGCCGAGGTGGACGTGGACGGCTACCCGGCCGGCGCGATGGTCGTCGCCGCGGCCACCGACGAAGGTGCCTGGGTCGACTACCAGTACACCAACCTGGAGACCAATCGCTCTGAGACCAAGCATTCCTGGGTCGTCAAGCACCAGGGGCTGATTATCGGTTCCGGTTGGTACGAAACAGGACCGTCCAAAGAGCACGAGCCGGCCGGCTACGCGCAGGCGCTGGTGGAACGCTCGTTGGAGCTGTATCGCCTGCTCGGTCGTGAAGCGCTGATCGAGTACCACAACTCGCCCGAGAGCCTGGACGGCGAGTGGTACGTGTTCATCATCGCCTCAGATGGCACGCGGCTCGCGCATCCCGTCCTGCAGGTGGGAGTGAACATCCTCGACGGTGACCCCGACATTACCGGCTACAACTTCCGCGCGGATATTGTCGCAGTCGAAGATCGCGATTGGGTGAGCTACGTGTTTGAGAATCCCGAAACAGGCGAGCAGGGACAGAAACACACCTGGGTCATTCGACACGATGGTCTGCTCTTTGCCGCTGGGTGGTACGAAGCAGGCGTCTACGAGGCGCCCGACCCCTGATCTCGAATGAGCCAGCCACCTCGCCGCTGAATCCATAGGTAGATTGCAGACAGCGCCCCAGCAGAGCTGACGAATGCCAGCGTGACTCCGCCGATCAGCAGCGTGGTGTCGAAGAAGAAGCGCTGCGGGAATAGCTGGATCAAACCGTCGCGTGAACTGAGTTGCCAAAGATCGTTAGTGAAGAAGAGCAGGTGAAAGCTACGAAAGGCCGACTCGAAGCCTGAGACGGCGATGATCGCCAGGACGATGACCAGGGCGGCGACTATCCCGCAGGCCCACAGCAGCGAGCGCGAAATCGCGCGAAATGACTCCCGTCCCCTTCGCCAAATCAGGAACGCGAAGAACGCGACGACGTAGCCGAATGCCGCCCAACCGGCGTCGAAGGTGCGCGCCATGAGACGCTTCACATCAATCATGTGCAGGACTTCCCGCTCCGAATAGAAGGAAGCGCCCCCCACGCCGACGTTGAGACGTTCCTCGTCGTTGACCAGGTATTCGCGGGTCTCTGTCGCTACTCTCAGCACTTCGCTCTGCGGCAGGCCGGTCCGGCGCGTTGCGTCATAGCGTTCGAATCCTCTCTCCCACCAGGAAGACGAGGTGGTCGCATAGCGGACCGTCGCGGCAACAGGCAGTGTGAAGAGCGCCAGTGCCAGCCCGATCAGGGCGACGGCGCGTAACAGGTCGGTTGGCGAAGTCCCAGCGATAGTCTTCATATGTCAAGCATGAGCCTATCGTCAGACGGAGACCGCCAATGTCCGTGACCCTGTCCCAAATCATCGAAGCGGCCGACCTGACCAACGAAGACACGCTGACCATCGTGAGGGCGTCGGCCGAGCAAGCTCCGGTTACGACCGGCAAACTGCTTGTGCTGATCGATGATCGGGCCAATCTTGCGACAGCCCTTCGTCACTATCCCGATACGCATCGGCTGCGCATTATCGACACGACCCTCCGAGTCTGGAACTCGGAAGTCGAGGAGGCGCTGACGGACCCGCCGCCGGACGCCGTCGCGCTGGTGGTGGACCCGATTCCGCTGTTCGACGTCCGCAACGCTCCTGACGGCGTGCGTGGCGTGATGGACCGTCTCCGAGATCCGGTCGACGGTTGCCCCTGGGACAACGCCCAGACCCATGAAAGCCTGCGACCCCATTTGCTTGAGGAAACCTATGAGGTCCTGGAGGCGATTGCTGCGGGCGAGCCGGCCGAACTGTGCGAAGAACTTGGCGATCTGATGATGCAGGTCGTGCTTCACGCCAAGCTCGCAGAGCAGGCCGGCGAATTCACAATCGACGATGTCGCTGAGGGCATACGGTCCAAGCTGGTGCGACGGCACCCGCACGTCTTCGCGGACGGTAACGCGGACACTCCGAAGCTGCTCGAGGGCGCCTGGGAGCGACTCAAGGCTCGGGAGCGTCCCCACCGGGAATCCGTCCTGGACGGCGTGCCGAAGACGCTCCCTGCTCTCGCCCGGGCGCAATCGATTCTTGGTCGGGCCGAGCGCAATGGCTTTGACCGTCAGTCGTCCCGGTTCGACGACCTGGGTCAACGGCTGCTGGATCTCGTGCAGGACGCACGCCGTCAGGATGTGTCGGCGGAGGACGCCTTGAAGGATGCGTTGGGAGCATTTGAACGGGACGTCAGAGCACAGGAACAGGAGCAGCGCTCTAGGCTCGAGTGAGGTTCGCCATTGATGCGAGCAGCCGCTTCACGCCGGTTTCGGCAAACCGCACGGTCACCTCGGCGTCGCGGCCGATGGTCCGCAATGAGATCACGACGCCGTGACCAAAGATTTCGTGCGAGACTTCGTCGCCCTCTTCGAGTCCCACCGAAGGCCCAGCTACTGGCTCCGGATCGAAACTGTCAAAGTCGTCCCAACGCACGGTCCGGTTGCGCGCGGGCCGCACGTCTGAACCAACGCGGGCCTGCTGCCGCTGATGGCGTTGGAGCAGTTCCTCCGGAATGTCGGCCAGGAATCGAGACGGTGGGTTGTGTCCGGAGCGTCCCTGGTAGGCGCGCCGGAAGGCGTGCAGCAGGTGAAGCTCGCGCATTGCGCGGGTCATGCCGACATAACAGAGTCGCCGCTCTTCCTGGAGCTGGGCGGGATCATCGATCGAGAGCTGATGCGGCAACAAATGCTCCTCCATGCCGATCATGAAGACGACCGGAAACTCCAGGCCTTTGGCCTGGTGCAGGGTGATCAAAGTGACCGCGTCGGGAGGACCATCCGGCAAGTCGTCGACGTCGGCGACCAGCGCGACATCCTCCAGAAAGGCGTCCAAGGCCGCGCCCGGGGCGATCTCGGAGTAGTTCTCGGTCACGGTGATCAGTTCCTGGACGTTTTCCCAGCGACTCTCCGCTTCCGTTTCACTGTCCGCCTGGCGCACGAGCCACTCGCGATAGTGCGTCTTGACCAAGATCGCTCGCAAGGCATCGGAGAGCGGCTCCTTGGCTGCCTGCAATCGAGCGTGCTCAATCAACGAGACGAAGTCGCGCAGAGAACCGGCGGCGCGTCGCGATACGTCGGGCGGCGCGAGGTAGCCGCCAAGGGCATCGTTGTGGAGGCCGGCAGCCGCAGAGGCCGCCTCATACGGCGAACGCGCGTTTGTCGCGGCCCACTCGGCCAGGGTCTCGACGGTCTTGGCTCCTACGCCGCGGATCGGGACATTGACGACGCGCGCAAACGCCACAGGGTCGGCGGGATTGCGCACCAGCCGGAGATAAGCAAGCAGATCGCGAACTTCGCGGCGGTCGTAAAAGCGGGTCGCGCCGACGAGTCGGTAGGGAATTCCGTGTTGGACCAGCGATTCCTCGATCGCGCGGGATTGCGCGTTGGTGCGGTACAGGACGGCCGCGTCGCCCGGTCGCAACGAGCCGTCTCGCAATCCGCGCTCGACATGGCTTGAGATGTACTCCGCCTCGTCCGACTCGCTGTACGCCTCGTGCAGACGAGGTAGCGGGCCGTCGGCATTCTCAGTGACGAGGCGCCGCTTGATTCGGTCGGCGGCGCGGTCGATGACCGTGTTCGCTGCGTCGAGAATCTGTTGCGTCGAGCGGTAGTTGTTGTTCAGCTGTACTTCAGCGGCATCCTCGTGATCGCGGACGAAGTAGTTGAGGTTTCGAATGTCGGCGGAGCGCCACGAGTAGATTGATTGGTCGGGATCGCCAACGACAGTCAGGTTGCCGCTGCCCGCCGACCAGGCGCGGGCCAATTGGTACTGGATCGTGGACGTGTCCTGGAACTCGTCGACGAGCACGTGCTCGAAGCGATCTTCAAAGGACCGACGAACCTCTTCGTGTTCGAACAGCTCGAGCGCCTTAAGCAGCAAGTCGTCGAAGTCGAGCGCGGCTGCATCAGCGAGGGTGTCCGCGTAGCGTTCCCACACGCGAGCCGCGACTTCGTCAAAGTAGGAACTGGTCGAGGTCGCGAAGTCGGTCAGCGTGTCGCCCTCGGACTTGGCTCTCGAGATTCGGCTGAGCACGGCTCTGGGCGGATACTGCTTTGGATCGAGCTGCAAGTCCTTGAGCGCGCCGCGTACGACCTGCATCTGATCATCGCTATCGAAGATGACGAAGTTACGCGGAACGCCGATCTCCGGACCCTGCGCTCTCAACATTCGCACGCAGGTGCGGTGAAATGTGCCCAGCCAGACTCGGTCGGCGTCGACTGTAGCGATCAGTGCTTCGACCCGGGCGCGCATCTCCCGGGCGGCTCGGTTCGTAAACGTGACCGCGAGGATGCTCCAGGGCGGCGTGCCCCGCTCGATCAACCACGCGATTCGATGGGTGATCACGCGGGTCTTGCCCGAGCCGGGACCCGCGATCACCAATAGGGGGCCGTGCGGATGCGTGACAGCGTCTCGCTGTGCGTCGTTGAGATGCTTGAGATCCAGCGCTGCGTGTCGACGGTCGGTTTCGGGCGGCGCAAATTCAGTCATCGTAGCGAGCATACCGGCGAGATCGACCTATAGTGGCGGCAGCGGGGTGTAGCAGAGGCGTTCCATGCTCGACGGAGTCGGCATTTCCTGGCCCGGTGGTTCTCCTGAGAACACCGGACTGATCCTCGCACTGATCGTCGGCGCATACTTCGTGGTGCTCTGGCTTTCCGCAGTGGTCTGGACCGCGCGCGACATCCATCAGCGCACACCTGAGCCGATGGCACAGTTGGTCTTCACGTTGATCGTCCTGATCTTCAATTTTCCAGGGCTCGTGGTCTACCGCGTGCTGCGGCCGCCGCTGACTCTGCTGGAGGCCGAAGAACATCGGCTGGAATCCAGCGCCCTGTTACGAGAGTTGGAGCAAACGCTGCCCTGTCCTCGTTGCCGCGGCGCGATTGCGGAAGACTACCTCGCCTGTCCGCGATGCGCGCTGCCACTGCGACTCTCCTGCGAGTCCTGCGAGCGTGTGCTTGATCCCGATTGGCAGATTTGTCCCTGGTGCACGACCGCGATTCCGCGGAGCCAGAGCGGAGATCCGCCCGCGTCAAGTGGAACACCGGACATTGCCGAGCCGGGGAATATCCTCGCGGAGGCCGGGAGCCAACCACCCCAATCGACTTCTCCCGGTTCATCGAGCGCGGCCCATGTCCAATCTTCTCGAGTCCCGACTCTCGATTAACGGCGTCGCCGGGATCGTTACTTGCGTCAGCGAGCGTGACGACGAGGAAGCCGTCGTTTGCCTTCATAGTGTCCCCGGTTCGGGCCGCGACTTCCAATGGCTGTTGCCTGAAACCGAGAAGATCGTGCGCTCCGTCGCCTTCGATCTGCCTGGGTTCGGACGAGCTGACAAGCCGCGCGATTTCCCGTATTCGATCGAGGGCTATCAACAGTGGCTCGCGCCGGCGATCGATGCGTTGGGCATCAAGCGAGTCCACCTCGTGCTGCACAGCTTTCATAGCCAGACGGGTTTGATGTGGGCGGCGATGCACCCGGATCAGTGCCGCTCAATCACGCTGCTCGACGGAGGCGTGCTGGAGGATTATCGCGGCAATCTGGTCGCCAATATCTGGCGCAAGAAGTACGCCGGCGAGGTTCTCCAGTTGATCACAACCCGGCCCATGTTCAAGCTCTTCATGCGCCTGGGCAATCCGCGTGGACTGAACCCGCAGTGGTTGGATGACCTGATCACCGAGGACGACCGCGCGACCCGTCGCGTGGCCCTTGAGCTGTATCGCAATACCAATTTCGATGACGCCAAGATCCTGCAGCTGGCGTTGTCGCCGCGCGACATTCCGGCACTGGTGATCTTCGGCCGCAACGATCCGTTCATTAGCTGGCGATACGCCGAGCGGCAACGGGAGACGTTCGCATCCGCCGAGGTGCACGTCTGGGACGACTGCGGCCACTTTCCCCACGTCCAACATCCTGAGCGGACGGCGGAGCAAGTGACCGCGTTCCTGCAATCGGTGGTTAATTCGGCAGATTAGCCGGATTAGTCGAGCGCTCCTAACTCGACGGCGAGGTTGGCCGTCTTCTTCATCTGCTCGAAGCGCTCCATCTGCTCGCGAGCGCGCTCTTCGGCGCCCTCGTGGTGGAACTCCGTCTCGCTCTGTGTCTCGCTGGCGACGACATCGAATCCGTACGGACCGTAAGTGGGAATGTCGTCGTCCGAGAGTTCGGCCATCATCTCGTTGCGTTCTGCCTTGCGCTTGAACGCTTCCTCGATGTACGGCGCCAGCTCCTCTTCCTTGCGAGCGACCCGCTCGGCCTCAAACTCCTTAAACTCTGGCATCACTTCGCTGGCGAAGGTCTCAAGCGAGTCGCAAATGTGCTCGTGGCGGTTATTGCCAGCCTGCTGGATGAAGACCGACTGGTCGACGCCGCACTCGGAGAAGATGCGCAGGTGCTCGCGCAGCTCGTCAGGAGTGCCGATGCCGCCCTCGCCGCCCTGCGGCGGCCATGTGTCGCGGACCTGCTCCCAGGCCTTCCAGATGTTGGTGCGGCCCGGCTTGTGCATGCCGGCGGCGTAGTGGTGACCCAGGGCGAACTGGAAGAATCGGAACCCGTCACCGCCACGCGCTTCAGCCTCGGCCGCGTCCGGGTGGACAGAGAACGACGAGACCATCGCGATATTCGCATTGACCGAGTGGCCGATCGGCACGCATTCGGTCTTGATCGTTTCGTAATAGTCGTTCACCCAGTGCTCGGCTTCGGCCGGGTCGATGAACGCGAACGTCAGCGCGCCGATGCCGAGTTTGGCGGCGAGATGGATGGTGTCGCGGTTGGAGCAGGCGACCCAGAGCGGCGGGTGCGGCTTCTGCACCGGTTTGGGCACGACGTTGCGGGTCGGCATCGAGAAGTACTGGCCCTCGTAACCCGGATACGGGTTCATGGCCAACATGTTGGCGACCTGCTCGACGGTCTCGAGCCACATCGAACGGCGTTCTTCCGGATTGATCCGGTAGCCCTCAAGCTCGGCGCGTGAGGCGGACTCGCCGGTACCGAAGTCGACGCGCCCGTTTGAGACGAGGTCCAGGGTCGCGATTCGCTCGGCGACGCGGGCCGGGTGATTGTAGCCCGGAGGCATCAGGACGATGCCGTGCCCGAGGCGAATGTTCTGGGTGCGCTGCGAGGCGGCCGCGAGGAAGACCTCGGGCGCTGAGGAGTGCGAGTACTCCTCGAGGAAGTGGTGTTCTACTTCCCAGGCGTGGTCGATGCCGAGTTTGTCGGCGAGTTCGACCTGGTCCAACGCGTCCTGGAAGAGTTGTTGCTCTTGTCCTTCGCTCCACGGCTTCGGCAGTTGGTGCTCGTAGAAGATTCCGAATTTCATGCGCGGCTCCGTTCGTGTCGGGTTCTCTTGAGTCTAGGAGACGACAACGATTTCCAGGCCGTGGAGGATCACGGTCGCCCGTGCATCGATTAGTGGCGGAAATGGGTCGCCCGGCTCGTCGGAGGTAGGTAAGCCTCTGGTCGCTGCTTCGGCGTCGGTGTACCAAAGTTCGGCGACGCCATCCCACGGCCCGCCATCCGCTCCCTGGTTGGCATGCGAGGTGGTGTAGCGAAGGCATCGGCCATCGGCACGGGCGATCGTGTTGGCGACTCGAGGAGAGTGTCCATCAGTCCATGCCGCGAACAGTTCTTCACGGCTCACGCCCTCGCCCTTCTTGACAAACGCGACCCATTTGCATGCGTCTGCTGACGGCTCCGAGTCGACGATGATGTTCTCGGTCGTGAACATGCCGTCGGTTGTGGGCTCAATCAGATCGCCGAATCCGTCGATTCCTCGCAACGCACCGCGCTGCTCACCGAATGCCTCGTTGAAGTGCTCGAAATCGCGGAACCAGAGTTCGGCGACGCCGTCATAGGGCATCTCGTCGGTTGGAGGAGGGCCGCCGAGCGATCCGGGACTCTCGAAGAACGTGACACAGTAGCGCAACGGCTTGGCCAGGTTGGCCACGTGAGGCGCATGGATGCAGCGCCAAAATTCACGGAGAGTGTCCGTGTCGACGCCTTCCTTCTTCGTTACGGGGACGATCCATTTCAACATGATGCGCTCGCTTCCTCTGCCGACGAATGGCTCAACTCTGGGCAGATTCTAGGCGTTCTGCGACCTCTCGCGCCCGCCTGGCCTGCGCTCGTGCGATGTCGCCACAGGCACCGGTATAGGCGGCGGGATCCAGCAGTGCGTCGAGTTCCTGCTCAGACAAATGGCGTCGTACTTCCTCGTCGCCAATCAGCAAGTCTCGGAACGAGACGGACTGCACTGCCGAGTCCTGCGCATGCTCGTAAACGATGTCGTGGGCCCGCTGCCGCCCGACCCGCTCACCCAGTGCAAGCATGATCTGCTCGCTCATGATCAGGCCGCCGGAGAGGTCGAGGTTCGCCCGCATTCGTTCGGGCTTCACGTCGATGCCGTCGAAGAGCAGAGACATCCTCGAGAGGATGTCGCCGACTAGCTCGATCGAGCCGTGGACGACGCGCTCAATCATGACGCTGGTCGATCCGTCCGCCTCGTGCTCGGTGCGCATGGCGTCGAGCGCCAGCGGGAACAATGTCGTGACCTGCGCCGATGCTGCGCGGATGTCCTGCGACAGCTTGGGATTGCGTTTCTGCGGCATCGTGCTGCTGCCGACGGTGCCTGGCGGGACCGGCTCCTCGATCTCGCCGAATTCCGGTTTCATCAGCGTGTAGGTCTCGTCGGCAATCTTGCGGCACGTCGCCGCCAGCATGGCGAGGATTGCGGCGTACTCGGCGTGGTGGTCATGGCTGGTGCGACCGGGAACGGGCATGGGCAGCAGGTCCAGGTGTTTGGCCATCCCTTCATGCACTGCGAATCCAGGCGCGCCGAACGAAGCCAGTGTGCCGGCAGCGCCGCCGAGCATCGCGACGAAGATGCGGGGTTCGGCGTCTTCCAGGCGCTCGACATGTCGGCAGAGCTCATCGATCCAGGCGCCGACCTTGTAGCCGAACGTGGCCGGGACTGCATGTTGTCCGTGTGTGCGTCCGGCGCAGGGATCATCGGCGTGGCGCTTGGCGAGCGGAGCCAGTGTCGCCAATACCTGTCCGAGCTGCCCAAGGATGATTTGGTGCGCCTCCCGCAATTGGAGGATGTCACCCGTCTGAGTGATGTTTTGCGTCGTCGCGCCCCAGTGCACATAGCCACCGACTTCTTCGCCGAGGATGCGGTCGAGATCCCAGATCAGCGGGACCAAGGGATGCGCCGTGACGGCCAGGCCGGCTTCGATGTTCTCAATATCAAGCAACTCGAGTCGACAGTGATTGGCAATCTCTACCGCAGCGTCGGCGGGAATCATGCCAAGTTCGGCTTCGGCCCGCGCGAGCGCGGCTTCCACGTCCAGCCATGCTTGCCACCGGGCTTCGCGCGTGAACAGAGCTCGAATGCCGGGGTCGGGGACTCGGGCGGCGGTCGGTCGATGTTGCATCGTCGGCTCCCTCACGTACGGCAAGTAGGATCGGACTGCAAGCTAGCGAAGGAAGTCACTATGGTTGCGCCGCTTGAGGGAATTCGTGTGGTCGAAGTGGCGAATTGGCTCGCTGCGCCATCAGCAGCGGCGTTGATGGCGGATCTGGGCGCAGATGTGGTCAAGATCGAGAATCCAGTCGGCGACCCCTGGCGCACGACGCTGATGCGCGGCCAGAAGGCCGACTTCGACCCGGAGACCGACATCGACGCGCCCTTCGAACTCGACAATCGCGGCAAACGCGGGTTCGCGCTCTCCTTGGAACGGCCCGGCGCGAGCGAAGTCATGCGCCGCATGATTGAGCGCGCCGATGTGTTCATCACCAACCTCACCGGGCCCAGGATTGAGAAGTACGACCTGCCCTATGAACGTCTAAAGCAGATCAATCCTCGTCTGATCTATGTCGTTCTGACCGGCTATGGAACCCGCGGAGTCGATCAGGCCAAGACCGGGTTCGACCACTCAGCCTTCTGGTCGCGTTCCGGGATCATGAGCCTGTTCGGTGAACCCGGCGGGCCGCCCATGCAGTGTCGTCCGGGCCAGGGAGACCATACAACCGCACTCAACCTCCTCTCCGGGACGCTTGCCGCGCTGCGCCTGCGCGACCTCACCGGCGAGGGGCAGCGGGTGGAGGTCACACTCCAGCGCACCGGTGCGTGGACAATTGGCGCGGATGTGTCTGCGGCGCTGATCACCGAGCGCCAGCCAAAGCGGATGGACCGGATCGTTCCCGGAAATCCGCTCTTCAACTGGTACGAAACCGCCGACGGACGTTGGGCGATGCTTGTCATGCCAACCCCCGACCGCCACTGGGCGCCGATCTGCCGCGCACTGGAGCGCGAGGACCTGCTGGCCGACGACCGCTACGCAACACTGGTCGACCGGCGCCGGCACAGCGCCGAACTGACCGCTCAGATCGCAGACACAATGCGCACACGGACGCTGGCCGAATGGACGCCGCGCCTCGACGCGGAGACTCTGATCTGGGCTCCGGTGGCCGAGCTTCCCGAGGTGATCGCGGATCCGCAGATGGAAGAGATGGATGCGTGGTCGTGGCTCGAAAGCGCGCAAGGACCGTTCCGTACGTTGAACACCCCGTTTGAGATCGCGGGCGCGGATATCGGACCTCGTGGCCCGGCTCCGAAGACCGGTCAACATACGCACGAGGTGCTGCAGGAGCTTGGCCTGACGGATGATGAGTTGGCCGATCTCGCCGCCTCAGGCGCGCTCGGTTGATCGATGATGGAAGAGGGCCGGACGGTGGATCGTGAGTGAAGAGCTCGACCTCATCGTGCAGGCAGTCCGCCGGTTTGTGCGGAAAGAGATTTGGCTGCAAGAGAATCGGGTCGAGCCGAACGCGCCGCGCCTGCCCGACCGCGTGTACGGGCAGCTTCTGGCTCGGGCTGGTGAACTGGGGATCGATCATCTGATGGCGCCGCGCGATGCCGGGGTGGGACCCGAGATCGACTTGGCGGACGCGGATCGGCTGCGGATTGCGGAGGAACTGTCGCAGCACCGCGCCGGAGTCTTGGATCCTGCCTACGGCCTGTTCGATCCGGATCCACCGCCGCAGCTCTATGCAGCCAACGATGATCAACGCGGGCGCTTCCTCGCCCCGTTGCTTCGTCGCGAGACGACATGTTTTCGCGGGCTTGAAGATCCTGACCTGGGGTTTCTGCCGCTCGACGGGGTCCGGATTCGCGCGCAGCGCCATCCGCAGGGATGGATGCTGGATGGGACCAAGCTGTTCGTTGCCGACGCGGCGGAGGCGGCCTTCGGGATCGTCTATGCGAATACAGAGCAGGTCCCCGGCGAGAGGCACGGGGTGTCCGCGATCCTGGTGGAGACGGAGCGGGAGGGATTTCAGCATTGGCGGGCCTGGCCGACCCTGGCCGTGGGGCGCGACACGATGGAACTCAATCTCTCGGCCGTGAAGGTGCCGGAGTCCAACCTGCTGGGAGAGCCGAGTGAGGGACCCTCTTTCGCCAATGACCTGGTCCTGCGGCGTCGGCTGTTCAGGGCCGCACATCTGACGGGCGTTGCTTGTGCGGCGCAAGACATGTGCCGGGCGGTGGTCTGGTCGCGGCGCGAGCATGGGACGCCGCTGGCGCAGGGCGAACGTGCGAGGCTTGCACTTGCCGACAATGAGATCGCCGTTTCCGCTTCGCGCGCGCTGTATCTCTCGGCGGCGGATGAGACGGAGACTCTCGCGCTGGCGGCGACTGCGTTTGCGGCGGAAGCGGCGTCAGCGGTCGTGGAGCGGGCGATGGACTTGCACGCGCCGGCGGGCGGTTCGGCCGATCTGCCGCTGGAACGATGGGCCAGGGAGCTTCGCTGGCAGCGACTGAGCGCGGGCGGCCCCGACCAGGAGCGTCTGGCGGTTGCGCAGCGGTTGATCACGACGTTCAAGAAGTGATGTCCGGCAAGGGATCCAACGCGGCCGATGCGATTACTTCGAGGCCGCGCGGCGTGATCGGTGGATTGTGCAACGGGCCTCGGACATCGCGGTAGAAGCGCTCCAAGGGCTCGGAGCGGTGCAGGGAGATGCCGCCGACGAGCCGCATGCAGCGATCGACGACATCGACGGCGGTATCGCCGGCGTGCAGCTTGGTCGCGGCGACTCTGGGACCCAGCTTGAAGCGCGACTTGGCGTCGATCTTGTCCCAGGCCGACGCGGTCTCGTGGAGCAGTGCGCGTGCGGAGATGAGACGCAGATCGATTTCTCCGACCTGCGCGCGGACGGTCGGCAGGCTACCGATCGCGCCTGGAGCGCCGGCCGGGCGGCGATTGCGGGCGAACTCGACGGTGTAGTCGCGGGCTGCTTCGGCGACGCCAAGCGAGGCCGCCGAGACGAGGAGAGCGAACCAGGCGAAGTCGCCGTGGCGCTGTCCGGCCTTGGCCGGGTCCTGCTTGACGAGGAACTCGTCATCGGTGATGGCGACGTTCTCGTACCAGACGTCGTGCGAGCCGGTCGAGCGCAGCCCGACGACATCCCAGGTTTCCTCGATCCGGAGCCCCGGCGAGTCACGGTGCACGGCGACGCGGGCCAACATGCCGGAGCCGTCTTCGAGCGCGCAATAGGTGAGGAACCAGGTCAGGTCGGGCGCGAGGGTCGTGAAGGATTTGCGCCCGTTGATGCGCCAGCGCCCCGGTCCGTCCGGGGTCAAGGCGGTCTGCGGTCGTCCGCCGCCCTGTGGCGAGCCGAGGTCGGGCTCGCTGGCGACCTGATTGCAGAGCGCTCCTTCTTGCACGACGGAGCGGAAGATGCGATCGCGGATCTGTTCGGGCCAGTTCAGATTCGAGCGCTCGGAGCCGACGGACATCAGATGCATGCCGCAGGAGAAGGCGAGCGGCATGTCGATCCTGGCGAGGGCGGTCTGGGCTGCGACTAGATCGGCGAGGGAGCATTCGCCACCGCCGTACCGGCGAGGGATCGGCGCGGCGATCCAGCCGATCTCGCGCAGGAGGGCGAAGGAGGCAAAGGGAAAGCCGGCGTCGCGGTCGCGGGCCTCTGCCTGTTCGGCGAGCGATTCGATGTGTGGCGCGAGCCGCTCGATCAGCGCCTGTCCGGCGTCATGCGATGGCGGGAGGGGCGGCATTGTCGGATCGGGCGGGTCGGAGAATGGGACTAGAGAACGTCGCGGAGGCGCTTGAGCGCGCGAACCCTGACCTTGCCGCGGTCGAGCGCGGGGCGTGCGGCGATGGCGATGGTCTCTCCGGTGGCCGGGTTGCGGCCTTCGCGCTCGGGCCGAGCGGTCTGGGCGACAACGTCGACTTTGATCAGTCCGGCGACGGTGGCGGAGCCGGGACCACCGACGGCGAGGTCTTCCAGCACGACTTCGGCGAGCGCGTCGAGCACCTCATTGACATCGCGACTGGCGATGTTGGTCTTGGCTTCGATCGCCTTGGCCATCTGCGCTTTGGTCTTTGGCTTGGCGTCATTCATATTCGTGCCTCATTTCGAGCTGTCCGTGAACTCAGGTCCGCTCTTGATTGTTTACACAGTGTTATGGCCAACCCCTCAAGGGGCAAGATGCGGAGCGGCGCTCGTTGCGTCGTCGTTACAGATCGGCTGCGACGGGCATTCGACTCGGTTCAGGGCCTTAGCCGGCGGCTTCGGCGTAGATTGGGGTTGGGTCTTCCGGTTGGTGGGTTCCTGCGCTGGTGAATTGGTCGAGGAAGTCGAGGATTTGCCGCTGCGACCGGCCTTTGAGGTGGGGGAAGATGTGGACGGCTTCGTTGAGCACGTCCTGCATCGTGGGCGATGCGGCGGGTTGAGCGGGTTCGGGGGGAATGTTTTCCTGTTCGGCCTCTGCCGGGACGATCTCCCGCTCTGGACTGGAGATCGTCGCTTCGGGGTGAGTGGTGTTGAGTGATTCCGGGGTGTGATTTGTCAGGTTTTGCGAGGTCGAGGTCTCGAGGGCGGCCTCGTCCTGCTCGAGGAGCTCGGGTAGGTCGGGCTCGTCGACGCGCTGGCCGGCGCGGTGTTGGACCTCGCGGACGGTGCGGCGGATCTCGCGGGCCAGGGCGGTGAGCCGGGTCTCCCGGGCGTCGCGGGCGCGGAGGTAGTCGACCGGGGTGAGCAGGTGAGCGTTGTCCTTGACCCGGTCGTGCTGGAGCGCGCGCGTGAGCCGGACCTGGAGCAGGTGCAGCGATTGGAGCAGCAGGTCGTCGGCTGCGGCTGATGCGATCCGGCTCCAGTGCGACTCGGCCAGCTGGAGGTCGGCGCGCACGGTGGCCTGGGAGATGTCGAGTGCTTTGCCGATCTTGCGTTGGGCCAGACCGCGCTGGCGGAGGGAGTGGACCTGGAGGACGCGCTGACGGCGGGAGGGGGTGATGGTCATGGATGTTCCTTTCCTTAGATGGTACTTCTGTTCTGTTCGACTATAGGCGATAGAGAATGGGCGTTCGCTGTTGTTTCATTCATTGACATAAGGGAACACTCACCCCAACCGTCTCCGAGAGGGAGGGGGGAGAGAGAGGGAGTCAGGCGGCGAGGCGGAGGGCTCCGTGCAGCTCGATGCGACGGAGGAACCAGAGGAATGCGGCGAGGTTGAGGGCGAACAGTGCGGAGAGCGCGGCGAAGAGGATGCCGACGGCGGGCCAGTCGATGATGAACGCGAGCGGGGGCACGACGTCGCGTCCGTCGGGGGTGAGCGCGAAGAAGTCGAGCAGGACGGCGCCGGCCTGGCTGCCGACGATCAGGCCGGCGCCGAGTCCGATCGCGATGATGATCAGCTGTTCCAGAGCGATCAGACCGAGGATTTGGCGCATGCTCATGCCGACGCTCTGGCAGACGGCGAATTCGACGCGCCGGGCCTGGGCGGTGACGGCGGTGAGCACGACCAGCCCGAAGGCCGATGCGATGGCGACGGCGGCGAGCGCGCCGATGAAGACGCCGTTCCAGGAGGCGACGATCAACGGGTCGGCAGCGAGTTGTTCGCGGGCGGTCTCGATCGTGGTGATGCCCGAGCCTTCGGTGGGGAACTCGCGATCGACCAGCAGTTGCGACCAGCGGCGGAGCGGTGCCGAGACCCAGAGTTCATCGGTGACGGCGAGGGCGACGCCGGCGGCGGCGCTGCTGAAGAAGCGTTGGGTCAAGGCGGCGCGATCGATGAGCACCAAGGGTTGGTCGCGTTGCGGGTCGTAGGTGGGGAAGGCGTCGAATTGTCCGGCGAGGTAGAAGCGCATCGAGGTGGGACCGACGCGAATGCGCACGGTCTCGCCGACCTGCAACCGTCCCTGGTTGATCGCCTCGGCCGACAACAATGCGGGCAGCGGTGTTCGGTCGCCGACGTAGCGGACGCCGCGCAGCGAAGCGGGAATCGCGTTCCAGCGGTAGCGAGCGCCTTCGGGGTCGATACGGAAGAAATCGAGCGGCTCTTCGCCGACTTCGAGGGGGGTTGCTTCCCAGTCACCGGAGGTGAAGTCGGCGAGCAGGAGGTCGTCGCCCCAGCGCTCGTAGCGGAGCTCGTGGAGAACGATTTCACCGGGCGCGCGGGTCAAGGCGAGATCGAGGGAGATCAAGGTCAGGGGGGCGACCGGTCGCTCGCTGACGCCCGGCCGGAACCTGCTCTGGCGCTGGACGATCCGTGCGCCTTCAAGGGGCAGGAGGGCGCTGGCTTGATCGGTGAGTCGGGTGGACAGGGTCAGGGAGCGGGTCTCACCATCCTGTGGAATCGGGGCCAAGAGATCGATGGTGTACCACCAGTAGCGTTGGTTGGCGTCGAGCAGCTTGACTCCGATGGCGGTTTCTTGCTGCACGGCGATCGCGTCGAGGCGCAACCGGAGGACACCGCCGAAGTCGTCGATGACAGCGCCCGCGGGGTCACTGAGCGGCGTCGCTATTGCAGCGAGTTCTTGGGGCGGCAGCGCCCAGTCGGCGTCTCGCTCGGCCAGTTGCCCGGCGACGATTTCCGCATCGAGGGCGGTGATCAGCAGTTTGCCCGAACTCTCATCTCCGTCGAAGGAGCCGGCGATCCGCTTGACGCGCGCGACCGACTGTCCGGTGGTCTGCTCGATCTGTTCGAAAGGAATGGCCTCGGAATGCGGTTCCTCCAAGCGCACCGAGGCGCCGACGGCGTGCAGGGAACGGTCGTTGTAAGAGGTGTCGAGGGTTGTGCGGAACGAAGCGGCGAAGACTGCGAGTGCGCCGGCGATGGTCAGCAGCAAGACCGTGCGGGCGTAGTGGGTGGGCGTGCGACCGAGGTACCAGGCGCCCATGAGCAGGGTGAGCGAGCGCCAGGGTGAGGCGAGCCGCGCGAGCAGGCGCATGGCCGGCGGGAAGAGGCGGAGCACGATCAGGCCGACGACGAAGAGCAGCACCGTGGGTGTAGCGACGGCTAACCAGTCGAGCCGGGTCTCGCCGACCAGGGGTGAATCGATCGGGTCTCCGGCCCATTGCAGTTCGAAGATCAGCAGCGCGCCGAGCGCGGCGACGGCGGCGTCGATGAGGGCGCGCTGGGTCCAAGATGCCGGTGGACGGCCGCGCTCGCGACGGGTCGTGACCATCGTCTGACGGGTGGCGCGGTAGGTCGGCAAGGCCTGGGCGATCAGGGCCAGGGCTCCGGCGCCGAGGGCGAGGTACCAGGCTTCGATGGGCAGCGGGACGGGCAGGAAGGGACCGGCGCCGGTACCGGCCAGGGCCTCGTCGAAGGGCGGGACGAATCCCAGCAGGCTGACCAGTCCCAAGCCGATCAAGGGTCCCAAGGCGATCGCCGGCGCGGTCAGGATTGCCGCTTCGACGATGTGCAGGACAGCGACGTCGCGCTGTCGAGCGCCCCGAGAGCGGAGCCAGGCGGTGTCCTCGGTGCGTTGCTCGGCGAGCATCGCCGCCGCGACGACGGCGTAGACCAAGACGGCGCCGACGAGTTGCAGGACGATCATCAAGAGGGTCGACTGGGCGAACTGGAAGCGGCGGCTGAAGCCGACCAACGTGTCGACCAGCTCGGTCTCCTGCTGCACGCCGTCGATTGATTGGGCGATGCGCCTGGTCATCTGTTGGAGCGAGTCGGCGGCGGCGGACGCCTCGGCTGCCGATGCGGCGCGCAGGTCGGTGCGGAATCGCTGGAACAGCGACAGCCTGAGGGTGGGCGACTGGTCGGCGAGGATGCCGAGGATGCCCTCGCGTGTGGTCCAGAAGCGGAGTTCGGTGTCGAGCGCGGCGATCGGCAGGAAGAGGCTGTCGAGGGTGGACCAGCGACGTTCGTCGGTCGACGGTTCGATGATGCCGACGATCCGGATGCGGGTCTCGTGCTCGGTCCCGAGCCAGAAGGGCTGGGCGAGGCGCTCGTCTCCGAGTTCGAGGCCGAAGTCTCGCGCCTGGCCTCGCTCGATCATCACTTCCAGGGTGCCGCTCGCGGGTTCGGGAGTTCGGCCGGCGATGACTTCGGAGAGATCAGCGAGGTCGCTCTGGGCGACGAAGGTGGCGTGGTCGGCCTCGGGAGGATCAAACGGCTGGTCGTCGGTGCGCAGGATGTATCCGCCGGTTCGCAGGGCGGTCATGGCGCCGACGGTCAGCGCTGAAGCGGCGCTGCCAACCTCTTGATTGATCAAGGATTCGACATCGTCAACCGACTCCTCGGCTGCGGTCAGGTTGGTCTGGTTGAAGCGCAGGTCGAGCGCGGCGGGGTCGGCGTCGGCCAGGGTCTGGCGGAGTCCGAGGTCGCGGACGGCGTCGATGAAGATGGGCGCGCTGCTGGCCAGGCCGACGGCCAGCAATGCGCCGAGCAGGAGGACCGCGGAGAGCTTGGGCGCGGAGGCGATGCGGCGGAGCGCCAGTCTGGCGAGTTCGCGGGCTGTTTCGCCGCGCGCCGATTCGCCGGGTGGCGTGGGAGCGCGTTGCGCCATCAGTCAGCGCCCTCCCGCAGCAAGGGCGCCGCTTCGCGGCCGGTCGCCCAGCGTGAGATCGCAGTGGTGCCGAGCACGGCGCAAGCGACGATCACGCCGACGCCGATGCCGGCCAGGACCCAGTCAATCGAGAGCACGGTCGGCGGCGCGGCTGCTACGCCCTGGGCGGTGACGTTGAGGAAGGCCAACAACGCGCCGGCCACGGCGCGTCCGAGTCCAAAGCCCAGTGCGACGCCGGCGGCGAGGACGAGCCCCACTTCGACCGCGGCTTGGGCGGTGAGACCGGCGCGTCCCGCGCCAACGGTGCGCATCAGGGCGAACTCACGCGCGCGCTCGCCGCCGGCTGCGGCGAGGGTGAAGATCAGCGCCGCCGAACCGACGATCAACAGCCCGATGAAGCCGACGACGAACAACGCGGCGGCGCCGCCGGAACGGAACGGATCTTCCTCGGCCGCATCAATCCTCGCCTCGGCATCGAGCACGGCGCTGGACAGGTAGACATCGTCCAACAGGTCGGCCGCGATGAGACGGCCTGCGTTGTTTTCGGTCTCGGCCCAGACCTCGGTGATCGGCAGGACCGCCTGCACGGCTGAGACCAGGGCGGCCCCGCGCAGGGCGAGCAGATCGACGATCAGGAAACCGCCCTGCGCGGGATTGAGTGTGGGGAAGTAATCGACGGCCGCCGTAATCCTGACAGGAATGCTGGCGTTGCTGACCTCGATCGGGACGATGTCGCCGACATTCAAGTCGGCGGTTTCCATTGAGGTCCGATCCATCGCTGCGTTGACGGGCAGGTTGGGCGATTCGCGCACGATGATGCGTTCGTCGCTGGCCGCGAGTTGGGACCAGTGGTAGCGCAGGCGGCCGCCTTCGAACGAGATACGGTCCTCACCCGCGCCTCCGGAGGCGGGCAGCCAAGGCCCGTCATCGCCGAAGGCGTCGACTGCGACTGACTGGTCGCCGATCAGGGCGTTCAGGTCGTCGATGTACAGGGTCCCGGTTGGCGCTCGCACGACGCGCGCCTGAGGCCGGAGGATGATCGCGGCGATCCTGAGGGGTTGTTCGAGTCCGCTGAGCGGCGCGCGAAGGGTGTTCCATTCCCCGTCCACGACGGACGCGGTGCTTGTACGAAACGGTCGCATGTGGACCTGTCCGCGGGCATCCAGCACCCGAGCCGCCAGTTCAAGATTGCTGTTGCCGGGATCGCTGCGTACCCGAACGGTCAAGGCGGCCGCGCCCTCGGGTAGCTCCTGTCCGGCGCGCCCCGGCTCGCGCTCGATGGCGGTGAGCAGTTCGTCGGGAGGAGCGCCGAGCAGTTTTTCGTCGAGTGAGACCATTTGGGACAGCCGGTTCGTCTGCAGAGCCAGCAGGACGACTCGACTGCCGTCGCGGTCTCCGCCGATTGCTCCGATGCCTCGATAGGCCGCGGCGGCGGTGATGCCTTGCCGGCTCTGAAGCGGTTCGGTGACCCGCCCAACTGTGGAGTTCGACAGATTGCCGCCGATCGATACGCCGCGCAGATCGGAACCGACTTGATACTCGATGCGCGAGCGCTCGACGGTGCGGATTGTCGAGGCATAGGTGGCGGAGATCAACCCGACGGCGGTGATGAAGGCGGTCAACGCGGTCAGCAACATCGGACCGGTCGGGTTGCGAGCGACGTTGAGTACGCCGAGATAGAGCCATGAGGGGATTGGTGATCTTGAGAGCAGGGCGGCGGTTAGTCCCCAGATTCGAGGCGCCAGCCGCATGATCGTCAGCGCGGCGCCAAGCAGCAACAGTCCGGGGCTGAGCATGAGGACCGGGTTGATACCGCCCGACTCGAACGCGGCCAGCGCGCCGCCCGACGCTTCGGTCTGGAACTGGAGGAACAGCACGGTGGCGAGGGCAAGCAGGGCCACGTCGAGCCAGGCGCGCTGGAGCAACGATTGTCGTTGCGGTCGTCCCTGGGATACGCGCTGGCTGGTCCGCTGCCGAGCATCGAACCAGGCCGGCGCGGCGAAGGCGACCCAGGCCAGAAGCGCGCCGGCAATGGCCAGCGCCCATGCTTCCAAGGTCAGGCGGGTGTCAAACGGTTCGCCGCCCGAGACTCGTGCGACCGCCTCCAGTCGACCGGCATGACTTAATGCGAAGGCGGCCAGCGGCGCGCCGAGGATTGCTGCGGGAAGGGCGGCGACCCCGCCCAGCATTGCCTGGGCGCCGGCCTGCTGCCATGGTTTCGCACCGCGCGCGGCCAGGCGCTCGCGGTCGACGCGTGTGCGCTGGGCCATGACGCGGCCAACGAGCGCGACGCCGAACATCGCCACGGCGGCGATCTGTAGGCCGGCGAGCAGCGACTGTCCGGCCGAGAACTGGGCCTGGCGCAGGAACGACTGCAAGGCGCCGAGCAGCAGCGTGCCCGCGAATCCGCTTTCGAGACGGTTCGATTGTTGCTGCCACGCGCCGATTGCTTCGGCAACACCTTCGACCTGGTCCGAGTTGATCGCGTCGGTGTTGAGTTCGGTCCGCATCCGGTGCGTGACGGGAGCGCCGAGACGCTCCAGGGCATCGGGCTCGGCGAAGAGGCCAAAGTAGGGCTCTTCCGCGCCGCCGAGCGTGATGTCGATCTGCAACTCGAACCAGACATCGGTGTAGTGGAAGGCAAGCACTCGGGTCACATCGGCTACGACCGGCTCGATGATCCCGGTGATTTCGAATCGCATCTCTTCGCTGAAGCTGATCGTGCTGCCGACGTCAATGCTGAGCTGCTCTGCGAGCCGGGATCCGATCACGACCTGATTCGCGGCAGTCGCCCAATCGCCGCGGACCAGCCGCGCGTTGGACTGGAGTTGCTCGAATGACATCAGATAAGCAGGCAGCGACTCGTTGAGGCCGTTGTCGAGACGTGTGAATTCGGCAAAGACTTCGGGGGTCTCCATGATGCGGCGGGTGTCGCCGACCAGACCGGGGAACTGTTGGAGATATCGCTCGCGAATTTCGGCAGCCTCTCGGTCGATTCGATTGAAGTCGTCGGCACTGGCGGGGCGGAAGGCGCGGGAGTGATCGGCGAAGGTGGCGCCGCGCGGGGACTGTTCGATCAGTTCACGCAGCGCGAGGTCGGCCGATGCAGCGCGAAAGACGAGCGGCAGGGCAACCAGGGCGGCGGCGATGATCAGCAGGGAAGCTGCGCCGAACATCAATAGCCAGCCGCCGCGCAGTTCGCGCAGGGCGGCGAGGCGAAGCAGGCGGAAGAGTCCCAACATGATGCTGCAATGCTACGACCGGCCGAAGTTTTGGAGCTTTGGTCAGCAGTCGCCAGTCATTTCGGTTGCCGCTGACGCGATAGGCGCTTAGCCTGCGGCTAACTAGTTCTTCCGCTCAAGTCGCGGGCAGAACGCCGGCACACGCTTACAGAGCCGCATCAAGGTCGGCGGAACCACCGTCAGGAGCACGTGTATGACGACACAAGCAGACACATCAGTACATCCACAGTCACAGATTGCGGTGGAAGTCTCCGGACTGAAGGTCAATGCGCTGCAGGACGGCAGCGGGCCGAACATCGTGGTGCTGCATCACTCCACCGGGCCTGGTTGGATTCCGTTCTTCGACGTGCTGGCTGAGAACCACACGGTGACGGCGATCGACATGCCCGGCTACGGGCAGTCGGAGCGTCCGGCCTGGGCTCGACACCCGCGCGACATCGCGATCATGCTGCACAGCGCGATTCACAAGATGGGCATCGACGCTGATGCGAACCTTGTTGGCATGGGTTTTGGCGGCTGGGTGGCCGCGGAACTGGCAACGATGCACCTGCACGGCCTGGACAGTCTGACACTGATCGGGGCGGCTGGCGTCCAGCCCGAGGAGGGCGAGATCGCCGATGTGATCTTTTACGAGTTCGAGGAGTACGTGAAGCTCGGATTCTCCTCCGACGAGGCATACGCCGAGATCTTCGGCGACGAGGCTGCGCCGGAGTTGAAGGAGCTCTGGGACTTCTCGCGGGAGATGACTGCACGTCTCACCTGGAAGCCGTGGATGTTCAACCGCCAGCTGCCGTATCTGCTGACTGAGCTCGATACACCGACGTTGCTGCTGTGGGGTGAGGACGACCGCGTTGTCCCACTCGGCGTCGCCGAGGTCTACGACGCCAGCTTGCCCAACAGCAGGATTCAGGTGCTTGAGGGGCTGGGCCACCTCGTTGAGCTGGAGGATCCGCAAGCCACTGCCGAGGCGGTCGCTGCGCACATTGGCTCATAGCGAGATGCACGACTGATACGTGACGATTCGTCGTCACGTATCATCTTGAGGAACGTACAGCCGGCTCGGGCAACCACAGGTTGCGCCGGAGGGAACAGGAACCAGAACGATGTTCATTGGCTATTTCACGGAACGTCCCTACCAGGACTTCGAATCGGGCTGGGTCGGCGCGACCGGGCGTGAAATCGAAGACCTCGGGATGACCAACGGGGACTACGACCCCCGAATCGGCGCCGAGCTCTACAACCGCTACCTCGACGAGAAGGTCTACGCCGAGGAAATGGGCTTCGACGGCCTGATGCTCAACGAGCATCACTCCACCCCCTTCTGCATGGGCGGCGTGATGAACGTCGAGGCGGCGATCCTCGCTCGGATCACCAAGCGCGCCAAGATCGTGCTGCTCGGCAACGTCCTCCCGATTTGGGAAGACCCGCTGTGGCTGGCCGAGGAACTCGCCGAGATCGACATGATCTCCCGCGGACGCCTGGTCACCGGCTGGGTCCGTGGCACGGGGCGTGAGTCCGTCGCCCACAACTCGCAGGCCCCCTTCAACTGGGAGCGCTTCCAGGAAGCGCACGACTTCGTGGTCAAGGCCTGGTCGACGCCGGGTCCCTTCCGCTGGGAAGGCGAGCACTACCAGTACCGCTACGTCAACCCCTGGGCCCGCCCCTACCAGGAGCCGCACCCCCAGATCTGGATCCCCGGCGTGATGTCGCGGAACACCGTCAAGTGGTGCGCCGAGCATCGTTACCCCTACGTCATGCTGGCCACCGAGATCGAGCCGACCAAGAAGTCGTTCGAGTACTACGACGAGGTCGCCGAGGAGAACGGCTACGAGGCTTCGACCGAGCACCACGGCTACCTCTTCAAGGTCCACGTCGACGAGACCGAAGAACTGGCCGAGGAAGCCGGGCGCAAGTACATCGCCGGTCCGGCCAACCCGTTCCTCGAGGGCAACCAGGGCACGGTTCGCAGCAACCTGCAGAATCTGCCCGGTCTGACATCACGTACGCAGCTGCTGCCGACGGTCAGTACCTTCGCCGCCGCCGCCCGTGGTCGCGAGGCCGCCCGTGATGCCGCCCTGGCGGAGAAGGAAGCCGAGCAGGACAAAGTCGACGCCGACGCCTTCGGCACCTACGAGGAGCAGGTCAACAAGTACTCGATCATTACGGGTACCCCGCAGACCGTGATCCCCAAGATTCGCCATGTCCTCGAAGAGCTGCGCCCCGGCAACATCTTCTTCTGGGACGGCGACGGCGCCATGAATCACGAGGACGCGATGCGCTCGCTCCGTCTCTTCGGCGAGGAAGTGATCCCCGCCGTCCGAGAGATGGGCAAGGAACTCGACCTCAAGGGAGCCTTCGAGATCGACACGCAAAGCGGCGCGCCAATGTCCGGCGACTAACTTCGTCTTCAGGTTCAATCAATCAGAGACCCGCGCCTCGGCGCGGGTCTTCTGCGTTTCTGGGATTAGGGAATGGCGCCGAACCCGGGCGCCGCTGACCGGTCGGTAAGCTCACTCCATGACCCAGAAGATCATTGTCATTGGCGGAGGTCCCGGAGGCTCCACCGCCGCCACCCTCCTCGCCCGACAGGGCTTCGACGTCACCTTGTTCGAGCGCGAAGTCTTCCCCCGAGAACACGTCGGCGAATCCCTGCTCCCCGCCTCCATCCCCATCCTCGAGACCCTCGGCGTCATCGACGAGATCGAAGCCGCCGGCTTCACCCCCAAGTACGGCGCGACGATGGTCTGGGGACGCGACCCCGAGCCCTGGTCGTGGCACTTCGCCGAGACCAACGCCACCTATCCCCACGCCTACCAGGTCTGGCGACCAACGTTCGACCAGATGCTGCTCGACAACGCCGAGCGCAACGGCGTCCACGTCCATCAGGGCGCCCGAGTCATCGACGCCAGCATCGAAACCGACGCAGCAACCTCCGTCACCGTTGAATCAACCGACGGAACCCAGGAGACACATCAGGCCGATTGGATCGTTGACGCCAGCGGACAGAACGGCTTCCTCGCCCGCCGACTCGACCTCCGCACCCACGACGAGTTCTTTCGCAACCTCGCCGTCTACAGCTACTACCGAGGCGCTCAGCGCTTGCCCGAACCCGACACCGGAAACATCTTCATCGAGGCCTATGAGCACGGCTGGTCCTGGGCCATTCCCTTGCCCGACGACGTCATGTCGGTCGGCGTGGTTGTCGACGCCGCCTGGGGCGGCTCGCAGCTTGCCGACGTTCCGATAGAAACGTTCTATCGAGATCAACTCGCGATGACAGATCGAACCGCCCCGATGCTCGCCGACGCCGAACCGATCGATGACGCCCGAGTCATCCGCGACTGGTCCTACACCTCCCAACGACTCGTCGGCGACGGCTACATCCTCGTCGGCGACGCCGCTTGCTTCATCGACCCTCTCTTTTCCTCCGGCGTCCACCTCGCCCTCTCCTCCGCCGTACTCGCCTCCGCCTACGTCACTTCCGCCCTCCGCGATCCCGACATGCGCGAACCCGCCGCCGAGGTCTACACGCAGCTCTATATGCAGCAGTACCACCAGTTCCGCGAGATGGCCGCGCTGTTCTACGCATCAAACCGGACCTCGGACTCCTACTTCTGGGAAGCGCGACGAATCGTCAACACCTCCGACGACGTCTCGCCGCGCGAAGCGTTCATCGCCGCCGTCGCCGGACAGCCTCCGCAAGGCTATGAACGCGTGGTGCTGGAGCGAGGCGAAGCGCCGCCCGACTTCGTCGAAGGCGTCGCCGCCGTCGAAATCGAACGGGCACAGCGCGAGGCCGAGATGGTGAGCCTGATCGATTCTGCCTGGCCGGGTCGCAGCGCGATGCTGGACGCGGTGCCTACGCTCGCAGCGGGCGTGACACTGGCGCGCAAACCGGTGATTGGCGATGGACAGTTCGATTGGGGGGCGGTGATCTCCTCCCCAGCTCGTCCTCACGGCGCGCCGATCTCGATGCTAGTCGCGGCGCTGGCCACACGGATTGACGGCCAGCGCCCGGTGAAGGAGTTGCTCGACGACCTGCTCGACGGCGTCGACAGGCAGCAGCGCGCGCAGCTTCTGCCCGGACTCCTGACCGCACTGCGGGTGCTTTACGTGGACGGGATGATCTCGCACTGGGGCAGCTAACTCCCTAGACTCTGCGAAAAGGCAATGTGTCTGTGGGGTGACGCCATGGCCCAGCCGGCGACTCGAGCCAATGGACGGATCGAACAACTCAACGTCTCAGCCGGCGGCGTGCCGAAGCGTGCGGTGCCCGAAGCGGTCGTGAACGAATACGGGCTCACCCAGGACCGCCAGCGCGATCGTCGGCACCACGGCGGAACGGAGCGCGCGGTGTGCCTGTTCTCGGCTGAGTTACTCGACAACCTGCGCGCCGAAGGTCACCAGATTGGCCCCGGAACAACCGGCGAAAATGTGACGGTCCGCGGGATCGACTGGAAGAAGCTCGTGCCGGGCTCGCGCGTGCACCTCGGCGAGCAGGTGATTGTGGAGATCACCTCATACGCCGCGCCCTGCCGGATCATCGGCCACTGCTTTCGCGACGGAGACTTCAACCGGATTAACCAGGCCACCCATCCCGGCCGCTCTCGGCTCTACGCCCGGGTCGTCCGACAAGGGACGATGTACCCGGGCGACGACGTCACGATCGAAGCCGACTCGGCCGCCGATCGCGGCGCTCGACTGCAGCCCAAGACGACCCGTTGGCGGCCTCCGTCGAGCTGACTACCTCGCCACGAATCCGCAGCGCCGTGGTCATCGATTTCGCCTGCGCAGTGGTACTCTGCGCGCACGCGAATGCGAATGTTCCGTAGAGAGAACGCGATTCGTCAGGTCTTGGGAACGGGAGTAGAACGATGACCACTGAAGCATCCGCCCGCCAGGCCGCCCTGATTGCTCGGCGATACCCCAGTCGCGCGACCCTGCGCGGAGGCCGCGAGATTGACATGCGCCTGATGGGCCCGACTGACAAAGCTCGCTTCCTGGCCTTCGCTCGATCGCTGTCGCGCGACGATCTGCTCTATCTACCCTGGGATATCACCGACGAGGGCGTCGTCAATCGCTGGCTCGAGAACATCGCCGAACATCGCACGACTACCGTCCTCGCCGTGGATGCCGGAGACATCGTCGGAGAAGCATCGCTAGTGCACAACGAGGCGGGCTGGACCAACCACATCGGGGAGATCCGCGTCACGGTCAACTCCCAGATTCGCGGTCAGGGTCTGGGTCGGTTCCTGGCCGAGGAGATCTTCGCGATCGCCGACTCGATCGGCCTGGAGCGCATCTCCGCCCGCATGACCCATGACCAGCACAGCGCCCGGGCCGTGTTCGAATCGCTTGGCTTCCAAACCGTTGCCACCTTGCCCGGCTGGGTGATGGACCGCAGCGGCCGCCTCCGAGACCTCGTCGTGACGGCCTACGACCTCCGCGCGCGGGGCGCTCCGACCTCCGCGCAGCGTTAAGGCGCGGCTCCGCTAGGCCTCGTGGGGGCGTCCCTTGCGGCCGCCCTCGCTAGTGTTCGCGACCCCATGTCGTAGGGGCCCCTATCCTGTCGGAACAACCCATGGCATGACAGGATCTCCGATGACCACGCCGACCCAAGAAGCACTGCGTAAGCAATCGCTGGATCACCTCTGGATCCCAACTCAGTCGCACGCCGACCTGGCAGCCGACGACGGACTGCTCGTGATCCAAAAGGGCGAAGGCATCTTCCTGCATGATGACCAGGGACGTGAGTACATGGACGCGATGTCCGGTCTGTGGCTGAACGCGGTCGGACACGGCCGCACCGAGCTCGCCGATATCGCGCATGAGCAGATGTCGACGCTCGCCTATCAGAACACCTTCGCCTACGCTTCGGAGCCGGCGGTCGGCTTGGCGGCCAAGCTCTTTGAGCTGACACCTTCGAAGATTCGCAAGGCGGTCTTCGTCAATGGCGGATCGGAAGCGGTGGAGACGGCGCTGAAAATCGCCAAGCACTATCACCACATCCGGGGCAAAGGCAGCAAATTCAAGACCATCTCGCGGATCGGCTCCTACCACGGGCAGACCGCCGGCGCCCTCTCCGTGAACGCGGCCGCCTATTCGATGCGCGCGCCGTATGAACCACTGGTGCCGGGTGCGATTCACGTGCCCAACGTCAACTGCGACCGCTGCCCCTACGAGAAGACGTTCCCCGAGTGCGACGTGTTCTGCGCACGTACGATCGAGGACGTGATCACGGCAGCGGGCCCGGACACGATCGCGGCGATGATCGCCGAGCCGATCTCGACGGCCAACGGAAGCTGGGTGCCGGACAAGAAGTACTGGCAGACGCTGCGCGAGCTCTGCGACAAGCACGACATCGTGCTGATTGCGGATGAGGTGATCAACGGTTTCGGCCGGACGGGGAAATGGTTCGGCATGGACCACTTTGGTGTCCAGCCAGACATCATGACGACGGCGAAGCAGATCTCGTCTGGCTACTCGCCGATCGCGGCTACGCTGGTCAGCGACGAGATCGCGAGTACCTTCGAGGAAGCCGGCAAGGACGGCACGATCGGCGGGATCACCTGGGGCGCGAATCCGGTCTCCTGCGCGGTGGCGCTCGGCAACCTGAACATCATCGAGCGAGAGGGGCTGGTCGAGAACGCAGCCCGGGTCGGCGAGCACGTGCGCTCGCGACTCGTCCAGTTGCGCGAGGAGCACCGCACGATTCACCAGACCCGCGGCATTGGGATGATGCACGTGGTCGAGTTGAAGAAGGATCCGCTCAGCGGCGAGGACTTCGAGGAATCAGACAACGTACAGGCGAGGATGACGCAGTACCTGCGAGACGAAGGCGTCCTGGCGCGAGCCGGCACCTCGGTTCCGTTCGCCCCGCCGTTGACCACGAATCTGGAAGAGGCGGACGAGCTGGTCAACCGTATTTCGCGCTCGATCGGTCGCCTGGAATCGGAACTGGGGCTCTAGTTTCGTAGTGACACGACACGTCGCCTGAGCGAATAGGCCACTTCTCCAGGAGAGGCGGAGATCGTCCAGGTGACGCGATCGCCTTTCCTTGTTGAGAAGCGTTAGAACGTATTCAGCGCGGCTGGGCGATCGTCGTGGATCGGAATGATCTCCGAAAAACCTGAGAACTTGAACACTTCCTGGATGTGGTCCTGCACGGCGCAGAGCGCCAGCTGGCCGTCGGACTGACTTGTTCGCTTGGCGGCCATCAACAGGACCCTGAGACCGGCTGAGGAGATGTAGTTGATCCCCTCGAAGTTCATCAGAATCTGGCTATCGCCCGCATCGATCCGGCCGAGCAGCGCTTCCTCGAACGCCTTGGCGTTCGTGCCGTCGATCCGGCCGAGCGGGTTCAGCACCAACACACTGTCGTCATACTCTGGGTACAGGTCAACCATCGGTCGTGTCCTCCTCGGGGCTGCTGGCGCCAGCATCACCTAGTCAGGTTGATCCGCAGACGACGCCCGTGACTGTCTCAGCGTGGTGACGTTGCGGTCGTCAATTCGTTCGTAGCTTACTGCATCAAAGCTGGACGCGATGAGCTGCAAGCCCAGCCCACCGATTGGCCTTTCGAGCAGATCTAGCTCGGTGTCCTGCTCTGTCGCTTGCAGGGGATTGAACTCCGGACCATTGTCTTCGTAGCGGACGACGATGGTCTCACCTTCCCGGCGGATCGCCACCGCGATGTCCGCCGCGTCCTCTCGACCGGGGAATCCATGCTCGATCGTGTTGGTGAACAGTTCATCGAGAGCCAGGTTCATCCGATACAACTCGTTCGGATCAACGCCTTCGGTCTCTGCGAATCGCTCGACGAAGGCCGCCAGCCGAGGCAGCGAGGTTTCCAACATGGGCTGGACCACCATCCGCCGCCAGCCCGACGCGAGATGCGGCTCGCCGCGGCCAGGGATGTGTGAGTCGGCGGCAGCGCCGCCGTGGAACTGGAGGGCCATGCAGGTGATGTCGTCGAACTGCTTGGCGTCGGCGGAGAACGCGCGAAGATCGGTGAGGACCGAGTCCATCAGACCTTGTGGAGTCTCGCCGTTGAGACTGGCGAGCTTCTCTTCGAGCCGCTTCCGGCCGAATTGTTGGCCGCTGACGTCCTCCGCCTCGGTGATGCCGTCGGTGTAGAGAAACATCGACGCGCCCAGATCAAGCGGGATCGTGGTCTCGGTGTAGGACAGTTCGGGCAGCACGCCGAGGGCGATCCCGCCGGTCATGGGGATCATCTCCGGCTTCTCGTCGGGGCGGATCAGGTAGGGCGGATCGTGACCGGCATTGACGTAGGTCAGCGTCCCCAGTTCGAGGTCGATCACCCCGAAGAAGGCTGTGATGAAGAGCTCTTTCGGGTTCATCGAGCAGAGCTGGTCGTTGGTCTCGGCGACGGCCAAGCTGGGGTCCGGGTGCAGATTGGCGGCGCTTCTCAGCAGCGCACGTCCCACGGCCATCATCAGGGCCGAGGCCACGCCCTTGCCAGAGACATCGGCGATCGCGAAGGCCAAGTGTCCGTGGTCGGTGATGAAGGCGTCGTAGAAATCACCGCCGACATCGAGCGCCGGGGTCATGAACGCGGCGACAGCGGCACGCGGATCCTCGGGCAGGTCTGAGGGCACCAGCGCAGCCTGAACCGAATGCGCCATCTGCAGATCGTTGCGGATCTCGCGTTGCGCGTCCTCAAGCGCTTGGTTCTTCTCCGAGAGTTCGACCGTTCGCTCTTCCACCAACGCGTTCAATCGGATTTCGCGGGCTCCGACCTCACGAGCCATGTCGAGGAACACTCCGGCCAATTCGCCGTACTCATCTCGGGTGAGCGAGGTATTGCGGAGTGATGCGGCGACGGACGGCTCAGGCTGGTGTCCGTCTTCGACGGCTCTGGCTGCTCGGACCATCAGCCCGATCGGACGGGCGAGCCGCTTGGCCAGGAACGAGCTCAATAGGACGAGTGCCGCGAGCAGCGCGATTAGGCCAATCAGGTACTCGGTTCGGTAGAGATCGAAGTGATTGCCGATGCGATTGCTCGTGAACTCGATCCTGACCGCGCCGAGTGAGGTGCCATCTTCGGCGCGTATAGCAGCCGTTCCGGCAAAGCGGCCGGCGGTCAGGGCCTCGACAACCGTTGCTTCCCCTTCTTGCATGGCTTGGCGTGCGCTTGTGACCTCGGTACGAGCGATTGGTCTCGAACCTTGAGAGGATGCTGCGAGCCGAGCCTGGACATTGAAGACCCAGATGTTGTCGAGGTCGACGGACTCGCCGTCGTCCGCGTCCGAGGAAGTTGCGTTCAACCGGATCAGGTCATCGACTTCCTTATCGCTCAGCGACTGCAGGTCGGCTTCAAGCAAAGACCGGGCGGTTGCTTCGGCGAAGATTTCCGCCGACTTTCGACCGGTGTCATCTTCGGAATCGAGCGCCAACAGTAACAAGACCACCGCCGAGGCGACCACCCCGGCGAGAGTCAGGACGGAGATCATTCCAACAATTCGCCCTGCCATGTCTAGAGATTAACGATCTTCGGCGTGAGGTGCGAACCGACGGGAGGCCCTGATTATGGGCTCAGAGATTGATCAAGCTCGCCGCTGAGCAGGCGCCATAGGCGCCACGTTCGTCGCCCAAGACGGCCTGAGCCGTCGCCAGACCATCTGCCGCCGCACGCGAGACGATGCGCAGATAATGCCAGTCGGCGATCGGCGCGCGGTGCAGATGCATGGTGATGTCGGCGTTCACGTAGCCGCTGCGGCCGGGTTGCATGTTGGCGAACGGCGAGACGAAGTCGGCGATACTCGCCGCCCGCACAGCGGGCGTCAACGGCGACTCAGCAAGTACCGGCGCGTCGGTCCGAATCCATACCAGTGCGGGATCGGACTCGCCCGGCGGAACCACATGACGCATTTCCAGCGTCCCGGGATACGAAACCCAGATGTTCCCGGCGCGATCGATCTTGGCCGGCGCCGCGCCTCCCGGCGGCGGAGGCGGCCGGTCCGCGTAGTTGGCGCCAATGGACCCGAGGCTGACCTCCCCTCTCAGACATAGGGTCATGGCCTGGGTGAGCAGCAATCCCTCGCAGCTCACCCGAGTCTGAAAGACGGCGACCCTGCGGCCTTCACGTATCGACTGGACAGCGACATCCAACCGGCCGAAGGGGACGGGGCGGAAGAGATCGATCGTTTGTCTGGCGATTCTCAGTTCGCCGACTAGGCCTGGTGCTTGCTGGGCCGAGTCTTTGAGTTTCTGCTCAACGCAATGAGCGATCAGTGCGGCAACGGGGCTGCCGTGCAGCGCATCACGCGACCAGGGGCCGCGAGCTCGATCGGTCGGTTCGTAGCGTTCGCCGTCGAACGTAAACAGTGCGCCGCCGGGCGCGCGAGCATTCACGGCGTTCTGCCTATTGGAATGGTTGGACAGTTGCTTGCCCGACGATCGTCACTACTGGATCGGCGAGCGAGGCGTTGCTTCCAATCGCTGGACGGAAATGCTGTCGCGGTTCATCATCTCCGCAACGTGAGGTGCGATCTGATCTTTCCAGTAGTCGGAGCCATATACGTCTTCATAGAGTCGCTCGCGCTCTTCCTCCGAATGGAAACGGCGAATCCAGATGTACGTGTTGTCGTCCTCTTCCGACGTGAACGAACCGAGGATCGTCATGCCTTTGGATACCTGGAACGGGATGATCTGTTCTTCCATCAAGCGGACGAAATCTTCCCGGCGTCCTTCGTTGATGGTGTACTGACGAAGCTCAAACAGCATGGCCTACCTACCCTTCGGAACCTGTAAACGCTCCGCCCGCCGCACGAGCAGCGAGAACGTCAGCGTCAGTGACTGAGCGTATGCTATCGCGCTACTGGCTGCCCAGGGGGCGTGAGCCGAAGGTCGTGGTCGAGGTGACCACCGGTGGGGAATCAGTCGCGGAGGTTGGTAGACGCTCACCCGGCGTGGCAGGCGAAGGGACGTCACCCCTGGAGGCCAGCGACCACCGGTTGCGGCCATTGTTCTCGATCTCGCCCATTTCCTTCATCCGCTGCAAGGTCGACTGCAGCGTCGGCATCGGCTTGGCAGACTGCGGGGCCGCGTCGTTCTTCTCGAGGAAAGCGAGAATCTCGGTCGCGTGCACCGGATCGGACTGCTGTCCGAGGAATTCTCGAACCTTGCCGGTAATCAATCCCCGCGGACGCCTCGTGCGCTTGGGGGCGCTCGTCGATCGCCGCGCCGCGCGCCGCCGCGACGGTTTGCTGGCCTCCGCAGCGGCTGCCGCGCCGGACGATTCGTTGCTTAGCAGCTCTCCGATCAGACGCCGCTTATCTTCCAGACGGTCAATCTGTGACTGAATTCCCACGAGTTCGGATCGTAGTTGATCAGCAAATGTGTCAGCCATGCCTGTTGTTCCTTTCGCACCGGGACATTGCCAAACCTAGGCTTCGGATGTGCCTTGATGACGCCCCGAGGCGCACTCCAATGGTGACCTTAGTATAAGCAGCCGGGAAACGCATCCGTCAATGATCAAAGGATCCGAGCGCGAGCATATGATCGATACGGCGGATCAGTCGATCCTCAATCAACGAGTGTTCCGCCAAGAGAATGCGCGACCGTTTGATTCCGGCGCACCTGGCGGCATCTTCGATCAACGATGCTCGAGGCAGCGGCGCATCTGACGCTCTCAATAGTGACAAGATCATTCCACGCAGTTCACGTTGAGAACCGATGAAGGCGCTTTGGGTCTTGGCTGCCGACGCGCGCCGGCCTTCGGCGAACATTGCTTGTGCAACACAAAGTGTTGCTACGGGACACAGGTCACACTTGGGTTTCGGAGAACAAATCGATGCCCCGAAATCCATCAACGCCGGATTCCAGCGAGTTGCTTGTTTATCTGGTAGCAGCCGTTCGGTCGCCCAACGGATGTGAGCGTTGGGTGTATCGTTTGCGGGTTGCAAATGGCCAAACAACACGCGTCCCAAGACGCGAACGATGTTGGTGTCGACCGCCGCTGCGTCGATTCCGTATCCAAAGTTGAGCACGATCGCCGCCGTGAACGGACCGATGCCCGGAAGCGATTCAAGCAACTTCCGGTCGCTTGGGATCTGTCCGTCGTATCGTTCACAAACGATTTTCGCGGTGCGATGGAGGTATACGGCCCGGCGCGGATACCCGGCCCGGCCCCAGACTCGAATCGCGTCGGCGTCTGAGCGTGCGGCGAGGTCTTGGATGGAGGGAAAGGCGGTCATCCAGCGGTCATAGATCTCCAGGACCCGAGGCATCTGGGTCTGCTGAGCGGCGACCGCCGCCACCAGCGCTGCATACGGATCGCGAGCGTTCCGCCAGGGGAACGGCTGCTCGTGCTCGTCGTACCAGGCGAGCAGGCGCTTACGGATCGCGCCTAACCGCTGAGGAGAGAGCGGACGAGGGAGTTCGGGCTCAATTGGTGTCGCCGGCATCGAAATCAGGTTAGGCCGCACATATCGTCGTAGCAGTCACGCCCGATCGGCGTGACGTAGACGCGGTAGGCCGAGTCGTCAATCTGGGTCAGATCAACCAGGCCGTGTTCCGCGAGCTTAGCCAGGACGCCAGGGTGATACCCCTGGTGCTGCAAGGCCGGTCGAAACACCAGCCCGTCCTCGCCAACGGCATCCTCCACCACGATCGCTGTCGGATCCGGCGGGTCTTGCAGGGCCATGAGATCGGCCAGCATGGCGCAGTGGAATTCGTTTAGGCGGACATGTCGGAACTGGATCACGGTTCGAGCAGATTGAGCTTGGTCGAGACGAACTCGACAACATCCTGCGCGATCTCCAGCGCCCGACGGGAATCGACTTCATCGTAGACGTCATGCGGGACGCCGCCCGGGAGCCCGGTCGGATAGCGGGTCGGATGGTGATACTTGTCCAGCAGCATCGCCACGGATTTGATCACATCAAACGACGAGTCCAGCTGCATCGCGTCCTCACACAAATCCGCCAGCGCGTGCCCCCAGAGATGGTCCGCCCCGCGAGCAAACAGGTAGCCCGAAACCGCCTTCTCCCCCGCCTGCTGACAAAGAAAACAGGCCAGCGCATGAAACCCACCCGAGACCGCATGCTCTGCCGCCACCAGGTCATGCCCGGCCTGAGCCATCCAACGATCCGCCTCCGACCGCCCGCTCACACGATCACCTCATCACTCAGCTTGGTCGCCTCAACGATCACCCGGTCCGTCTCGCACAGCGCTGCGAACTCGTCCGGTGTATAGACAATGAACGACGTTCCGACCTGCGGTCGCAGATGTGTCTGGAAGAAGTCGGAGCGGTGATGGAAGGGGTGTTCGGTCTTGTGGACAATCAGCAGTTCGAGTTCGGAATCGGGTCCGACCTGGTTGCGCGCGAGATCGCCGGCCAGCCAGAAGCGCTCGGCGCCAAGTTGGCGCATGGATCCGGCGATGCGCAGGAACTCCGCTTCAAGTTGCTGACGGCGATGCGTGGCGAAGCCGAAGACCATCGGCATCGGCTTCGCCCGATCTGTTGAATCCGGACTTAAGTCGTCGACAGAGTCGGCGCCCGCAGCTCGTCCATGATCTGCTGCTCGCTCAGAGCCTCCGCATCCTTCTTGAAGATCTGGACACGGTGACTGCCAAAGTCGCAGATGTACAGCCGACCCTCGTGATAGCGAACACCCTGCGGGAAGCGCAGCAGCTTCTGCTCCTCAAGCGACGTCATCTCACGCAGACGCAGCGTCTTCTGGTTCGCCCGAATGTATTCGCGACCCATCCGGCCCAGCGTCGCCGCGCCATGGAACGACTCAACGTAGCGGCCGCGATGGTCGTACATCACCACACGGTGCTTGTTGCGCTCAGCGACGTACAGGTCGCCATGTTCGTCAACCGCAATGCCGCAAGGTCGCTGAACCTCATACCCCGGACGAGTACCAAAGTCCATGATGTGCTCACCAGACGACGTCAGCTTCTGCACCCGGTCGTTGCGCCAGTCCGAGACATACACATCGCCCGCTGAGTCAAACGTGATCCCCCACGGCATGTTGAACTTTCCCGGGCCATTGCCGTGCTCGCCAAAGCCGCCGATGTACTCGCCCTCCGAGGAGAACTGCTGCACGCGGTGGTTCAGCGTGTCCACAACCCAGACATTGCCGTCAGCGTCAAACGCAAATCCCGACGGACGGTCAAGCTGGCCCGGTTCCGAGCCATGCTCGCCCCACTGGTTCAGCTTCTCGCCCTCGGGCGAGTACGTCGTAATGTTGTGGTTGCCCTCATCGAGCACATGCAGGTTGCCCTCGTCGGTGCGCAGAATCCCGACCGGCCACAGGTGCCCCGTGTCGGCCATCGTGCCCATGTCGCCATGAGTCAGGTCATCACCGAGCTCGTCGTCATACTTCAGCGAGACCATCCGAATGTTCCCGCCGACCCCAAGCTCGGTCCGCCCAATCACATAAATCCGGTCATCGCCGACCGCAACATCAACCGGGAACGTCGTCACCCGGCGCATGCCAAGAACCCGCTCATACGGATAGCCGCAGCGCAGCATCGCGTGTGGAAAAGCCATGTCAATCCCTTTCCGATCCCCTCTCCCTCTGGGATAGGGCTAGGGTGAGGGTCCCCTAGTTCGCCAGCATCGTCCGTTCGAACGGATGAACCTGCTCAAAGTCGCCCACCACGATCTCCTCAGGCTCCACGCCCATCCACTGTTCCAGCATGGTGCCGTAGATCCCGCGGAAGTCGATCTTGTGCTGCAGGTCTTCGCCGTTCAGCCAGTCCTTGGGGTCCACCGACGGGTACTCGGCGTACAGGCCGCCCTTGACGTGCTCGCCAATGATGAACGCGCCGCCGCCGGAACCGTGGTCTGTGCCCGACCCGTTGTCCTTCATCCGCCGGCCGAACTCTGTGAAGACGAGCACCGAGACTTCCTCGGCCGCGTTGTGCTCACGCAGGTCGGTCAGGAAATCGTCGAGCGCGCCGGTCATGTCACGCAGCAGACCGGGGTGAACCGGCGGCTGGTGCGAGTGCGTGTCGTAGCCAATGTGGTTGGTGTAGAAGACGCGGGCGCCCAGGCCGGCGGTGTGGATCCGGGCCACGTCGCGCAGCGCGTTGGCGATCGGGTTGGAGCCGTACTCAACCGACGACTCGTATATGCCTGGAACCGGGGCTAGCATGTCGGCCCCGGCCAGCGAGTCGATTCCGGTCTGGCGCAGGTAGTCCATGACCATGCCCGTGCCGATCGCCGGCGTGTACATCCGCTTGAAAATCTCAAGATCGCGGTTGCGGTCTTCCTCGGCCTGGATGTCGGGCATCAGACCGTAGTTGTCGAGGTCGCCGACCGACGTCGCCGTCACGCCCGCCGCCACCATCGCCCTCGGCAGACCGCGGCCAATGTTGATCCCCGTCAGCGGATTCTCCGAGTGCGGGTCGAGCCGCTGGATCAGCTTCGCCACCCAGCCCTCAGTCGAGATCCGGTCCGGCTCACAGGTGTGCAGGATGTCCATGCCGCGGAAGTGCGATCGCGACGCGTTCGGATAACCGATCCCCTGGATCACAGCCACGTCGCCGTTGTCGTACATCTTCTTCATGCGCTCGGCGGCCGGATTGAATCCCAACTCATCGTTGATCGGCAGCACCTCATCCTGAGGAACACCCACTAGCGGTCGCGCATCGTAGTAATGGCCCTCGCTATAGGGAACCAGGGTGTTCATGAAGTCGTTGCCGCCCGAAAGCTGGACAATGACCAGGACAGGATCCTTCTTCTCGCTGTGACCGTTGCCGCTCATCTGTGGGCTCCGTTTCCACTATCTACTTTGTTCCCCTCTCCACCTGGAAGAGGGCTATTCCGGTTCCCTCTCCCTCTGGGAGAGGGCTAGGGTGAGGGCCCCTCCCCCACCCCACGTGTCCCGCGCTCTCACACGAGGACTTGCCCGCCTACGCGAACTGGTACTCAGGCGAAGCCAGCACCAGGCGCAAAGTCTGCGCCGCGCGCTGACCCGCCGCCTCGACTGCCTCGTCGCCGTCGAAGGACAGATCGCCACCCTCCGACGCCGCGTCAAGCAGCGCCGAGCGGGTCGTGTCCGATACCTCCAGCGGGCCGGCGAAATCGAGCGTCGCGTCAACCAGATCCTCGGCACTGCTCGCGCCGAGCCGCTGCAATCGGCTGACCAGTTCCTGCACGCCCGGAGTGGACGGGTCGGAGACCAGCTTGGAAGCGAAGTTGATCCGCTCCATCAGCGTGCCGCCGTCGATCCATTCCTTGCCCGTGTGCCAACCCTCAACCGAGGGCGGGTCCATCAGGCTCTGACCCATCGCGCCCATCGTCATGTGCAGGTTCCACATCTCAGGCTGCGGGAGCTCGAGCTTGCCGGACAACTTGTACGCGCCCGCAACCCACTCCGCCGGGCACTTAACTCGCTCGTAGCGAGCCTCTTTGAACCACTCGGCGTTGAACAGCACGCGCATCACTGCGCGCAGGTCGCCATTCGACTCGGCAAACGCCGATGCCAGCTCGGCCACCGCCTCCGGGTTGCCCGGTTCGGTCACGGACCAGGCCGACACGCCCGGCTCGTCCTTGACGAAGAAGTTGTACAGGTGCCGTCCGATAAAGCGGCCGGTCGCCGGCTGCTGGACGATGATGTCGATGATGTCCTCACCGTTGAAGTTGCCCTTGTGCCCAAGGAACTCCTTCTCGGAGTGGTCATGCAGATCGTCGCGGTAGACGAAGCGCGCCGGGTATCCACCATGCGGATACAGCGGAATCGGCTGCTCGAACGTCCAGCCCGTGAAGCTGTACGCCGCCGCCTTGATGTCGTCCTCGGTGTAGTTGCCCACACCCATCGAGAACAACTCAAGCAGCTCGCGCCCATAGTTCTCATTCGGAGCGCCCACAACCGACTCGCTGTTGTCCAGCCAGAAGATCATTAGCGGGTCGCGAGACAGCTCTTCCAGCAGCACCCGCATGTTGGCCAGGCCGTGCTGCCGGAACATCTGGATATGCACCGGCATCGATGGTCCGTGCTCCGACTTGAACCAAGCCGTCGCAAACACGTGGTGCCAGAACAGCGCCATCTTCTCCCGCAGCGGAGACTCCGAGTTCACCATCCAGTAAATCCAGCGACCACTCCAGGGCCACGGAGTATCCGAGTTCGCCAGCGCCGGGAAGTAGCGGAAGACCAGGTCATCGTCATCCTCGGCCAGCGCCGGGTTGATCAGATCCTCAACAATGTCGGCATACGGCCGCTTCGACAGCTCGTCGAGCTCGGCGGGCGTCGCACCCGCCCCAACACGACGCATCAAGTGGGCGACCAGCGCTCGTTGGTCGTCAGACATGGAAAGCACCTCTCGAGAAACGTCCATGCGCGGGTACGAAGAATCGATCAAGCCCGCGCGATTGCTCTACAGACGCAATATAGGACATGCAGACCGAGAGATTGGGTACGGATGCGTACCATATGCAGCCAGATCTCCAGGACCAACATCGACCGATTATCGTTGACCCATGACCACCCGAGCCGACTTCCACGCCGACACCGCAGAAGCCTTCTTGGCCAAAGCCCGCGCCTACCTGGCCGACGGCGACCTCCTGCAAGCCTCCGAGAAAGCCTGGGGAGCCGCAGCCCAAACGGTCAAGGCCGCCGCCGAGCAACGAGGCTGGCGCCATCAATCCCACGGCGACCTCTTCCAAATCGTCAAGCGACTCGCCGATGAGTCGACCGATTCGTCGCTGCACGCCTTGTTTCACTCGGCAAAAGCGCTGCACCAGAACTTCTATGAAGGACTGATGACTGAGGACGGCGTGGCGGTCGGCCTCCAACAGGTAGATGAATTCGTCCGACGCCTCGATCAGCGACCCAACTGAATCCCGCCAACCCCTCGCTATACTGCGCAGCAACTTCAGCAATTCCGTACTCAACGCCTGGAGCGCTCTATGGGCCTGCACAAGACTTCCGGTAACGGCGACAGCGGGTCGTCACCCGCCTACATGGACCGCACCACCGCGGCCGCCTATGACCGCTACCGCGAGACCGTCGTCGACCGCGACAATACCTCCGCCCTCCACCAGGCCTTCGACCTGATCAAGGACGGTCGCCCGACCACCGAAATCCTCTCGGAGACCGTCCGCGCGCACGCCCCCTACACGCACGTGCCCTACCACCAGCGGATCGACGCAGGCATCGTCCGCTTCGTCAACAACGACCACTGCCTGCTCTCCTCCCGCGCGACCCTCGGCCTGCAGAACCTCGTCTCCGAGGAAATGCGCCACCTGCCCCTCACCCAGACCGCCTGGTACGTGCCCACCGGACTCGACATCTGGAACCAGCTCAAGGGCCGCATGCCCGGACACTACTCACGCCGCACCTACGACCCCGAGAAGTACCCCGACGGCCCCGCGCCGCCCGCCGCCCACTGGGACGACCAGCGACCCACCAACTACGACGGCTCCCTCGAAGAGGGCCTCAACGATTGGCTCACGCTCGTCCAGTACGGACAGGTCAACGAGGAATACTCCCTCTTCCTCGGCCTCTGGGACAAGTTCCCCGAGCGCCGCGAAGAACTCCTCGGCCAGATGATGTTCGCCGGACTGATCGACGTCCAGGACCGGATGTTCTGGAACCGCTCCTACACCACCGGACACAAGTCCTTCCGCGCCCGCGCGACCATCACCCTCGGACGTGCCATCGGCTGGGACAACGCCCATCACGTGCTCTACGCCGGCGTCCCCGACATCGCCGTCGGACCGCGCTGGTACTCCCTCTTCGAGTCCGCCTGCCAGATCATGATGTACCACCTCGAGGAAGAGCCGCCCGCCTCATCGCTCAACGCGACTCAGACCTCGACTCGCGATCAGGAGCTCTTCCGCAACCAGATCCCCCTCTCGCCGCCCGAGGCCGAGGGCCTGATCCGCTCGGTCATCCGCGAGCCCGAAGAGTCCTACATCGAGGACATCGTCGCCCTGCTCAAGGCCGGCCGCTCCCCCAAGTCAATCCTCGACGCCATCCAGATCGCTGCCGCCCGCGTCGTCCTCGAATGCGGCCTGCCGGCCAACTTCTCCATGCCCCAGCACGGCTACGAGTACACCAACATGGTCGGCTGGTTCTACGAGAACTTCGACCACCCCCACAAGACCAAGCTGCTCTTCATTGCCGCCAACTTCATCAACCAGTGCGCCCACTGGGTAACTAATTCCAAGGGCAACAAGACCCGCGGCACCGCGACCTACTTCGCCGGCTACTCCATGGACCAGGACGCCCCGCCCATGACCCAGGGCAAGCTCCTCGGCGAACTCAATGAAGCCATGCTCGCCCTCGACACCGAGCAGTCGGTGTTCTGGGTCGAGACCTACCTCAAGCAGGGCTACGACGACGCCCTACTCGTCGAGACCCTCGCCGACGGCATCGCCAAGCAAGGCAACGACCCCCATAACCAGGAAATCGGACTCTGCATGCTCGAGGACTACCGCCGTACCTCCTCCGAGATGCGCAACACCCTCCTCCTTTCCGCCGCCCACCACACCGCCGGCCACATGAAGTACGGAGACCAGTACCAGTCCTACCGATACTTCGCCGACGCCTTCGGAATGCAAGTTGAAGAAGGTGCCCTGGGAGAAACCCCAACAATCGAAAACCTCGCCGACGACGTAGAAGCCGAACTGCTCGTCTCCGAACCAACGGACTAGTCCCCGACCATCAACTCCGTCGCCCCGCGCCGATCCCCTCTCCCTCTGGGAGAGGGCTAAGGTGAGGGCCCTCCGATCCACAACCTCCCTCCTCACCACGAGTGATACGATTCCCACTACATGACAACCCCCGAGGTCTCCAGCCGCTCCGCCGAAGACGATCCCGAACCGCCACATAGTGTGATGCGGCTGACCGACGGCCGAGCGCTGAGCTGGGCCGAGTACGGCGACCCAAACGGGGAGCCGCTCTTCTTCCACCACGGCATCCCCTCATCACGTGTCGCCGCCGCCGTCATGGAGCCCGGCGCCGCCCGAGCAGGCGTCCGGCTCATCGCCCCCGAGCGACCCGGTTTCGGCTACTCCGACCCTCTGCCCGGCCGAACCATTCTCGACTGGCCCGCCGACCTCCGCCAGCTCGCCGACTACCTCGAGTTCGAGAAGTTCTCCGTCGCCGGCATCTCCGCCGGACTGCCCTACACCCTCGCCTGCGCACTGCACATGCCCGATCGCCTGCATCGCGTCGCCCTGGTCTCAGGACTTGGCGCGATCGACTCCGGCGAGGTACTCGAGGGCATGTCCTACGAGTGGCGTCTGATCTACACCCTCTTCCTCAAGTCTCAGCGCCTCGCCTCGCTCTGGATGCGCGGCTACGGACGCTCCGTGCAGAAACGACCCGAACGAGTCGTCGCCGAGCAAATCAAGCGAATGCCCCCCGTCGACGGCAAAATCCTCGGCTCCGAACCAACCCTCACCAACCGCATCACCGACCTCCGAGAAGCTTTCCGCCAGGGACCCGCCGCCGCCGGCGACGAAGCCCGACATCATCTCGAGCCCTGGGGCTTCGACCTCAAGGACGTCGAGTTCCCCGTCATGCTCTGGCACGCCATGCTCGACGAATCACACCCAATCCAAATGGGACGCCGAATCGCCGCCGAACTCCCAAACTGCCGACCCATCTACGTCGACGGAGTCGGCTCTCTGGGCTTCATCGAACACGCCGAATCAATCTTCAACGCCCTCTTCGTCGAAGCGCCAAGAATCCCAAGAACGCACACGCCCGTAGAAGCCACTCCAGAAGCCGAAGAAGCCGAAATCTTCGCACCTCTCCTGGAAGTCCTCCCCGAACCCCTAGTCGGCGAATAAGCCCAGACCCCCTCTTTGGGGGACGTGTCACAACCAGACCAGGCCAGACCTCCCCCCTTGGGGGAGGTGTCACGAAGTGACGGAGGGGCTCCCCGCACACCTAACTCACTCCTATCGCAGGCAGCCGACACGCCGCCAAAAGGAAAGGGCGCCCACAAGGAGCGCCCCTTCCCAACGATGCGACGAAAAGCCCCAATCAGCCCCGAGCCCAATTGATGCTGTTCTGCAACAGCCGACCATACTCCTCAGTCTCCCAGGTAAACCGAAGCACCCGAGGCATCTCCCCGTTCTCGTCCCGAGCATTCTCCTCCACAAACGGCTGAGAATTCGTCAACGGCGAGTGACAGTGACCCAGGGCAATGTAGCAAACGCCGCCCTCACCGATCCCACGCGTGTAACCAAACACCCGGGTAACCCCGTCCGCCTCAAGCGCCGTGTCCTCCTCATAGTCGAAACCGAAATCCGGATAGGTGTCCGGCCCGATCGGCGCGGTCAGCAGGATGTCGGTGTTGGGACGATCCGTGATCTCGATCATGTACGGCTCGTCGATCACATCAAACTGCTCCGGCAGACCCTCCAGGATCGGCGAGTTCACATTCTTCACATCCACCGTGAAGCGCTTGATCGGAGGGTGATTGATAAAGAACCCACCCAGCGTCTCGTGGTGCTCCATCTTGACCATCGCGCGCTTGCCCCCACCCATGCGGGCAGCCTTGCCGCCCGAGGTGCCATGCAGGCCGACCCAATGGCCGCCGTTGCCGATCCAGTCGCGCAAGATTTCGTTCTGCGGGTCATCGGCGTAGGGGCCGGCGGTGTAGGTGATCAGCACGTCCGTGACGGGCAGCCACTTCCACATGTCGGTGAAGTCGTTGCCGGTGGTCGCGCGGACATTGCCGTCCGAGTAGAGCATGTCGAGCAGTCGCAGGCGGGCAAAGTCCATGTCGTGCCCGCCGTGCTGTCCGGGTGGAAATCCGCCGGTCACGACGTGTACGCGAGTCGGTGCGGTGGCCATATGGACCTCATTTCAGTCTGAATCAGAGATGTAGGGCCAATGATAGGCGAACGCCGGTAGGGAACTTGCGCCATCTGGTCGTCGTTCAACTCCAAGGCCAAGCAACTACCCCAGCGAGGAACGAAAGGCCGACAGATGAATCGACGATGGTTGCTTTAGTGCGCGATCCTCGCGAGCTTGAAATTGATTGCCCTCAGCGGCGCTGGATTTGGGGTCTGGTTGTTGGTCGTCCTGGACGGCACCTCTGTGACTGGGGCACTGCTCACTGCGTTGGCAGGATTCGGCTTCTGGTCGCTACTGGCGACTTGGTTTGGATTCACCTTCTGGCAAACGTGGCATCAACGGAGTTGAAAAATCTTGGTCGACTTCGGGAACTATTACCCGGTTTACATCGTCTAGGTCGGCAACGGGATGGGAGCCGGTCGTAAATCTCCCTTTCCGAAGTAGTCGGTCAGGAGGCCAACGTGAACCAGACCAAGACCCGAGCGAGGATTCCCAGATGGATACGCATTCTCGCGCCACCAATGATCATCTTGGCGGTGATCGCAGCGGCAATGATGTCCGTTGCCTGCGGAGACGACAACGAACAGGCGGAGAGCGAACAGCCCGTCCGCCAATCCGTTACGCAGGCCGTTCAGCAAGAACAACAACAGCAGGCGATGCAGGAACAGGAGCGGCAAGAGGTCGCCTACCAGCACGAGGCACAGCAGCAAGAGTCCTATGCCGCGGCCGACGCGCAACAGGCGCAGCAACAATCTGAACAACAGGCAATGCAGCAGGAGCAGGCTCAACAAGCAGCCTCCGACAGCTCCCGCGCTCGATCACGCACACAACAGCGTCAGCAAGAGCAAGAGCGGTCAAGTGAAGAACGCCAGCCGCGACGTTCACTGCCTGGCTCAACCAACTTCGAGGACTACGCCACCACCGGCTGGCGCGAGACCGTCGACGATGACACGTCCACCTTCTCTCTCGATGTCGACCGCACGTCGTACTTCCTTGCCCTCAACTGGGTCGAGGCCGGCTACGCGATTGAACCGGCGTCGGTTCGCACCGAAGAGTGGATCAACGCGTTCGACTACAACTATGAACTGCCCGGCTCTGGTGACAGCTTCGCCGTCACTACCGACATCGTCGAGCATCCCCTACACAACGAGCTGCACCTGGTGCGAATCGCGACACAAGCGCCGGAGTTTGTCGATAACACGCGTCTCAACGTGACACTAGTCCTGGATGCGTCCGGCTCCATGCGTGAGGGAGACCGAGTCGGAATCGCCAAGGCGGCTGCGGAATCAATCCGCCGTGGTCTGAGCCGTGTTGACCGACTCGCCGTTGTACTGTTCTCGGACTCAATCGTCGACTATGCCGAACATCACCGACCGGACGACCGCGATGTGATTCAAGTGATCGAGAATCTGTATCCACGTGGCTCAACCAACGTTCAGGCCGGACTCAACATGGGCGTTGAGTTTGCCGACGACGTCCGCCGCGACCGTCCCGATGCCTACAACTACGTCATCCTCATGTCCGACGGCGTCGCCAACGTCGACGCCACCGACCCGTTCGCCATCCTGCGCACAGCCGAGGACCGCGACGAGTCGAACCCGCTGCGCCTGATCACAGTCGGCGTAGGCATCGAGAACTACAACGATGTCCTGCTCGAACAGCTCGCCCAGCACGGCAACGGTTGGTACCGCTACCTGCAGAACATCGGCCAGGCCAAGTCGACGTTCAGCCGCGACAACTGGCTGGCGCTCTCGATCCCCTTCGCCGACCAGGCCCGCGCCCAGGTCCGTTGGGATGAAAACGCCGTCGTCGGCTGGCGGCTGGTCGGCTACGAGAATCGCGTCACCGCCGATCGCAACTTCGAGCAAGACCGCAAGGACTTCGCAGAGATCCCGATGGGCTCGGCGACCACGATGTTCTTCGAGGTCGAGCTGACCAGCGACGCGATTCGCAGGGACATTGTGGATCTCGGAGAAGTGGAGCTGCGCTGGCTGGTCCCGATGTCGGATGAGTCGCGCAGCCAACAGGTCGCCATGGCCTCAGGCATCTTACGCTTCGGAGACGATGAGCTGTTGGACCTCGGTTCAGTCGTCGCCCTGGCCGCCGACCGTTACAGCTGGTTCGGCCAGGACGGCCTGAGCGACGAGACCATGGCCCTCGCGGCCGACCATCTCAACGAGATCGCCTACTGGTTCGAAGACCTGCCCACCAGCATCCTCGACACGGAAGCCGGAGGTGACTTCGCCAAGCTCCTCGCCGCCATGGGCGCCATCGCCGAAGAACACGAGACGGAGGATCCGGGCTACTCGAGGTAAAGGCAGACAACTAGCCGCCAACCATTTGTGGCGCGATGATGAGAGGGGTCGGCATGTGCCGACCCCTCTTCAATGACTGCGAGCCATCATGACCGACTCCACCATCGTCGACCTGCGCTACTACCTCATCCATCCCACCCCGCCCAACACCGGCCAGCCCGACCGCTACATCGCCGGAAAAAACCTCTGCTTCGTCCGACTCGAAACCGCCGACGGACTCCACGGCTGGGGCGAGTGCTACACCCAGTCCGACCGCGACATCCAGATCACCGCACACCTCGAGGCCATGCGCCGATACATCGTCGGCTGGGACGCCGCCCGCATCAAACCCTGGACCGACGCCATCTACAACGACTTCGGCAACCGCCGAGGCGCCATGGACCTCTACTCCGCCGTCTCCGGCGTCGAACAAGCCATGTGGGACCTCGCCGGCAAGCGAGCCGGCATGCCCGTCCACCAGCTCCTCGGCGGCGCCGTCCGCGATCGCCTCCGCGTCTACGCCAACGGCTGGGCCAAGATGGACGACATCGAAGAACTCCAGGCCCGTGCCCGAGCCATGGTCGACCGAGGCTTCAACGCCCTCAAGTTCGACCCCGTCCCCGGACGCTGGCGCAGCTACATCGGCATGAAAGAACTCCGCCTCGCCGCCGAACGAGTCCGAGCCGTCCGAGAAGCCGTCGGACCCGACATCGACGTCCTCCTCGAAATCCACCGCCGACTCAGCCCATCCAACGCCGTCCGACTCTCCCAGATGGTCGAGGAATACGAGCCCTTCTGGTTCGAAGAACCAGTCTGGGCCGAGAACATGACCGCCCTCGCCGCCGCCACCGCCCAGATCAACATCCCCACCGTTACCGGCGAAGAGCTCTACACCAAGTTCGAATTCCGACAAGCCTTCGAACAACGAGCCGCCGACATCATCAACCCCGACGTCGCCAACGTCGGAGGAATCAAAGAACTAACCGAAATCGCCGCCATGGCCGAGATCTACTTCGTCGCCGTCGCCCCACACAACTACAACTCAACCACGATGGCCCTCGCCGCCACCCTCAACGCCGCCGCCACCATGCCCAACTTCATCATCACCGAATACTTCGTCAACTTCGAACCCTGGGGAAACCAGGCCGCCACCCCAGCCTTCCAGGTAGAAGACAGCCAAATCCAACTCCCCAAAACCCCAGGCCTAGGAATCGACCTGGACGAACAAGTCCTAAAAGACCACCCAGCCAAAGACTTCCCAACCAGAACCATCGGAGACTGATGATGCCCCACCGGAAATGGTCGACCACTGCCCGATCGCATACCCTGACCACATGAGCAACGTCAACGTCTCCCTCCCTGACGCCCTCCAATCGTTCGTCGACCAGCAAGTCGCCGAGCGCGGGTTAGAGACCTGCAGCGAGTACATCCAGGTTCTGATCCAAGGGGAGCTAGATCGCCAGAAGCTGCGCGATCTCGTCATGGAGGGCGTGAATTCGCCTCCGGCGGGCGTTGCCGATGCCGAGTACTTCGACGAGCTTCGTAGACGCGTTCACGAAGATGATTGGCAGTGACGGAAAAGCCGGTCATTCGCAGTCAAGCGGCGACAAGCGATGTCCAAAACGCCGCCAGATACTACCGAACAACACTGTCCGCCCAGCGTGCACAGGAGTTCATTGACGCCCTCGAAGAGGCGTACCTCCACATCAGTCGACTTCCCGGCTCCGGATCACCCCGCTATAGCCACATGATTGATGTGGCCAACCTGCGCGCCTGGCCGGTCAGCGGCTATCCCCGTCCCACTCCCAGTTCCCGCCCCCGCGCGGGAACCCGCTCGGTTTCCCGTCCCCACCTCCGAGCGGGGACCAGCTCCCAACGTTCGCCAGGAAGATTGACCTGATGCGAGCCATAACCGCCCTCCTCCCCGACGACACGAAGACCTACCGAGGCGACCCCTGGGTCACGAGGTTCTACCTCTTCCTCTCCCTCGTCATCACCTTCCGAAGCCTCGTCCACGTCTTCCGACGCGACGGCGGAGCCGCCAGCATCGCCGGCATCGACCTCGACGTTGAAGGCGGCCAGAACATCGTCGCCATCTTCGCCCAATGGGGACTCGAACAACTGCTCCTCGCCGGCCTCGCCTGGCTCGCTCTGATCCGCTACCGAGGACTGATCCCCCTGATCCTGCTCCTCAACCTGCTCGACAACATCGGCCGAATCATGGTCGGTCGCTCCAAACCACTCAAAATCGACAAACCCCCGCCCGGAGCCTACGGGCAGGTCATCATCCTCCCCTTCCTCACCGTCGCCTGCTGGCACTCACTGCCTCGACGCGACCGCGGGAATGAGCCGACGCCCTACTGGACAAAGTCCCGCAATGCCGCGACCACACGATCCGGAGCCTCCTCCGCCACGAAGTGTCCGACGTCGCTGTAGTCATGTACCTCGGTGTCGCTCAACGCCGAGCGCCAGCGTTCCAACTCCTGCCTGCGGAACGCGATGTCCTGCAGACCCCAGAAAATCAGCGTCGGCTTGTCGGCAAACCTGACGCGATTTTCCCAGATGTCGCCCAACCACTTGCTCGCGCGAATGATCTGACCCGGAAGCGCAGCGCAGGCGGCACGCTCGCTCGGCGACGGCTGCGCCCGCCGGTAGTGCTCCATCATCTCGGGCGTCATCGCCGACTTGACCGCAATCGCCCTGGGCATCACGCCGTTGACGAAGAAGTTGCGCCGCTTGATCAAGTACTGACCCAGCGGACTCCACATCACCAGGCTGAAGAACAGAAAGTGACGGTCCCGATTGACCGGCCAGCACCAGGTGTTCGCCAGCACCAATCGCGAGACCCGTCCGGGCCGCCGCCGCGCGAAGTCCAGACCGATCGGTCCGCCCCAATCACACATGAACAGCGTGACGTCGGTCACCTGCAAGTGGTCCAGCAGAGCCGCGAAGCGGCGCGCATGCGCATGAGGATGATGGTCGTCACGCTCGTCGCTGCGACTCGACAGCCCAAATCCAACGTGATCGGCCGCAATGCACCGGAAATCGGAACGCAGCTCGGCAATCAGGTGCCTGAACTCAAACGACCACGACGGATTCCCGTGGACGAACACAATCGTCGGACCACTGCCCTCGTCGACGTAGTGCATCCGCTGCCCGTCCGGAGTCTCGAAGAACCGACTCTCAAACGGGAACAACTCGTTCGAGACCCAGGCGGGCCTACCCGAAGTCATCCGCCCCTCCCCGGTCCCTTGAGGTCGCGCCTACAGCAACGCCTCGTAGACCCCCTTCTCGAAGTCCGTCTCGAGGTACGCCGCCGGGTTGAACTGGTACATGAACACGTGCGTGAAGAACAGCCCCGCGAGGTTCTCAGCCGGGTCGACAAAGAACCACGTGCCCGCCGCACCACCCCAGCCATACGTCCCGATGCTGCCTGGATACGCCGTCCCCGCGATCCGGTCTCGAACCGCATAGCCAAATCCAAACCCGAATCCGGGACCCGTGAGATTGATCTCCGTCCCACAGATCGCACCCAGATGATTGGCGGTCATCAGCTCAATCGTCTTCCGACCCAGCACCCGCGCACCGTCAAGCTCACCTCCGTTGAGCAGCATCGCGGCAAAACGCGTGTACGCCGCCGACGTCATCAACACCCCGCCGTACAGCCCATTGCCCGATATCTGCTGGCCGAGCGACTCCCGCACCTTGTGCGAGTCCTCAGGCCGCTCCACCGGATTGAGCGCACCATCCTCCGACCAGTGGTGATTCGTCACCAGCCGGTCCACGTCCTCCGGCGGACAGTAGAATCCGCATCCTTCGACGCCCAGCGGACCGAAGATCCGCTCCTGGAAGAGTTCGTCCAGGTTCTGTCCGGTCGCGCGCTCGAGCAGCAGCGTCAGGACATCGAAGTCGGCCGCATACTCCCACGCCGCCCCCGGTTGCCGCGCATTGGGCAGCAGCGCCATCTGCAACACGCGCTCCTCTGCGGATACCGACGTGTCCACCACGCCCGGATTCGTAATCCCGAACTCGGTACCGCTCCAGGCCGGCTCCAACAATGGGAACATCGCCGACGGGATGTTGCCAAACGACGGCAACCCCGATGTCATCGTCAACAAGTCCCGGATCGTGATCTGACGGGTCATCGGCAACGTCTGACCCATCAGCAGGCCCTCACCGCGCACCTTGTTCGGAGGATCAAACGGAGCCAACACCTGCCGATTCTCGAACTCCGGCAGCCACTTCGTAATCGCCTCGTCGACGTAGAACACGCCCTCTTCCTGAAGCTGCATCGCCAGAGCCGCCGTCACCGGCTTGGTCTGCGAGTACATCCGGAACAGCGCGTCTTCAGGCAGCGGGTTCTGCCGCTCCGCATCCAGACTTCCATGCGTCGACACATGGGCCACGTGTCCGTGCCGAAGCAACACGGTCGTCACCCCGGGAACCTCACCGTTCTCAACAGCCTGCGCCATCCGGGAGTCCATCCGAGCCAGCCGGTCGGCGTCAATCCCCAGCGAAGCAGGATCGGCGGAGGGAAGATTGGCAAAATCAGACATAGTGGCTCCTTGTCGGTTGATTGGCCCAATGAGGATAGGCGCTGCGATCGCGTAGCCTCTCAACGATTGAGCGACTGAGGGAGGGCTGACATGACATACGAGTACGACCGCAACATCCGCGACAAGGTCGCAGTGATCGGAGTCGGCGAGACCGAGTACACCAAGCACGGCCGCATCGGCAGGCCCGAGTTCCGCCTTGCCCTCGAAGCAATCCTCGCCGCCTGCAACGACGCGGGACTCCAACCCCGAATGCTCGATGGCTTCTCCTCCTACTCAGCCGACCGCAACGACCCAAACCGCCTGTCAACCGCCCTCGACCTCCCGCACTACGCCTTCGCCTCCATGGTCTACGGCGGAGGCGGCGGAGGAGTCTGCGCCGCCATCGGCAACGCAGCCGCCGGCATCGTTGCCGGATACGCCAACTTCGTCGTCGTCTACCGAGCCCTCGCCCAGGGCGAGTTCGGCCGCTTCGGCCAGTCGCGCCGCGGCGGACGCCTGCGCGGACAGTACGCCTTCAACGTCCCCCAGGGCCTGATGTCGCCGGCCCAGTTCCTGGCGATGAAGATGCAGCGCCACATGCACGAGTACGGCACCACCTCAGCCCAACTCGGACACATCGCCGTCGCCGCCAACAAGCACGCCCAGAACAATCCCCGAGCCGTCATGAACGGCCGACCAATCACGCTGGAAGACCACCAGAACTCGCGCATGATCGCCGACCCCTACCGCCTCTACGACTGCTGCCTCGAGACCGACGGCGCCGCCGCCATGATCCTCACAACGGCCGAGATCGCGAAAGACTTCACCGACAATCCGGTCTATCTCGCAGCCTCGGTCCAGGGCTCCGGACACCGCCAGGGAAACGTCGTCGACGGCTTCTGGCACGACGACTTCATGAGCTCGAACTACACCACCATGGTCGACCGCCTCTACTCGGCCGCCGGCATGGGACCCGAAGACATCGACTGCGGACAGTTCTACGAGAACTTCACCGGCCAGGTCCTCACCTCCTTCGAGGACCACAAGTTCTGCAAGGTCGGCGAAGGAGGACCCTTCTCCGAAGGCGGACGACTCGAAACCAAACAGGTCGCCGACGCCGACGCCCCCCACGCCGGAGAATTCCCAATCAACACCTCAGGAGGCAACCTCGCCGAGGCCTACACCCACGGCTTCAACCTAGCCGTCGAAGCCGTCCGCCAACTCCGAGGCGTATCGTCCAACCCCGTAGAAGGAGCTCGCACCTGCATCGTTGCTGCTGGTCCCGCATCAGCACCGATCTCGTCGGCGATCTTCCACAACTGATCCACGGCTAGGACAATGCCCGTTTGATGCAGTTGCTGGCCGGCTGCGACCACTCTCCGGCTTCGCGTTGGGCAATCGCGTAGGCCAGAATCTCGCCGATGCGATTCTGCAATGCCCGAGACCCGCTCCAGGAGAGGGAACTCTCCTGCATGATCGCTATCACATAACGCGGCTGGCTACCCCGCCACGGCGGACCCAGCCAGATCGCGGCGCTGTTCATCCGCACGGTCGAACGCTGTTCACTTGGCAGCGACTTGAGCGGGGTGTCCTCTTGACCTGCGGCTACTGCCTCCGCTTCAGCTTGTTCCAGATCCTGCAGCAGTTCCTCCTCGTCCTTGTAGTTGCGCGGATCGATCTTGCCGACCGGATCATCGTCCTCGGTCTCCGGAAGCGTGAAGTTCCCGGTCTTGATCAACGACTCCCAACCTGGAAGTTCGGGTTCGGGAATGGTGGCGCCCCAGCGGTGGTTCTCAACCCCGCTGCGTAACAGGTCGAATCCATCGGCTCGCGCTTGTTCGGGTACCGAATCCGAAACTGCAAGCGCCCCGAACAGCCGAGCCAGATGCACCGGCTCGGCCCGGCTCATGCCCCAGCGGCTGCGGTGCGTCAAGTCGACAAGCTCGGGAACGCCCCATCGCTTGTAGAACTCGGTCAATCCCGACAGCCCGCCGATCATCGACAGCAACGTCGTCACATCCGGATTTTGCGACCAGGCCACCATGTAGAACAGTGCGTGCTGCTGCGCCTCGGTCAGTTCGCGTCCGTTGTCATAGGCATCGCTCAGGACCGCCCAGGCGATCGGCGGCTTGATCACGCTATGCAGCGCGAACGGACCGGAATGACCGCCACTCCAGATCGTCCCGGTTCGCAGGTCGTACGCCGCCGCGCCGAGCACCGCATCGACGAGCATCAGCTCGCGTGCGAAATCGGTCGAGAGCGTGCAGAGCGGCGCTTCGGCCGCAGCCGGCCGGGCGACTCCAAACCAGATCAGGACGGGCAAGAGGGCGAGTGCAGTCAGGCGGCGCATGCCGAGTCAGGCTACTAGGCAGGCAACGCGTTACCCTCGCGCTATGACGAGTTCGAGCCGCACCGCCGAGTTCCTGGATTCGCCGCTCTTTCCCGAAGGCATGACCGCTCCCGAGCCTGAGGATCCGATTAACGGCGGCTACTTCGCTGGCGCCGCGCTGGGGCGACTCGTCGTTCAGCGCTGTGCCGACTGCAACACCCGGCAGTATCCGCCGGAGCTGAACTGTCACGCCTGCTACGGGTTCGAGATGGAGTGGGAAGAGTCGGCCGGTACCGGCAGCGTCTGGTCCTGGGTCGAAGTCGTCCACCCGGCGCATCCGGCGCTGAGAGAGTTCGGGCCTTACATGGTCGCGTTGGTTGAGTTGGACGACATGCCCGAGATCAAGTTGATGGGCGCGGTCGTCGATGCGCCACTGGGCGGGGCGATGGAGATCGGCGCGCGGGTTCGCGTGGTGTTTGAGCACACTACCGACGATCTCGCCCAGCCGCGCTGGCGCATGGCATGAGCGCGCAGGCTCCGGCCGACACTTCAACGGGATTCACGCCCCGGCGGCGCTGGGCGATCCTGCTGGTGCTGGCCGGCTCCCAGATGCTGGTCCAACTTGACGCGACGATTATCAACACGGCGCTGCCCGCGATCAAGCGCGCCTTCGAGATGTC
>DAOUHS010000043.1:0-4816 GCA_034428415.1 Dehalococcoidia bacterium
GACCTCGGTCGTAGCCGTGTTTGCGCCGGAGTTCATCGAGGAGTTCGGCTGGTCGCGGACGCAGTTCTTCGCCGCCGACTCGATCGGACAGGCGCTGTTGATGGTGATCGGCCTGGCGCTCGGTCCGCGGATCGATCGCTTCGGCGCGCGTCCGATCATGTTGGCCGCTGCGGTGATCTGCATTCCCGCGCTGTTCTTCATGAGCCAGATCGAGGAGTACTGGCAGTACGTGCTGGTGCGCGGCGTGTTCCTGGTCACTTCGGCGTCGGTGGCGGGGTTCCTGGTGGTCTCAATCGCGGTGTCGCAGTGGTTTGTGGCCAAGCGGGGACAGGCGCTGGGCTGGACCTCGATGGGCGTCTCGATGGCCGGTTTCTTCTGGCCGACGTTCACCGCGGGCGTCCTGATCGAGCCGTTTGGCTGGAGAACGGCATGGATGGTGTTGTCAGGATGTCTGGCGGCGATCCTGATTCCTGCAGCGCTTCTCATGCGGCGTCGACCTGAGGACTACGGCATGCTGCCCGATGGCGGACCCACGCAGCTCACGCCGCAGCAGATCGAGGCAGGCCGGCACGACGAGGAGACATCGCTCACCCGTCGCGAAGCGTTGCACACGACCTGCTTCTATCTGATCGTGTTGATCTTCGGGATCTCAGTGGTCGGCATCTTCGCGATCCTGCTCAATGGAGTGCTGTACCTACGTGAGCATGGATTCACCTCGGTCGAGGCCGCGGCTGCCGTGGCGGCGTTCTCGCTGATGTCGATGCTGACCAAACCGCCCTGGGGCTGGATGCTGGACAAGTTTGACACCCGGGTGGTGGGATTCGCTTCCTTCGCCCTCGGCGCGTTCGGCTTCGTCCTCGTGATCCAGGCCGCGCCAACGGGCGACTGGATGCTGATCGCAGGGGCGCTGGCGGTGATGGGCTTCGGGATCGGGGGCAATATTCCGATCCAGGACATGTTCTGGGCCGAGTACTTCGGTCGCCGATATCTGGGCGCAGTGCGCAGTATTGGATTTCCGATTGCGATGGGGATCAATGCGATCACGCCGCTGGCCGTGGCGCTCTCATACGATCTGGTCGGCACCTACGACTACGCGTTCTACACTTGCGCCGCATTCTGGGCGGGTTCGGCATTCCTCTGCCTGATGCTGCGCCTGCCTTCCAAGCGTCGCTTGCCCTTGCAAGCGTTGGTGCGTCGGGTAGCTCAGTTGATCACGCCGGGCACGCATCCTGCCGCGAGGGCCGCCTCGCAAAAGCGGGGCTAGCCCCAAACACGAAACAGCCCACTCCGAAATGAGTGGGCTGTCCACCTGGCTGTTTGCTACCAGGGGCTAGCGCGGCATGCCGATCTCAATCTCCGAGCTGCGCAAGAAGCGGTTGTGGTCCGGCCCGCTCGCGGGGAAGTATCGCGCGCGTGGGAAGATATCGTCGTATCCCTCGACCCGGAAGCCGAATTCCACTCGTCCGTCAGGAGCCCGCCGCGCAATAATCCGGCCGGTGTACCCGCTCCCGAAGTCGATCTCTGAGCTACGTAAGAAACGGTTATGGTCCGGACCCGCCGCTGGGAAATATCTCGCCCGTGGGAAGATGTCCACACCGTCGGGATCGCGCATACCGAACTCGATCCGACCGTCCTCCGCTCGTCGGGCGATGATTCGGACCGAGATGGTGTTGCCGGATTCATCGAGCGTTGTTGATACAGGAGAGAATGCAGCGATTGATAGACCCTCAGGGTCGAAGCCGCCTTCGATCACATCCAGAGCATCTGTTTCACGAACCGTGTCGCCAAGCACGAGTCGAAGCTTGACCGTTCGGGCGTCCTCCGGACTGACCGTAACCCACCATCCACCGTCGCGGTTGACAACGCCGCTGCCCTCGCCGTCGCTGTCAACCTCCACGCCGTCCTGGTTGATCGCACTAATCTGGGCGCCGACGTATTGGCTCGCGTCCGCGCCCCAGAACCAATGGGGCGTCTTGGGCTGTTGGGCGCCGATCGACGATGCCTGTGCGGCGAGTAGGACCGCAGCGCCGATCAAAAAGGCGACGCCGGCGATCCGGCGTCGCGTCAGGATCGCAAATTGCTTGGTTGGCATTCCTCGCTCCTCCTTGCCGCACCCGCCGTGGTGGGAGTTAGTTGACCACAGTTTATCGCGGCGATCCGGGGTCGTCGCCAGGGTTCAGCGAACAACTGCCGATTTTGCGCCCGCCTTACGAAGCATCGGATCAAGGGCAATGGCGCTCGTTAGCGGGCAAGGAACCCCCCGTCGATTTTGAGTTCCGACCCGGTCACGTAGGAAGACTCGTCGGAGGCCAGGAAAAGCACGCCGTTGGCCACTTCGTCGACCTCTCCGGTACGTCGCAGCGGGATCGATCGGACCAATCGAGCTCGCATCTCCTCGGACATGCCAATACTTGAACGCATTGGCGGCATAAATCCCGGATGCACCGTGTTGACCCGAATACCTTCCGGTCCCAGTCGCACCGCCATCGCCTTGGAGAAGTTGCGCACCGCGGCCTTAGATGCGTGGTACGCCGGGTGTCCGCCGTCGGAACCGACGAACCCGTAGATCGACGAGATATTGACGATCGAGCCGCCGTTGCCTGCAGCCAGCATCGCCGTCGAACCGAGCTTGGTCCCGAGGTAGACACCAGTCGCGTTGACGTTCATGATCCGGTGCCAACCCTCGGTCGAGTTTGGGTCGTCGACCGAGGTTGAGGACAGGCCGGCGTTGTTGACCAGCACGTCGAGCCGGCCGCCGTGGGTCTCCAGCGTCGAGGTGAGGAGCGCGTTCCACTCCTCTTCAGCCGTCACGTCCATCCGCTCAAAGTTGGCGACGCCGCCGGCCGAGCGGATCTGTTCCTCAACCTCGCGACCACCCTCTTCGTAGAGGTCGACGATCACCACGGCTGCGCCCTCACGGGCGAAGAGGCGACACTCTGCCGCGCCCATCCCAGCACCGCCGCCGGTGACGATGGCAACTCTTCCTTCAAGTCGTCCGGGCATGAAGTCTCTCCGTTTCTTGGACTGTCAAGTCATCTTTCGGGGTAACGCTTGTGGTTGCCCCATGGTCGGGCCAGGTTCCCCCGCACACGCCGAGGGGCGGCCACGAGGGCCGCCCCAACTTGCCATGTGCTGCTGACCGTTCGTTCGCTGTTATCCGCCGGCTGCGGCGCTTTCGTAGATCTCGGCTGGGGGCGGCGGGAGGTGGTAGATGCGCTCGGCCGTCGTCCGGAGGACCTTCTCGCGGATGCCTTCGTCGAGGTCGGTGAGAACCTCGGTGATGTGCTCTTGTGCCCTTGGGTAGAGGCAGGTCGGGTGCGGGAAGTCGGTCTCGAACATCACGTTGTCTTCGCCGATCTCCGCTATTGCGGCGCGCGGTCCGAAGTCCTCGAACCAGAACGAGGCGAAGATTTGCCGGCGGAAGTACTCCGACGGCTTCATCGTCAAGCCCTCGCGCTCGGTCGGCACCGTCTCCTCGAACTGGTAGTCCATCGCCTCGAGCAGGAACGGCACCCAGCCGATGCCCGACTCCACGGAGACGAAGTTGATCTTCGGATAGCGCTCACAGAGGCCGCTGAAGATCAGGTTCATGACCACCTTGAAGTTGGTGATGAACAGGCCGATCGAGATCATCGCCAGTCGCCGCTGCGGACCATAGCCCGGCCAAATCAGCTTGTCGGCGACGCCGGCGCCTGCGCCGATGTGGAAGTTGACCGGCATCTCCATGTCCTGGCAAGCATCCCAGAACGGGTCCCAGGCCGTATCGCCGAGGTGCGGCAGACCAAAGGCTTCCGGTGTGTCGCACATCGTGATCCCGGTCATGCCGAGATCCTTAATCCGCTGCAGTTCCTCAACCGCTGCGGGGATGTCCCAGAACGGCACCAGGCCCTGTGGGAACAGCCGGCCGGCGCCTTCCTCCTGGAACTCGGCGATCGCGTCGTTGTAGACGGTGCAGCAGACGTTGCGCAGTTCGGAGTCCTCGATCTTGACGAAGTTCTGCGAGCCGAAACCGGCGACGTTCGGGTACACGATCTGCTGGGCGATGCCGAGCTGGTCGAGCAGTTTCAGCCGAGCCTTCGGTTCGGTCGCCGCCTTGCTCATCTGGTCGAACGAGGCCAGCGAAATCGTGCCGTATTCCTTCTGACCATCGTCACGAACCACCGTGAAACCGGGCGGGCCAAAGTCGATATCGTCGAGCACCTGCCAGCGCTGTTGGCCTTCATCGTTGATCACGATGTGCGGCACTGCGTCCTTGTACTTGGCCGGCGCGCGCGAGGTCCAGAGGTCGGGCGGCTCAGTGTAGTGAGAGTCGATGTCGATGACGGGAATACCGTGCACGGTGAGAGACATGAGGGGCTCCTGCTGCTGATTCCAGGTTCTTCCCCCGCATGGTATCGGGTGTAAGGATCAGGTCGCGGGCGTCAGAATCTGCGACAACGCGAAGTCCCGGGCAGCCTCGGCCGTGGTGATCTTGCGTCGCTCCGCCAGTTCGAAGATCTCGCGCGTGGTCCCAAAGACGCCCTCAGCGTGCTCGACCGACTCCTCGTAGCTCCAACCGGCGACTTCTTGCGCCACAGAAATCACGCCGCCCGAGTTGACGACATAGTCGGGCGCGTAGAGGATGCCTCGCTCGGCAATCAGCGCCGAGTCTTCTGGGTCGCGGACGAGCTGGTTGTTGGCGCCGCCGCAGATGGCTCGGCATTGCAGCGCTGGAATCGTCGCTTCGCCGAAGACCCCGCCGAGCGCATTGGGCGACAGCACGTCGCAGGGAACGACAAAGGCCTCGTCAACCGAGATCGTGTTCGCGCCGATCTCC
>DAOUHS010000044.1:0-16778 GCA_034428415.1 Dehalococcoidia bacterium
GTGGAAGCCGTGCCACTGGGCGGAGTCGACCGAGCCGATGCAGGCCGCGTTGACGAGGATCTGGTCGCCTGCGACTTCTTTGCTGAGCGCTTTGGTCATGGCGAGGCCGGCTGCTCTTGAGGCCGCAGTTGGCATTGAGCCGGCGCCTGGGGTCTTGCAGCCGATGTTGAGCAGGTTGACGATGCGTCCCCCGCCGCGCTGGCGCATGGAGGGGATGCAGAGTTTGGCGAGGCGGATCCCTCCGAAGAGCTTGAGGTCGAGGTCGACCGCCCAGGTTTCGACGTCGTGGGATTCGATCATGCCGGAGGATGACTGGCCGGCGTTGTTGATCAGGATGTCGACGCCGCCGAAGCGCTCGATCGTTTCGGCCACGAGCCGCTCGCAGTCGTCGTCCGAGGTGACGTCCGTCGAGATCGCCAGGCATTCGCCGCCGGTCGCCTCGACCGCCGCGCGGGCCTCGTCCAACGGACCCTGTCGCCGCGCGCCGATCGCCACCTTTGCGCCTTCTTGCGCGAGCAGGATCGCCGTCGCACGGCCGATGCCCTCTGAGCCCCCTGTGACGATTGCCACCTTGCCATTCAGCCCAAGATCCATGAGATGCCCCGTCCCCTGTGGTGCACGAAGTAGTACAGTTCTTGTCCCAGCGGAGTCTAGCGCTCGTCTGACAGCGCCAACGGAGAAAGGCTGCGCGCGGTGGCCCGACACTTCGACGATCAGATGTCCGACCGACAGGGCGCGCCGGGCCTAGTGCCGCGCTATTTCCTCGACGAATCGGCTCGAGTCGAGGAAGACTCGATCACGATCACAGGCGGGAAGGCGAACCGGCTCAAGCGCGTGATGCGGGTGCGCCGCGACGATCCGCTGGAGCTGGTGCATCCGATGACCGACCGTCTCTTCCGAACCACGGTCGAACGGGTAACGCGAGACGACGTGATCTGCCGGATCGATCAACGTCGGCCGCTGCGCCCGCTGCCGCCGCCGCGCATCGTGATTTCGGCTTCGCTGATCCGGCCGCAGCGCTACGACTTCATGATTGAGAAGGCGACCGAGCTTGGCGTTGACGAAATTCGACCGGTCTGGTCGCAGCGCGCGATCATCCGCGGCGATGCGACCCAGCGGCTGCATCGCTGGCGACGGCTGGCCACGGAAGCCGCTGAACAGTGCCGCCGCGAGTTTCGGCCTGAGATTCACGCGCCGATGCAGGTGACCGACCTGATCGCAGAGGAGCAAGAGCCCGACAGTCTGCGACTGTTGGCGTCGGCCCTTGAGCCGGACCAGCGAATCGCTCCCATGTTCCAGCAGCGCCGCGACGACGGTCTACCGCCGCCGAACAGCGTCCACCTGTTGATCGGTCCCGAAGGCGGCTACACGCTGGCGGAGGCCAATCTCGCCCGCAGCCATGGCTGGCAGCCAATCTCACTCGGCAACCGGCCTCTGCGAGCAGAAACTGCGGCAATCATCGCGATCGCCTTGACGCTCGAGGCGGCGCGGTCTTGAGAGAACCGGAAATCAGCAAATGCAGTGGTTAGCGGATGCTAGCCGCTGACGAGGTTGGTCGATGCCAACGCATTCGCCGGATTGAGCGCTTGAAACGGGTCGGGGAATTCGAGTGAGCGGATCCAGGGCAGCGGGTTGACGGTGACGCCCCGCACGATCACTTCCCAGTGCAGGTGCGGGCCTGTGGCGAGGCCGGTCGCGCCCATCCGCGCGACCAGGTCGCCCTGCTCGACCACCGTGCCGGGCGTCTGTAACACCTCCGAGAGGTGGTAGTAGCCGGTGAACACGCCGGCTCCGTGATCGATGATGATCCCGTTGCCTCGACGCCGCGTTCTGCCGGCCCAACTCACGATGCCGCTGTTGCCCGCCTTGACCGCCGTGCCAGTCTCGCCGCCGAAGTCGATGCCGGTGTGGTATTCCACGATCGGCCCGCCGTTGAAGGAGCGCTGCTCTCCATAGAGCGCTGTGATCGCGCCGTCGACGGGCGGATCGAAGACGCCCAGCCAATGCAGTTGGGGCGTCAGCACCGTCTGATACGGCTGCCGCTGCGCTTCGTCGACCCGCCGGATCGCCGGATCGAGCAGCGCTTCGTTGGGCCCGTCGATCTGGATATCGTCGACCGTCCAGTCGCCGCTGACAATCTCGATCACGGTCTCCTGCCAGAGCAGTTGTTCGCCGCGCGGCCCGTAGACCGCCACGCCCAGCGACTGCGGGCCGACTGCCGCGTTGGCGTCGATCCCGAAGAAGCCGATGAAGCGTTCTTCGTTGTGCAGCAGCGAGAAGGTCTGTCCCTGCCACCACATGGAGGCTGCGTCGGCGCCCGGCGCGACGACCACGATCAGGACAGTCTCACCCTGGGCGACGGGACTAGGCATGAGGTAGACGGCCGGATCGGGGAGCGGCTCGCTGTCGATTACCTGCGACGCCTCTTGCACGGGAACAAGTTCGAGTGCTTCCTGCCCATCGGCCTGCTGGACCTGACCGTTGGCCTCGAAGTCCGGCGACGCTTCGGGTTGGCGGTATGCGGCGAAAGGATCCAGATCGTCGTCGCCGCAGGCGGTCACCAGCAGCCCGGCTCCGGCGCCGATGAAGGCCCGCAACACCGTTCGCCGACTCAGACGAATCGGCTTCCCCGTGACACGGTTGAGATCAGGCGATTGCCCCATACAGACGAATCCACTGTACACATATCAGTTACGCTCTCAAAGAGTGCCCCTGTCACCAGATGCCGCTTACGCGCCTTTGCGACTGCGATGAGGCAAGCACCGGCAAGCGGCAGGACTGCAAGCGGAGATACCCCTGATGGACGATCCCCGAACCGTGTTGCTCAGCGTCGTCGCCAATGTCGAGCGCGTGATCTTGGGCAAGACGCGAGAAGTGCGGCAGGCAGTCATCGCCCTCGTCGCCGACGGTCATTTGCTGATCGAAGATGTGCCCGGCACCGGCAAGACGATGCTCGCCCGGGCGCTCGCGGTGTCGACGGGCTGCACGTTCAACCGGATCCAGTTCACCCCCGATCTCTTGCCCTCGGACGTGACCGGCGTCTCGGTCTACAACCAGAAGACCCAGGATTTCGAGTGGCGGCAGGGACCGATCTACTCTCAGATTGTGCTCGCCGACGAGATTAACCGCGCAACGCCCAAGACACAGTCCGCGCTGTTGGAAGCGATGGAGGAACGACAGGTCACGGCAGACGGCGTCACACGACAACTCCCGCCGCCGTTCATGGTCCTGGCGACCCAGAACCCGGTCGAGTATGAAGGCACGTTCCCGCTGCCCGAGGCGCAGCTCGACCGCTTTCTCCTACGTATCCACCTTGGCTATCCCGATGCCAATGACGAGGTTGCGGTGCTCGAGGGCCAACAGCAACAACACCCAATCGAATCGTTGGCTCCGGTGACCTCGCCCGAGGAAGTGCGTGAGATCCACCGCGTTGCGCGAGACATCTGGGTCGACCCGCAGCTCAAGCAGTACGCCGTGCAACTAGTCGCCGCGACGCGATCGCACGAGGCGGTCTACCTGGGCGCGTCCCCGCGCGGTTCGTTGGCGCTGTTCCGCGGTGCTCAGGCCTCGGCACTGCTGTTTGGCCGCGACTACGTGATCCCCGACGACATCAAAACCCTGGCGCACTCCGCGCTCGGACACCGAATCATCCTCAGTCCGTCGGCGCAGGTGCGAAACCAGGACGCGCGCACGGTGATCGACGATGTCCTCGAACGAGTACCGGTGCCGGGCGCCCGGGCGGCGTCATGACACGCTGGTCGGCGCTCGTGGTCTGCAGAACGGAATAGACCGTGCGCGGCCTCGGCAGAGCCTTGAGCAGCCCTTTCCGCAGCGCCTGGCGGGCGACGTTCGGTACGCGCCGATCGCTGAGCATCGTGGTCACCCTGACGATCGTGGCCTTCGCTGTCGGTTTCGCCTCCAACTACTGGCTGCCTCAGCGGCTGGGTTACACGTTGCTCTTCGGTATCGCCTTGGCCGGTGCCTGGACCTGGTCCGCGGGGCAGGGCGTTCGCGTGCGTATGTCGCGATCGCGCGACCGAGTCCAGGCGGGCGAGTCGATCATCGAACGCTTTGAAGTGATCAATGATTCCCCGTTCCCCAAGCTCTGGCTCGAGGTAGAGGAAGCCTCCAACCTGCCAGGCCACACTGCGCAGTTCATTACCAGCCTGGGACGTTCCGGCCACCGCAACTGGAGGTTGCAGACCACCTGCTACCGACGAGGTGTCTACAACCTGGGACCGATCACCGTGCGCAGTTCCGACCCATTCGACATGTTCAGTCGAGAGCTGCGATTCGGTCACCGGCGCGGACTCGTCGTGTATCCGCAAGCGCTCGAACTGCCGCGCTACTCGGCGCCGCCGGCCAACCTGCCCGGTGAGGGCCGTTTTCGACGCCGCACCCACTACGTGACCCCCAACGCGTCCGGCATCCGCGACTACGAGCCGGGCGACTCCGTCAACCGGATTCACTGGAAAAGCAGCCTGCGCACCGGTTCGCTGAAGGTGAAGACGTTCGAATTAGACCCCGCATCGCATCTCTGGGTCATCCTCGACCTCTCTAGCCAAGATCACCTCGGCAGCGGCGACGATGCCACAATTGAAACTGCCGTAACGGTCGCCGCCTCGGTTGTCCGGCTGTTCATCAATCAGAACCGCTCCGTGGGTTTGATGATGTTCGGCGAGCGGCTCGACGTGATCGAGCCTGACCGCGGCTCGCAGCACTTCGGCCGCATGCTCGAGGCGTTGGCTGTGGCTCAACCGGTCGGCACGGTACCGGTAGCGTCGATTCTCTATCAGCAGTCGCGACGCTGGGGCCGACACACGACTGTGATCGTCGTCACGGCCTCGACCGATCCTCGTTGGCAGGGCGCGATTCGCACGCTGACCCAGCGAGGTGTCAAGGGGGCGGTGGCACTGCTCGATCTCGAGTCATGGGGCGGACGCGCAGGCGCTGCGGCCACGGCCGTCGAACTGCGGGCGCTCGGCGTGCAGGTCAACCTGATTCGCAAGGGCGACTACATTCCGGCCGTGATGGTCGGTCAGATTCCCGGAGGTCCGATGGCATCCGGTGCCGCGGCGTTGGCCGACATGCCCTCGAACGGCGCCAATGGCGCTGCAGCGGCCGCCGCTGCGCAAGCCAATATGGAAATGGAAGAAGTGCCCTCGGAGGCCGACTGGACAGGCGCCGATACGCGCGCGCAAGCGCAGAATGAAGAGACGCCGGCGCAATGAGCGAGCAGAGACCGCCAGCAGGGTCTTCCGAGCAGCCGGAGACGTTGGTCGCGCAGGCCGAGCGCCGCTTCTTCGCTCGCCGTTCGTCCGGCGAGACGATCGTAGTGTCGGGACAGGAACGCCCGCTCACGCTGCTCCAACGTCTGCTGGAAGCGACGATTACGTTCGGAATCCTGCTTCTGGTCGCTCTCTCTACAGCGAACAGCATCTACATCGCCGGCTGGGTCGCGGAGATGCCCGATCTGCGCATTACGGGGGCCGTCGGCGTCCTGCTCGCACTGGTGCTGGGCCGTATCCGGCGGCTCCGCGCGCCGTTCGCGATGCTGGTCGCCTTCGTCGTCGGCGGGTTGATCATCATGGCCCAGGTCACGCAGTTGGAGACGCTGGGCGGACAACCCCTCTTCTGGGATCGATTCACCGACTTCGGCTTCCGCTTCCAGGACTGGTTCAAGCAAGCCTTCAGCGCTGGGCTGACTACCGACAACCTGCCGTTCGTCTTCTTCACCGATGTCTTCGTCTTCATCGCTTCGTTCCTGGGCGCGTACGCCGTCGCACGCTGGCGCAATGCCTGGGTCGCGATGATCCTGCTCGGCGCCCTGTTGGCGGTCAACGTCTCCTACCTCTCCGACCGCCAATGGAACCTCTCATACGGTTTTTTTCTGACCGGTTCGATGCTGTTGCTGATGCGCGCCTCGCTGCTGCGACGCATGGATCGCTGGCGTGCGGAGGGCTCCGCCTATCCCGACTGGATCTCGCTCTCCTTCCTCGGCGCTACGATGGTCGCGATCATCCTCCTGCTTACCCTCTCACGGGCCCTGCCACGTCCAGACGAGTCGCAGGCGTTGGAAGACGCCTGGGCGACCATCGCGGAACCATTTGAGGGGCTCAACGACGACTTCCGACGGATCTTTAGCGGCATCGATTCTCGCCGCGGTGTACCGGTGCATTCATTCGACGACTTCCTCGTCTTGCAGGGCGACGTGGATCCGGGCGACGCGATTGTCATGCGCGCCGCCTCGACCGAGCCCGGACTCCTGCGCGGCGCGGCCTATGACGAATACACCGGCCGCGGCTGGCGCCAGTCGCCGTCTGTCTCTCGGACCGTCCCAGAGCTGGAACCGATCAGCGGCTCGTTCGCATCCGACGAAACCTCGGTGGCAAACGAGGGCGCGGCGATGACAAGCGAGTATCTCGACCGTCGGCCCGTGGCCGCCCAGATCTCGGTCGAGAAATCGCCGGCCGTATTGTTTTCCTTCGGCGCACCGGTGATCGCCAACAAGGACACCCGCGTCGACACGTTGGCGTCGGTCGACTTCACCGTCGAATTCGCTGATACCGAGCGATTCGCGGGCACCGACCTCGAACCCGCCTTGAGCGCGATCAGCGAGCGGATCGCCGCCGCAAGAGCCGATCCGGAAGATGAAATCGAGGAACCTTCGCCAGATGAAGTCGCGTCGTACGTGCCCGTCCAGTACACGCTGGTCGACGTCAACATTGATTCGACGACTGGCGAACCGGTCGGCCTCGCGCTCCGTTCCGAGCCCGAGGAGACGGACGTGCTCTCGCTGCGACCGGCACAGCGCAGGGTGCGCGCTGGCTTCACCTACCAGATCACTGGCACGGTCTCGGGCGCAAACGAGGAAGCGTTGGCTGGGTCAGGGATGGACTACCCGCTCTGGGTTCGCGAGACGTTCATGCAGCTGCCCGAGTACGACGAAGACGAGCTGGCCAACTTGACCGAGCTGCTGGACACGATCGCCGACAGTTTCAACCTGCGCCCCGATCCGCTGCGCCAAGACGGCGGCTACAACCCATACGCGATCGCCGCCGCGATTGAGACCTACCTGCGCTCCGCGCCGGCTGTGGACAACGAGGGCCGGCTCGTGCTCGATGACGACGGAGAGCCCGTACCGCTCTATCCGCTCACTACTGAAATCGAACTGCCTCCCGCGAAGTCTGACGCGGTCTACTGGTTCCTCTTCGAGAATATGGAGGACGGCCTGCCGATCGGTGGCTACTACGACTACCACGCGTCGTCCATGGCAATCCTGTTGCGCGTCGCCGGAGTTCCGGCGCGGATCGCGACCGGATTCGTGCTCAGCGTGAACAACTTTGACGACCGCACCCAGAACTACATCGTCCGCGGCCACGACGCCTACGCCTGGGTCGAGGTCTACTTCCCCGATTACGGTTGGGTCGACTTCGACCCGACGCCGAGCACCTCGGCTGACGAGACATTGGCCTCGATCGCCGGCGGCGTCAGCGGCGGCCGACGAATCGCCGCGCAACGCCTGAGCACACCGCGGTTCGACCTGAGGCCGGGTCTGGGCGGCACGAACCTGGCCGATGTCGTGCTCGATGACATCCTGCAATACCTGGCGGCCGGCACAATCCCGGCGGATCCTGATGCGCTCAGGTCTGGTCCCAGCAAGTGGTACTGGATGGGCCCAACCGTCGCCGGTGCGCTTCTGATCGCCCTGTTGTTCCTGTTCTGGTTCGCCTGGCAGATTTCCCTACGCGGCCTGGAGCCGACGGCCCGCCTGTGGGTCTCGACATCTCGCCTCGCTCGCTGGATCGGGGTCGGTGCCGAGCCGTCGACCACAGCCCAAGAGCATGCGCGGCAGATCGACGAGATGCTGGGACTTGGCGAACTGGCCGCAGATCTGGCCGACCACTACAGCGCAACCCGGTTTGGCCGCAAGACCCTGAACGACGAACAGCGGGAAAGCACGGTCCAGGTCTGGAAACGGCTGCGCAACAGCCTGATCCGACGCGCGCTGAGGATCCCGGTCAAGCCGTCGCCGACGGTTGATGGCGAGATGGAATCCGCTCCTGCGCCAGCCGGGGACTAGATCACCAGTCGAGCGGACGGCCTTCGATTTCCAGGCGGCCCGCGGCGAGACGCTCGCCGGGCACAGCACGCAGCGCGTCGAGCACGGCCAGAGCTTGTTCCAGACTGGCATTCTCCAGCGGCAGCGCCTCCAGCGCCTCGCGCAGTTCCTGCATCGCCTCCTGCCGCCGATCGATCAATGACTGCTCTTCTGCGAACGTCGGCGCGGTCGGCGTGGAGGCCTGCCCGAAGCCGGGCTGTTCATCGCCGCTCTCCAGACCTTCCCCAACAGCCGTCTGTTCGCCGCTCGATTCGCTCGACTCCGACGCTCCCTCTGTCCCCGAGGCCGACAGATTGGCATCCCCCTGCGAAGCCTGGCCTTCCTCTCCTCCATCGCCGGGTTCGTCGCCCAACTGCGGCGAGGCGTCGTTCTGCAGCGACGCGAGCAGACCGTTCACGATTTCCAGATTGACTTTCGCGTCGAGCAGATCCGGCGTCTCGCGCAGCGCCTCAATGTAGGCCTGTCGCGCGCCCAGCAAATCCTCGCTGGCCCAGCGGTGATTGCCCACGTGGAACCAGGCCGCGCCGCGAACGCGTGCGTTCTGTGAGCGCAGCGCGGACAGCGTCTCCGTTTCGGCCCGCTCGTACTCGCCGAGTTGATGTAGGGCGCGTCCTGCGTTGAGATGCAGTCGAGGGTCAATGCCGGCGTCCGTCCTCTGTGCGCGGCGTTGCGCGAGACGCCAGTCCTCGAGGGCCTCGCCATACTCAGCCGTCTCGTAGTGGACGACGCCCTCGCGGTTGGCCTGTTCGACGCCCGGTCCGCTGCAAGCCCCGACCAGCGCTGCTGACGTTGCCAGCGCGCCGAGGGATGCCAGTCCCAGCCGCCGTCGGAGGCGCCATCCGAAGACCCGCGCCGCAGCCGCCGTCAGGAGGACGAAGACTGCGGCGCCCGCGAACCACTGGAATTGCTCGGCCTGCGACGTTTCTTCGACCACGACCTCGCGCACCAGATCGAGCGCCGCCAGGTCGGCGTTCATGCTGCTCATCGAGCCGGGCGCGTCGAGTTGGATGAATCGTCCGCCGCCGGCGGCGGCGATTCGTCGCAGCTGGCCCGAATCCAACCTGGTCACGATGGGCGCTCCGTTGGGGGCATCGAGCTTGAGCGTCTTGGACTGGCCCAAGGGAATGCCTGCGCCGCGCTCGGAGCCCACGCCCACAGCAAACACCTGCAGCCCGAGTGCTCGCACGGCCGATGCGGCCAGTTCCGCCTCGCCTGCGTGCGTCTCGCCGTCGCTGACGACGGCGATCGCCCCGTTGATCCTGTCCGCTCCGTCATCCTGCGAAGCTCGCAAGATCGTCTCAGCCGCGATCTCGATCGCTCCGGCGATGTTCGACCCTGGTGGGACGAGCGCCTCACCGGGCTGTAGCGCCTCCAGAACCTGTAGTGCCGCCTCGTGGTCTCGGGTCAGGGGAAATCGCAGGAACGCGTCGCCGGCGAAGATCACGAGGCCGACCCGATCGCCGCGGCGGCCGTCGATCAGACGGCGAATCTCGGACTTCGCGGCCGCGATCCGGCTGACCGGTTGCCCCATTTCCTCGCCCACGTCCTCGGCCGCCATGCTCAATGAAACGTCGAGCGCCACGACCAGCGAGAAATCCGAGAGCGCGAGGGTCTGCTCGCCCGCGTCCCACATCGGCCGCGAGGCGGCGATGGCGATCAGGGCCAGGGCCATGACCAGGACCACTCTCGATGCGGTCAGGCCGCGTCGTACTCCGGCGACCTCAGCGCCAACCGCGATCCGATGCAGGCGGCGCCAGCGCCACAGCCACCACCAGGCAATCGCAGCAGTGGGAATCAGCGCCAGCAGGGCGAGCATGAACGGGGAGCCCAGGGACATCAGGGCACCCTCCGCCACCATGTCGATCGCAGCGCGACCTCCAACACGATCACTAGACCGGCAACGATCAACAGCCAGGGCGCGAGCTCCTGCGTGGTCAGGAAGATCTCGTCGCCCACCCGTTCACGCTCCAGCGCCGAGATGGAGTCATAGGCGTCCGCGAGTTCCCGCGAGTCGGTCGCGCGGAAATAGACGCCGCCGGTCTCGTCGGCCATGTAGATCAAGGTCAGTTCGTTGAAACCCACTCCGACCTGTCTCACATTGGAGGGCAGACCGATCGTGTACAAGCGAACTCCGACGGCTCGCGCCACTGCTGCCGCCTGGTTGGGCGTGATGTCGGGCACGTTGTTCTCGCCGTCGGTCAGGACCACCACAATCCTCGAGGCCGCATCGGAGCCGCGCAGTAGATCGATCGCCTCCATCGTGGCGACGCCCAGCGCCGTGCCGTCGGGAATCAGCCCACTGCGTACGGATACCTCGATCATCTCGTCAATCGCGTCGAGATCGAGCGTCAGCGGACTGAGCACCAGCGAGCGGCGTTGGAACATGACCAGCCCGATACGATCCGAGCCGTGTTCCTCGCGCTGCGCGACGAAGTCGCGCGCGACCCGGCGCGCCGCCTCCATTCGTGTCTCGTCATTCGTCAAGCGCGCCGTCGCCATCGAGGAAGAGGTGTCGATCACGAGCACGATGTCGATGCCCTCAGCCGGCCGCACCGCTTCGACCGTGGTCGCCTGTGGTCTCGCCGCCGCGACCACCAGCAGGATCAGGGCGATCACACGGAGCGTTCCCAGGAAGGGCCAGGCGCGGAGTCGCCGACCGCCGCGTGTTGTCGCCGGCGGCGCGCCGAACAGCTGCGGCAGGAGATAGCGGGGACGCGCCAGCCGCAGCTCTCGTCGAAGCAGCCAGAGATAGGGGATGATCGCTGCAAACAGGGCGAAGAGAGCGGGGTCGTCGATCCTCACGGCGTGGCTCCGTTGCCGCCGTCGTTCCAGATCGCCTCGGCCAGCTGCAGATAGCCGCGCAGCCGCTCCCGGGTCGGCTGTTCACCCCCGAACTGCACACGGTCGCAGGCCTCAAGCAGCCGGGTCACACGCAGCACGACGACGCCCGGCGCACCAGCAGCGGCTAGGGCCGGTCCAATCTCGGACGCGGTCAGAGCTGAGGCGGGCAGTGACCACTGGGCTGCCAGGCGCGAGCGAACTGCGCCCGCCAGTTGCCGGCATTGTTCGGCCGCATTCAGCGAGTCATCCATCTCGAGAGGCATACGCAGATGAACCGCAACGATCGATTCTGCGTCAGCGCCGACCGCCGCCGTGGCGCGTCGACGTTGACGCATGATGCGAGCCAGCATGAACCCGGCCCCGATTCCGATGATCGCCACGATCCACGGCGTAAACGTGCGCCGCTGACCCTCCAACAGGTCCGGACCGGTCAACGGCCGAGGCTCGGAGTCTTCCGTGAGCACCGAGGTCACGCTTATGCTCAGCGGGCGCAGCGACACTTCGGTCACGGTCTGATCGGCGAGTTGCAGCGGAACGTTCGGCAACGCCACTTCGAACGTGCCGGTCGCAAACGCCCGGGTCTGGAACACGACCAGGGTTTGCGTCGGGCTGATCTCCGTGATCACTGGCGCTGAAGGCTCCATCCCGCCCATTTGCACGACTGCGCCATCAATCAGCACTCGATCACCGACTTGGTGGGTCAACGTGATCTGGATTTCCACGGGGTCGCCTACAGTCAGCTGGCCATCGGGAACGATCTGTACGGCCGCAGTGGGTTCTTCGGCGTTCGCACTGGCCAAGGTGAGCGCCACGGCGATGAACGCCGCCGCGATTGCGACAGCCGCGCGGATCATTGCCGTCTCCGACGTTGCCTGAACAGCCCAACCAGCGTTGGCGCCCAATCATCGTCGGTCGTGATCATGACCGCATCGCAGCCGCACTGTCGCAGGCGCGTCAGCATCTGTTGCCGTTCCGTCTCGAGCGCTTGCTGCTGCATCCGAGAGATGCCCTCGTCCGCAAGCAGCATGTCGCCCCGTTCCGCACCGCCCCAGTGGACGATGGCTGATTGGGCGGACGGCACGAGCGATGTCTCACGAGCATCGCGGAGACAGACCGCCACCACGTCATGTCGCCGCGAGAGCCGCGCCAAGGCCGGTTCCCAGATGTGGTCAGGATGCGTGATGACGAAATCGGAGATCACGATCACGACCCCGCGCTTGCGCATGACGCGACCGGCGTAGCGCAACGCGCGGGCCATCTCGGTGCGACCCGCGGGCTTGAGCGTCAGTAGGTCGCGCAGGATCCTGAGCACGTGGCTCGAGCCTTTGGCCGGCGGCAGCGCAAGGACTACGTCGGTGGCGAATGCGGCAACGCCGACGAGGTCGTTGGCCGAGGCGGCGGCCAAGCCCAAGACGCCGGCAATCTCGACTGCACGGTCGCGAACCGACGGACCCGATGCGGCGTAGCCCATCGAGGCGGAGACGTCGACCAGGATCAGGATCGTCTGCTCGCGCTCTTCTACGTAGCGCCGTACGACGGGCGAACGCAATCGGGCGGTGGCTTTCCAGTCGATCGAGCGCACGTCATCGCCCGGGTTGTAAGGTTGCAACTCGGCAAATTCGAGTCCGCGACCGCGAAAGGCGGTGCGGTACTCGCCCGCCATGACGTCGCGCAGGGCGCGTCGGGCGCGGATCTCGATGCGGCGGACCTGCCGACGCACCTCATCGAGGGTCGGCGCCGAGTTCTCCCCATCCGGCAACGGCGGCGCGACCCAGTTGCGGAACCGCTGCAATCCCGACTTGGATCGAGCCATCGTCCCACCTCCCCAATCGAACTCAGGGGATGGGCAGCGACGTGAGCAGCTGGGCAATCACGTCGTCGGCGCTGACTTCGTCCGCCTCGGCTTCGTAGGTCAGCACGATCCGGTGGCGCAGCGCATCGTGCGCCATCGCCTTGACGTCGTCGGGCGTGGCGTAGTCACGTCCCGAGAGCCAGGCCAGCGCGCGCGCACTGATCGCCAGCGCGGTCGTCGCTCTCGGCGAGCCCCCGTATTCGACGTAGGCCGACAACTCGCGCACCAACCGACCCGGCGTCCGAGTCGCGCGGACGAGCTGGACGACGTAATCGCGCAATCGAGGCTCCATGCGCACCTTGGCGACATGCATGCGAGCGGCCAGAACTTCATTGAGCCGTAGTACGGGGTCGACGGAGCCCATGTCTCCCAACAACGTTCGATCCAACACCTCGCGCTCGTCCAACTCGCCGGGATAGTCGACCCGGACGTTGAGCAGGAAGCGGTCGAGCTGTGCTTCCGGCAGTGGATAGGTGCCTTCCTGCTCGATCGGATTTTGAGTCGCGAGAACGAGGAAGGGGGACGGGAGCGGAAAGGTTTGGCCGCCGATCGAGACCTGCCGCTCTTGCATCGCCTCGAGCAGCGCCGATTGCACCTTGGCCGGAGCGCGGTTGATTTCGTCGGCGAGCAGGACGTTGGTGAAGATCGGACCCTTGCGGACCACGAACATCGATTCGGCCGCGTGGTAAACCTCGGAACCGGTCAGGTCGGCGGGGAGTAGGTCGGGAGTGAACTGCAAGCGCGTGTAATCGGCGTCGAGACAGCCAGCCAGCGTGGAGACGGTCAGCGACTTGGCCAACCCCGGCACGCCCTCGACGAGACAGTGTCCGTCGCACAGCAACGCAACCAGCAGCCGTGTGACCAGACCTTCCTGGCCGACGATCACGCGCCCGATTTCGGCGCGCAGCGCCGCCATCGGCGAATCTGTGGGCATCACCGGCGTCGGCAAGCTCGCCGGTTCCAGCGTCGGCTCGCGAGGTGGAACCGGGTTCTGCTCGGTCGTCGATGGCCGATCGCCTCTGGCCCATTCAGACACGTTGTCCCGACCTTCCCGGCCTACGATCTGGCCCCGCCCGCTCAGTGTATCCACGAGCGCGTACCATTCACGGACAACACGGGACACGAATCAGAGTGGACGGTGATCAAGATGCGATTCGGCGCCGGTGTCGGCAACATGAACGGATTCAACGACGAATCGGGGCCGAACGCCTGTATCGAGGTGGCGCAGGCAGCCGAGGACTTGGGCTTCGACTCGGTCTGGACCAACGACCACATCGTCGTGCCTACGCAGATCGAGTCCCGATACCCCTACAACGACCTCGGGGAGTTTCCCGCGCCCTCGACGATCCAGTGCTTTGACCCATTGGTCGTCATGTGCGCCCTGGCGGAGGCGACGCAGTCGGTCGAGATCGGCTGCTCCGTGCTGGTGATTCCCTACCGACACCCGGCGGTTGTGGCCAAGATGTTGGCCGCCGCCGACCAGCTCTCGGGCGGGCGGATCGTGTTGGGCGCCGGCGTCGGCTGGATGCGCGAAGAGTTTGAGGCGCTCGGCCTGACGGAGGTCCACTACCGTCGCCGCGGAGCGGTGACCAACGAATACCTGCGGGCGATGCGCGAGATCTGGACCAACCCCGGGCCGTCGTCATTCCACGGTCAGTTCGTCGAGTTCCACAACGTCGGCGCATACCCCAAACCGGTCAAGCGCGAAGATGGCGGCACGATTCCGATCGTGATGGGTGGCAACGGGATCAACGCCTGGCGTCGAGCCTCGCGCTACGGCGATGGCTTCCACGCCGCATTCCAGACGGTCGAGAATATGGCGCTGGAGGTCGAGGGCGTGCGCAATGCCTGCGAACGCGACCGACGCGACCCGGACGAACTGGAGATCCAACTGCTGCAGAACTTGCGACCGTCCACGACAGCGCTCGATGAGGAAGATCGCCCGCTGCTGCATGGCTCGCCCGATCAGATCGCATCCGACCTGCTTGCCTTTGGCCGGGTCGGTGTGGAGCACCTGATCGCGACGCCGATGATGGTCGATCCCGAAGGCGACACGACGGTCGAACGGGTGCTGAACAGCATGCAGTTCATCTCGGACGAGATCCTGCCGGCGTTCGCCTAGTTGAGGAGCAATCCGATGAAGTTTGGAATCCCGATCGGCAACTTTGGCACGGCGGGCAAGTTCGGAGACATCAACGACGTGGTCGAGGTGGCTGAGCGGGCCGAGCTGCTCGGCTTCGACTCGGTCTGGGTGCATGATCACGTCTTCATGCCGGCGACGATCAAGTCGCGCTATCCGTACAACGACTCCGGCGTGGCCGGGTTTGCCTACCACCAGGACATCATGGACCCGTTGGCGGTGATGTCGGCGGTCGCGGTGCGCACGTCTGAGATTCAGATTGGGACGTCGGTCCTGATCATCCCCTACCGTGACCCGCTCTACCAGGCGCAGGCGATTGCGACGATTGATCAGCTTTCCGAGGGCCGGGTGCTGCTGGGCATTGGGGTTGGCTGGATGGAGGAGGAGTTTGAGGCGCTCGGGCTGGGCGGGGAGTCGTTCGAGCGTCGCGGCGCGTTGACCGACGAGTGGATGTCGATCGCGATCAGCGCCTGGACAAACGGCGTCAAGCGCGAGCCGATTTCGCACGAGGGCCACTTCCGCCAGTTCGACAACCTGGGTGGTCTGAGCGGCTGTTATCAGCAACCGCACGTCCCAATCTGGATCGGCGGCAAGGGACGGATCGCCGCTCGGCGAGTGGCGCGGTATGGCGCGGGCTATCACACGATCACGTCGGAGCCGGACCAGATCCGCGAGGAGCTGGCGATCGTCGAGGAGGAGCTGGAGCGGGCGGGCCGCGATATGTCCGAGCTGGAGATCTCGATGCTCGGCCCGCTGGTCATGCTCGACGGCGATGCCGACGCGGTGCGGGGATTCCCGGCGGTCGTCGGAGGTTCGCGGGACGAGATCGTCGACACGCTCGGGCAGTACGAGGCGGCGGGGCTGGAACACGCGCTGACGATTCCCGCGTATCGAACCCCCAACTGGGACGTTCCTCCGGATCAGCAGATGCAGGCGATGGCGGAGCTGGCGGAAATCGTCGAGGAGTTGCGATAAGAAGCTCAGGCCGTCACGAACAGCAGTGAGGACAGGTTGGCCTCGGGCGAGCGCCGGGACAGGTACAAGATCTCGATGCCGACGACGAGGTTTGCATCGTTGTAGTCGATAACGATGCCTGGCGAGATCTCCTCAGACTCGACAATGTCCGATTCGTCCAGGCGCAAGTAGAGCGCGTCAGCCTCTTTGTCGATTTTGAGCTTCATCGCGTTCCTCGCCGCTTGTGATCGAGCATCGCATCGGCGGCGTGTTGAATAGGGTCTGTTCACATGGGGAAGCGAACATCCGTATGTGTGGTTTAGGGCATTGTCGATGGGGAGTGGGACCCCCTCAGCCTTCGGCAGCTCCCCCTGCAAGGGGGAGCGGGGAATGCTGGCGCTCCAAGCATGGGTTGTCAGCCTGGATGTGAACACGCCATAAACTCTTAGCGCGTGGCTTCGATGAGACAGCCTGCCCAATCAGTCGCCAGCCGCGACTGACAGATCCTCGCCCGTCCTGGTGTCGACCTCGAACGCCGACTTCAGGTCCAGCTCTTTGGCGATCTCCCTGGTGGCCGGGATGACTTCTTCTCCGAAGAGGCGGAGGGAGCGCATGGAGTCCTGGTGGCTCATGGCGCCGTCGCCGTCCCAGAAGAAGATCTGGCCGGGGCGCAGGTACTCGAGCACGTGGCGGATTTTGGGGATGACGGTCTTGGGGGTGCCCGTGATGATCGTCATGCGCGCCTTCTGGTCTTCGTAGGAACCGAAGATGTCGGAGGCCTCGGGCTGCTGTTCCTCGCGGGCGGCGAGCGCGGCCTCGGCGGCGGCGGTGCGTCCGCGTGAGGCGGCGGCGGCGAAGTTCTGGATCGT
>DAOUHS010000045.1:0-8953 GCA_034428415.1 Dehalococcoidia bacterium
GCCTGGGCCATTCGGATCTGGCCGATGAAGTTGGTGTCCATCTGGCGCGCGACTTCTTCGTCGGACATGTCTTCGACCGGACCATAGAGGCCGTATCCGGCGTTGTTGAAGAGTGAGTCGACCCGCCCGAAGCGCTTCAAACCAGCTTCCACCGCTGCATCAATCGACTCGCGATCCGTGACATCGCACTGGGCAATCTCGACCAGGTTGGAGTCCATGTTGGCGAGGTTTGGTCCGTCGCGGTCGGGGTTGCGCATCGTGGCGATGACGCGGTGACCTCGCTGTGTGAGTTCCTCGGCGGCGGCGAGACCGAAGCCTCTGGATGCGCCGGTGATGAGGGTGACCTGTCGCTCAAGTACCATGGAGACACCTCCGCCCTGATGATTGTTTGTCTTCGCAGATGGTAGTGGCGAGTCGCTGGTCAGGGCCTAGCAAGAGTATGTGTGGACTGGCTCACCGACCCGTGGTCGTTCGAGTTCATGCAGCGCGCGCTGCTCGCAGGGATTGTGGTTTCAATCGCCGCCGGGATGGTCGGCGTGTTTGTCGTGCTACGGGGTCTGGCCTTCCTCGGTGACGCTGTAGCGCATACCCAGCTCGCCGGTGCTGCCGTGGCGCTGGTGCTCGGTGGCGGCGCGGTGCTGATTACCCTGGGCGCTGGTATCGCGGCGGTGCTGACCGCGTTTGGCGTTGCATTGCTGACCATCCGCGGCCGACTCAGAGAAGACACCGCGATCGGGATCATGTTCGCCGGATTCTTCGCGCTCGGCGTGTTGTTGATCTCGCGCCAACGGACATTTGCCGTCGACCTGGGCTCGTTGCTGGTCGGACATATTCTCGGTGCATCGTGGACCGATTTGATCGTGATGGCGATCCTGACTGGCGTCGTCTTGATTGCGGTGCTGGCCTTTCTGCCGGAACTGCGATTCACGGCGTATGACCCGGAAGTCGCCGCTGTTTCCGGCGTACCGGTCACCTTGATGCAAGTTGGCTTGCTGATCCTGATTGCGCTCGCGACCGTCGTGGCCTTCCGCCTGGTCGGTGTAATCCTCGCAGTCGCGATGCTGGTCACGCCCGCGGCGGCGGCGGTGCTGATCTCACACCGTCTGACGACGATGATGCTATTCGCTGCGCTGATCGGCGTCGTTTCTACCGTGGTGGGTCTGTACGCCTCGTTCCATCTCGACCTAGCGGCTGGTCCGTCGATCGTGTTGAGTGCAGTACTGCTGCTCGGGGTCGCGTTTGTGCTGAGTCCCCGTGGTCTGCGCGGGACGGTGCCCAGCCTCGGACTCGGCATCGACCAAGAGGAGTACGAAGCATTGCCAGGATGGCAACGCGCCACCCGCGTCTGCTGGGGTCTGTGCTGTCTCGTTGGAGGCGCCTGCTGGGGCGCTTGTTGCCGGGTCGGCGATCGCCTGGTCTCCTGGCGCTAAGCGTCGCGGCTCAGGTCAGACAGGCGGATCGACAGGTCGGAAGATCTTCTCTCGATACCAACGCAGTTCGTCGATCGACTCGCGGATGTCGTCGAGCGCGCGGTGATTCTCTTGTTTGAGGAACGGCTCCATGTTGGGATACCAGCGGTTGGCTAGTTCTTTGATCGAGGAGACGTCGACGATGCGGTAGTTGAGCCACTCGATCAGCTTCGGCATCTCGCCGTAGAGGAAGCGCCGATCCTGGTGAACGGAGTTGCCGCAGAGTGGCGCCTCGCGTTCAACGGTCCACCGCTGGACGAACTCGACGATTTCCTGTTCGGCCTGCTTGATCGTCACGTCCGATGCTTTGACTCGTTTGATCAATCCAGAGCCGTGATGGGTGTGCCGATTCCAGGCGTTCATCACGCTGAGCTCTTCGTCTGTGCGATGAATCGCGAAGGCAGGACCGTCGGCGATGATGTTGAGTTCGGCATCGGTGACTAGGACGGCCGCTTCGATGATCACATCACGGCCTGGATCGAGCCCCGTCATTTCGAGGTCGATCCAGACCATGTTGTGCCTGGACGGTTTGGCCGGGCGAGCCTCGTGTTCTTCAGACATCGAGGCTCAGCCTAGCGCGGCGCTTGCGGCGCTACTGCTCGGCAATCGCTCTGGCATTGCCGACGAGAATGCCGATGTAAGTCGGGTTGTCATCGGTCGGCTGGGACCAGATGATGCCGCGTCCCGCATTGGTCTCGGAGGCGATGGTGTCGAGGATTGTGGAGTCGAACTGCGGCTCGTGGAAGACTGTCAGGACGCCTTCGTGCTCGATTAGCTCGATCAGCTCGGTCAGCGCTTCTGCGCTGACGCCCTGTTCCGGTCCCTCGACCACGAATCCCGCCACCTGGAGATCGTAGCTACGCGCAAAGTAGCCAAAGGCGTCGTGGAAGGTCACGAGAAGCCGCTGAACCTCGGGTAGGTCGGCCAACAGCGACTTGACTTCGGCGTCGGCCCTTTGGACCTCTTCGAGGTACATCTCAAGTCTCCCTGAGATCTCATTCTCTGCAGCTGGAATCAATTCGATCAACGACGCAGCGATCGCTTCGATCGCGGCCTGGGCCAGATCAGTGTCAAGCCAGAAGTGCGGGTCCTCGCCGCCGTGGTCGTGCGCGTCAGCTTGCTCGTCCTGGTGTTGCTGCTGGTCGTGGTCGTCCTGTTCGTGATCCTGTTGATGCTGCTGTTGACCTTCGTCGTGGTCTTGCTGATGTTCCTGCTGTTCGTTCTGGTCGTGTTGTTCGTGATCTTGCTGGTGTTGTTGATCCTGCTGGTCGTGATCGTCTTGCTGATGTTCCTGCTGTTGGTCCTGGTCGTGTTGTTCGTGATCTTGCTGGTGTTGTTGATCCTGCTGGTCGTGATCGTCTTGCTGGTGCTCTTGCTGATCGTGCTCGTCGTCGAGCGACATCATGCCTTCGAACGGATGCAGCTCGTAGCCTTCCGCTTCGATTGTCTCGGCCAGGTCAAGCAAGCTGTCGGCGTTCTCCAGAATGGCGTCCGCGTAACTCGCCTCAAGCCCTCCACCGTTCACGATGACCAGATCTGCATCGGCGATGGCGCGAATGTCGTCAACCGTCAGCTCGATGGTGTGCGCGTCGGCGCCGGCCGGTACCAGTGCTCGGACGCTGACGCGATCGCCACCGATCTGGCGGACCCAGTCGGCGATGACTTGCGTCGAGACCACGATGTTCAGCGGCTCGCCGTCGTCTGCCTGAGGCTCATCCTGTTGCTGCTGGCCTTGCGCTGCGCTGGTTCGAGCGCTCGCGGATGACTCATCCTGTTGTTGCTGCGCAGCCTGTTGTTGCGGCTGCTCCTGTTCGTCGTCGGAGCAACCGACGATGAGCGCCGCCACGATGGACAGCGCAAATGTGGCGCCGAGCGCCATCCTGAAAAACCGGGACATGGGAGAAACGATCTAGGCGGACGGTTATGTGCTGCTAACGGCCTGTCCGCAGGGCCTTGAGGACCGCCTGGCCATGATCTGCGGCCTTGGCGCGTTTCCACACCTTGGTCAGCAAGCCGTCCGGTCCGATGACGAATGTAGCACGGGTCATGCCAATGCTCTTGCGGCCGTACAACACTTTCTCGCCCCAGGCGCCGTAGCGGGTCGCAACCTCGGCCTCGGTGTCGACCAGAAGGGGGAAGTTAAGCTCGTGTTTGGCGATGAACTTCTGGTGCGACTCGGCGGTGTCGGTCGAGACGCCGAGCACGACCGCGCCCTCGGCCTTGATCTCGTCCATGTCGTCGCGGAACGAGCAGGCTTGCTTGGTGCAGCCCGGCGTGTCGTCGCGCGGGTAGAAGTAGAGCACCACGGTCTGACCGGCATAGTCGCCGAGTTTGTGGACGTTGCCGTCCTGGTCGGCGAGTTGGAAGTCCGGCGCGGAATCGCCTTTGGCGAGAGTGACTGGCATGGCGTGCTCTTTCGCTGTTCGTTACTCGGTGTGTAGCACCGGGCTGCCGTGATGGTGGATCAACAGCCAGGTGTTGTCCGGCGTGTCGGCATTGTCGGTCAGGTCGGCGCTCTGCGAGCGCTGATAGATGTTTGTCGCGACGATTGGCACGCCGGCTACGACTTCTCGGCCGGCGACGATGCCGATGTTGCCAACCACACGCGCTTCCTCGGCAGCGAAGACGATCTTGGGCTGGTCGGGATTGGTCAGGATCGCGCGCCAGGTGCGCTGCACGTCGGCATGGCCGGTGGTGACATTGCGATGCGGGTGAATGCAGGTCACGTCGTCGCTGCGCTGCCAGAGATCGGCCATGGCCTCGATGTCGCGGGCGTTGAAGGCCTCGTAGAAGGCGCGGTTCGCTTCGAGCACGGCATGTCTGTCGTCGATCGGATCGCGGCTGGATTCCCCGTCGCCGACCATGCTCAAGCTCCGAGTCCGACCTGCTCCCACGTATGCTCAAGGTCATGAAGATCATACGAAACCTGACGCGAATGGTCGGCACAGCGGGCGTGGTGGTCGGCATTTCGGTGTTGACTCTGAGTTCCTGCAGCGATGACGTCGAAGAGTCGGTCCGACAAGAATCCGTCGCCGCAACCGAACGCGCGGACCAAGCGACGATTCAACAATCGGAAGCGGAGCAGGCATCTCAGCCAGCGCCAGAGGCCGAGCAGCAAGCGACTGAGCCGGACGGTCAGATGGAGGCCGCGCAATCCGGGCAGAGCGCGGAGACGAGGCAGGCTCAACAGGTTCAATCAGCCCAGAACGAGCAAGCGGAGGCCGCGGAACAGCGGTCCGTCTCTCGAACACCCACGACACCGACGTTCCTGCCCCGCGACGCCACCGAGACGCCTGAGGGCATTCCGATCATCCGCGATTTCGAGCGCCCGGAATACTTTGGCCTCGATTGGGGGACGGAGTGGGGCCTGAGGATCGTTGATCTCGACGATCTCTCTCAAGGCGCCGGCCGCGACGCGATTCCTGCGATCTCCGGTCCGCTGTACTGGTCGCTGGAGGAAGCGTCGGCGGTCTACACCGACAACGTGCCACTCGTGCAGGTCAATGTCGACGGCGACGTGCGTGGGTTCCCATTGGAAATCCTGACCTGGCACGAGATCGTAAATGACACGATTGGCGGTGTGCCGGTCGCGGTGACGTTCTGCCCGCTGTGCAATACGGCGATTGCGTTCGAGTCCCAGGTCGGAGACGAGGTCTTGAAGTTCGGCGTCTCCGGACTGCTGCGTAACTCCGACCTGGTGATGTACGACCGCAATACGGAGTCGCTCTGGCAGCAGTCTTCGGGACGCGCGATCGTCGGCACGATGGTCGGGGCGCGGCTGACGTATGTTCCCGCCTCAGTCGTGACGGTTGGTCAGTTGCGTTCGGCTTACCCGGACGCTCTGGTGATGTCTCGTGACACCGGCTGGAATCGGCCCTATGGGCAGAATCCCTACCAGGGCTACGACAATCCGGACCATGGCGGTCCTTACGGATTCTTCTTCGACCGCGACACGATCGACGAGCGACTGCCGCCAGCGGAGCGCGTGGTCAGCATTGAGGGTCCTTCGGGCGCGGCGATTGCCTATGCGTGGTCGACGCTCGAGCAGGACCGAGTGGTCCATGACTCCTTCGACGGCATCGACCTCGTGGTCTTCTGGACGCCTGGGGCGCTCTCGATTCTGGACTCCGGGATGATGAGGGATGCTCGGGAGGTTGGCACGACCGCGGTGTTCGAGACGACGCTTGAGGGTCAGGCGTTGACGTTCCTGGTCAACCCGGCGGATGACTCGGGACAGACGTTTGTGGATGAGCAGACGGGCACCGTTTGGGACATCTTCGGGCGGGGTATCGCAGGTGAGCTTGCAGGCTCACAACTGACTCGCGTGATCCACTCGGATCACTTCTGGTTCGCCTGGCAGGCGTTCCACCCCGATACCGAGGTGGTATCGGTCGTGGTCGACGGCGCCGCGGCGGGCTAGACGATTAGCTCGACCTCATCGCCCAAGTTGACGGTGCCGCCTTCGAGCACATTGCAATAGCTGCCCAGGTGTTGCTTGGTCTTCTCGATCAGCGCGCGGCCGACCGCTCGGCTGGAGCCGAAGTCTCGCTGCGCGTGTGCTGGGATCGAGCAGCGGACGGTGGTCGTCTTCATCTCGATGACGACTTCGCCGAGGCGGAGCTTCCGGCCACTCCAGTCGACCTCGAGTAAACCCTCGGCTTCGCCGGTGTCGATCAGGACGTTGGGGCGGAAGCGGCGTACGTCGGCGTCCTCGCCGGCGCCGACAGCGGCCAAGGTGTTGAGCGAGGCCGTGGTCATGATGTGAATCGGATAGGCGTCGAAGTAGGTTCCGGGCGGGCTCGAGAACTGGGCGAGGATATCCAGCGGGATGTCGCCGAGGTCGGGGAAGGGATCGCTCTCCTCGAGTCCGAAGACTTCGCGCATGGAAGCCATCTGATCGACGTTGGGGTCGGCGGGGGGACGGCGATAGTGTTCGAGGTCTTCAGCCGGGTGCAATGGGAGCACCACGATTTCTCGGCCCAGTACTTCAGACAACCGCTGCTCGAAATCGTCGTCGCTGCTGGCGAGAGACTCGTTGTCGGGCAGGGTGACCTCGAATTGCGGTGAGCGCCGGTCGGTCGCAGGGTCTTCCACGTACCGAGCGGCGCACTGCAGTAGCCGTGGCACCTGTCTCGCCGTTCGGTTCTCGCCGCCTTCGCGGATGACCCAGCCGCGGTCGCCGGCGACGCCGTTGTGGTCGATCTGGACGGACTCGATCTGCTCGCCGCCCATTGATTTGACGGGGTAGCGCCAGAGTTGGCCGACCCTTCCAACTGACGTGCCGACTGACATGGATCACCTCATTACGACGCAGGCAGTGTTACCTGTGTGTTTTCTTGCACTGGCGCAAAGGGTACTCAATGCCCCATATATGAGTGATCTAGTAATGTTTGTCATGATTGAACGAGACGCCCAGTGAGGAACCGATGACAACCACTGCGACGCGCCCGACATCCCTGGACACCCTTTCGTGGCTCGAGGCCGAAGGCATCCACATCATTCGCGAGGTTGCGGCTGAACTGGAACGGCCTTGTTTGCTGTTCTCGGGGGGCAAAGACTCGATTGTGATGCTGCGTTTGGCCGAGAAGGCGTTCTGGCCGGCGCGGATTCCCTTCCCAGTGATGCACGTGGACACCGGACACAACTTCCCTGAAGCGATTGAGTTCCGCGACCGCCGCGCGGCCGAACTTGAGGTTGAACTGATCGTGGCTTCGGTCCAGGACTCGATTGACCAGGGCCGGGTGATCGAGGAAGTGGGACCTCGCGCGTCCCGCAATCGGCTGCAGACCGTGACGTTGCTGGACGCGATCCTTGAGCACAACTTTGACGCGCTGTTTGGCGGCGCTCGGCGGGATGAAGAGAAGGCGCGGGCGAAGGAGCGGATCTTCTCGTTCCGTGACGCCTTCGGTCAGTGGGACCCGTCGAATCAGCGCCCGGAGCTGTGGAGTCTGTACAACGGCAAGCTCGCGCGGGGCGAGCACATTCGCGCCTTCCCGCTGTCGAACTGGACCGAGCTCGACGTCTGGCAGTACATCAAGCGCGAGGAGCTTGAGATTCCCTCGATTTACTTCGCTCACGAGCGCCCGATGTTCGAGCGCGACGGGATGCTGTTCCCGGCATCGGACTTTGTTTCTCGATTGCCCGGCGAGGATCCGTTCGATGCCAAGGTTCGATTCCGTACCGTCGGCGACATGACTTGCACAGCGGGCGTCTTGTCCGAGGCGGAGACACTGGAATCGGTAGTGGCGGAGATTGCAGCGACGCGGATCACCGAGCGCGGGGAGACACGGGCCGACGACCGGTTCTCGGAGGCGGCGATGGAAGATCGCAAGCGTGAGGGGTATTTCTAGTGACAACGCTCGCCCCAACCCAACATGAAGATCCGCTTGGTCCCGACCGTCGGACGTTGCTGCGGCTAGCGACGGCGGGGTCGGTTGATGACGGGAAGTCGACACTGATTGGTCGGCTGCTGTTTGACTCGAAGCAGACATTCATTGACCAGATGGAGGCGATTGAACGGACCTCGCGCACGCGGGGTGAGGACGATGTCAATCTTGCGTACCTGACTGATGGTCTGCGGTCGGAGCGGGAGCAGGGCATCACGATCGATGTGGCTTACCGCTACTTCTCGACGCCGCGACGCAAGTTCATCCTGGCCGACACTCCGGGTCACGTGCAGTACACGCGGAACATGGTGACCGGCGCATCGACGGCCGATGCTGCGCTGTTGCTTGTTGATGCGCGCCGGGGGGTGCTTGAGCAGACTCGGCGGCATGCCTACCTCTCCAGCCTGCTCGGCATTCGCCACTTCGTGCTGTGCGTCAACAAGATGGACCTGGTCGGCTGGGACCAGTCGGTGTTTGACGAGATCTCCGAGGAGTTGACTCGATTCGCCGGACGCATGGGCATCACCGATGTGCAAGCGATCCCGATCTCGGCCAAGTTTGGCGACTGGGTGGTGGAGCCGTCGGAGCGGATGTCCTGGTATCCGGGTCCGCCGCTGCTGGAGTTGCTGGAAACGTTGGAAGCGGCTGATCCGCCGCAGCACCACGCCTCGCGGTTTCCAGTGCAGTATGTGATCCGGCCGCTGCGAGACTCGCACCACGACTACCGCGGTTACGCCGGCACGTTGGCATCGGGCGTGCTTCGGGTTGGGGATCGGGTCAAGGTGATGCCGTTGGGAGCGGAGACCACGATCGCCGGGATCGACGCGTTCGATCAGGAGTTGGCAGAAGCCTCGCCGCCGATGGCGGTGACGGTGCGGCTGGCGGACCAGCTCGACGTGCGGCGCGGTTCGATGATTGTCGCTGCGGACCACCCGCCGATTGCGGCGACTTCGATCGATGCTCATATCTGCTGGATGAGCGAACGCGTGCCGCTGCGAGCCCGGGACCGACTGGTCGTCAAACACACAACGCAGACGACTCGGGCGATGGTCGAAGAGGTCGGCGCGCGGCTGGATGTGAACACGCTTGAGTACGACC
>DAOUHS010000046.1:0-14269 GCA_034428415.1 Dehalococcoidia bacterium
GAGGGTCTGCAGCAGGAGTTGCTGGGCTACGTCGAGATGGGCTTTGACGCGGTCAAGATTAAGGTTGGGCGTCTGTCGGTGCGCGAGGAAGCGTCTCGGATGCAGGCAGCGCGTGAGGCGGTCGGGCGGGATGTGCACATCATGCTCGACGCCAACAACGCCTGGTCAAACCTTGAAGACGCACTGCGCTACATGGCCGCGTATGAGCCGTCGAACCCGTACTGGATGGAGGAGCCGTTCTCGCCTGATGCCATCAATCTGCACGCGAAACTCGCGCAGCGCACCGGCGTCCCGATTGCGACGGGCGAGATCGAGGTCGGTCGCTGGCGGTTCAAGGATCTGATGGACCAGGATGCAGCGATGATCCTGCAGCCCGACGCGGCGGTGTTGGGCGGGGTGACCGAGTTTCGGCGCATTGCGAACACGGCCGCCTCATATGGCGTTTCGATCTGTCCTCACTGGTTCCATGACCTGCACCGTCACCTGGTCGCGTCGTCGCCGAATGCCACCTACGTCGAGTTCTTCCCCGACGACCAGGTGCACAACTTCCGCAACATCATCGATCGGCAGACTGAGGTTCGGGACGGTCGACTCGTGTTGCCGGACACTCCGGGTCTGGGGTTTGAGTTCTTGCCTGAGGCTCTGGAGCGGTACTCCGTCAGCGACTAGCGATTCCCAGTCCCCGCTTTACGCGGGGGCCAACTCCTTGCGCTGTGTGTCAAGGAGCCAAGCGCGCAAACTCTCTGTCTGCCAAGCGGGTCCCGGCTCGGTGGCCGGGACTGGGAATGCGGCGTGGACGAAGGCGTTTCCGGAGGCGAGTACCCTGCCGGCCGAGCGGGTCCCCACGTGAAGCGGGGACTGTAGTCCGAAACTAGCTCGCAACCACGACGCCGTTTGCGATTGCCAACTGGCCCTGGTGGTTGCGCATCTCGTAGAAGATGACCTCTCGGTCTCCTTCGTCTCGGACCTCGAGTGCATTGACGGTGACGTCTTTGCCGGGGATGACCATGCCCCGGAACTGGCCGGCGTAGCGGGTGACTCGGGTTGGGTCTCCGCCGAGATTTCGATTGATCACTTCCCGCAGCGCGATGAGGAGGCTGGCCGAGCCGTGCAGGATGATGTCGGGCAGGCCGGCGGCCAATGCGACTTTGCGCTCGGTGTGAATCGGGTTCCAGATGTCGGCGCACTCGGTGTAGACGTGGGGCGCTTGCGGATCGATCGGCAAGGTCGTAGTCCAGACAGGGGTATCTGTGTCTGTCGAACGCTGCGGCAGCGGCGGCGTGGATTCCAGTTCGGCTTCATCGCCGTCAAGCTCGGCTCCCCGAGTGATGCCACTACTGTCCATGACCGCAACGGTCTCTCCGCTGCTGTCCCGGAATGTGAAGCGCTGCGTGCTGAGCACGCCCGGGCGAACCTGCTTCACGGCGATGCTCTGCCCCTGGCAGCTGATGATGTCGCCCTCGCGAACGGCACGATTGAATCTCACGTCCAACGAGGACTGGACACCGCGTCGCACGAGTTGGAGGTCGAGATCTCGATCGGGCGTAAAGCGGCTATTCCACTGCCAGGTGAAAACCATTCCGGGATGCGCGACCAGTCCCTCCGGGCGGTCGTCCTCGAAGTAGACGGGATTGAAGTCATCAACGCCTCCGGCAAAGGCGGTGATGCTCCGCGCCGTGACCTCAAAGGACTTGGCGATGGTGAATCCGCCCACGTCCGCAGGCATGCGGAGCTCGCTTGTGCTTGTTGCGGTCGTCATACCCTCGCCCTGTCAGTTGACTCTGTCTTGTGCTCGTAGCGATCCCAGTGCAGGACTTCGTCCAGCGGGCGGCGGCGAATCGGACCGAAGTTGCCGGTCGGCCAGCCGAGCGGGATCAGGACCATCGGCAGGATGTGGTCGGGCAGGTTCAGGACCGCTTGCGCCTTCTCGCGACCATCGCCGATGAAGGCGAGCGTCGTCGGGACGCTGCCGACCTCGAGTGCGCGAGCGGCGAGCAGCAGGTTCTGGACTGAGCCCCAGACCTCCGTCGCAGCCGCTGCACCCTCGCCAAATGTGCCCTGCGGAGCGCGGACCATGTCCGCGCAGGCGATCACGATCGCGGGAACTTCGTGCAGATGATTCATCTGGTGCTCGACGGCGGCCAGGAAGCGCTCTCGACGCCCCTGGTCAACGTGCGGATTGGCGCCATCGCGGTTGTTCTCGAGGTAGATCGAGACGCCGGCCCGGTTGAGGTCGGCGAGTTGCTGCTTGACCTCAGGATCTCGGACGACAACCCAATGTCGTGACTGCCGATTCGACCCGCTCGGACCGAGATGCGCGGCCTCAATCAGTTGCACGAGGACATCCTCGGGGATCGGATCGGGCTTGTAGCGCCTCATGGCGCGGGCGGTCTGGATGACCTCGAAGAACTCCATGCATCTGCTCCAGTTCGATTAGTCGCCGTAGGAAATCAATTCGACCAGGTTGCCGTCGGGATCGCGGGTGTAGACGCTGACGCCCTCTGCCGTGCCAGCGCTTCGTCCGCCGACTCTGCCGGCCGGGCCCTCGATGACTTCAGCGCCGGCTGACACGATCGCCGCCGACGCCGACTCGGGGGTCCCGTCCCAGACGAAACAGAAGTCACCGCAGCCCGGCTCCGCCGTCGGACCTCGGAGATCGAAGTCGGGATTCTGCCAGAGTTTCGGGTCGTGCACGTTGATTTTCTGGTCGCCGCATGCGATGGCGAAGGCGGGGAAGTCGCCGCTGCGCCATTCGGCTTCGTGCAGGATGGTGAATCCGAGGGCGCGGTAGAAGCCCATCAGGGCTTCCGGATCGCCGGCGGGAATTGCGATGTGGTCCATGCCTGAGACTGTCATCGTGCCCCCGTTCGTGATCGCGCAGGCGCTGCTGTGCTGAGCGAAGGGTAACCGCTCTCGCTGTTATCCTTGGCTCGCCTGCGAACTGATTCCCAACCATTCATACATTCCTGGAGTGACCATGCCCGATATCTCCGCCGAAGACACGTTCCCGCGCAAGCGTCTGACCATCGGCGAAACCACCATGGCGTACGTCGACGAGGGCAACCCTGATGGCGATCCCATCCTGTTCTTGCATGGCAACCCGACATCGTCCTACCTGTGGCGCAACATCATGCCGCACCTGTTTGATTCGGCTCGCTGCCTGGCGCCCGACCTGATCGGGATGGGTGTCTCCGGCTCATCGCCGAGCGGCTCGTACCGCTTTGTCGACCACGCCGGTTGGCTCGACGCGTGGATTGAAGGCATGGACCTGGGCGACAACCTCACGTTCGTGATCCACGACTGGGGTTCGGCGCTGGGCTTCCACTGGGCCAATCGGCACCGCGACCGGGTCAAGGGACTTGTCTACATGGAAGCGATCGTCCGGCCGGTCACGTGGGACGAATGGCCCGAGGCGGCGGCTCGCATCTTCCAGGGCATGCGCTCGGAGGCGGGCGAGTCGATGGTGATCGAGAAGAACGTCTTCGTCGAGCGCATTCTCCCCGGCAGCGTCCTACGCGGCCTGACCGAGGAGGAGATGGAAGTTTACCGACAGCCGTACCTCGAAGAGGGTGAATCGCGCCGACCGACCCTGACCTGGCCGCGCGAGATTCCTATCGATGGCGAGCCGGCCGATGTGGCAGAGATCGCGCAGAGCTACGCCGACTTCCTTTCCTCGGATGAGTCGACTCACATTGCCAAACTGTTTGTCAATGCCGAACCGGGCGCCATTCTGCAGGGCGCGCAGCGAGAGTTCTGCCGAAGCTGGCCCAACCAGACCGAGGTCACCGTGGCCGGGAACCACTTCGTGCAAGAAGACTCGCCGCACGAGATCGGCGAAGCGATCCGCGAGTGGTACGCCGGGATCTAGTTGAGACGGGACGACATGTCAGAAATCACGAATGCCGAAGAAGCTCGCGCCGCGTTGGCGCAAGCACGGGAAGAGTTCCGCGAACTTGTCTTGGGGCTGTCCACAGAGGAGTGGAGTCGTCGGAGCGACAACGCCGGCTGGACAAACGGTCAGCTCTGTTGGCACATCGCCCTAACAGCGGGTGGCGCCAAGCTCCGTGTCTCGCGGCTGCGCCAGAACAAGAGTATGAACCCGCCCGCTCCGCTGATGGCGGTCCTTAACCTGGTCAGCCTTTGGTTGGTCCGCATCCGCTCACGGGGCGCGACGCCGGAATCAGTGCTCGCCTTCTTCGATGAGGGCTTCGCGGCCACGCAGGGGGTGATCGACACTGTCGGCGACGATGAGTGGGGCAACGGCGGAGACTTCCTGGGCGAACCGATGACCGTCGCCAGCTCGTTTGGCTTTCTCGGCGGACACATCGCCGAGCACGCCGCTGAGTTGAGCCGCGACTGAGCGCGCAACACCTAGATGGCGCTGAGCTCCGCAGAAATCTTCGCGCGCTACCCGCCGCTGCGCGACATGGAGGCGGTCACGCTCTTCCAGGAGCTCGGCTACCGCTTCAGCGACGCCGGCGACGGCTGGTGCGAAATCACGCTGACCGCCTCACCCAAGACCCACAATCTCTACGGCATTGTCCACGGCGGCGTTTGGCTGCTGGTCGCCGACTCTGCCATGGGCGGTGCGCTGGGCACGATCCAGGCTGAGGGCGAGCGCGTGATCACGGCCCAATCGGAGTTCCGCTGGCTTCGAGGTTTGGACGGCGACATCATCCGCGCCCGCGCAGAAGTCATCCGTCGCGGCCGCACATTGAGTCACTGCTCGGTCGACCTCTACGACCATCAGGGTCGCCACATCGGCCACGGCAACGGCACGTATGTGATGCTTCCCCCGCAATAGTTCTACCTGATGTTGGGGAGCACTACTCTGAGACTCCACTCCATCGAAAAGCCGGTGAAAGGCGTTTCTGCATGGCCGGTCGACTTGACGGCAAGACCGCGTTGATTACCGGCGGGGCCCGGGGCCAGGGCGCGGCTGAGGCGGCACTCTTCGCTGAAGAAGGCGCGACGGTGGTGATAACCGACGTGCTCGACTCGCTTGGCCAGGCAACCGCCGCCTCGAGCGACAGCATTCGTTACCTGCATCACGATGTGACCGATGAAGACCAATGGATCGCAGTAGTTCGGGATCTGCTCGAGGACTACGGCAAGATTGACACATTGATCAACAACGCAGGCATCTTCCGCCACGGTTCGATCGCTGAGACCTCCTTGGCCCAGTACCGCCAAGTGATCGACGTAAACCAGGTCGGGGTCTTCCTCGGCCTCAAGCATGTTGGTCCGCTGATGGCAGCCGCCGGATCGGGCTCGATGATCAACATCTCGTCCGTGGCGGGAATGCGCGGCCCGGCGACGATGGTCGCCTACACGGCGAGCAAGTGGGCGGTCCGCGGAATGACGAAGACGGCGATGAACGAATTCGCCCCGTCCGGCGTGCGCGTCAACTCGATCCATCCGGGATTGATTGAAACACCGATGCTGGAGCAGCATCCGACCATCGAGCAGGGCAATTCGGACGCCTTGATCCGCCGCGTTCCCTACGGCCGGCTTGCCGAAGCGGAGGAGGTTGCGCGCCTGGCGCTGTTCCTCGCCTCGGACGACTCGGAATACATCAACGGTGTCGAGTTCGTCGTCGACGGCGGCATGATCCAGGGCATTTGACTGTTGAATTCGGTCGCGGCAATGGGCCGATCCGGTGCTTCCTCCGGAGCAACGTGCTCGCCTGTTGCGAAGCTCTAGCCTGTGTCTCCAACGAATGGTTGAACTCCGGAAGGACGTGACTGTATGGCCGGACGACTTGATGGCAAGACTGCATTGATTACCGGAGGCGCCCGCGGTCAGGGCGCGGCCGAGGCGACATTGTTCGCCGAGGAGGGCGCCACGGTGGTGATCACCGATGTGCTGGACTCCGAAGGTGAGACCACGGCCTCAACCAGCGACAGCATTCGCTACTTGCATCACGACGTCACTAGAGAGGACGAGTGGCTCGCAGTCGTCCAGGATGTGCTCGAGGACTACGGCAAGATCGACGCCTTCATCAATAACGCAGGCATCTACCGCCAGTCACCGATCGCCAGTTTGTCGGTCGAGGAGTACATGGAGGTCATCAATATCAATCAGGTAGGCGTCTTCCTCGGTCTCAAGCACGTCGGACCGGCCATGTGTGAGGCGGGCTCCGGCTCAATCATCAACATCTCCTCGATCGCCGGAATGCGCGGCGGGGCTGGTTCATTGGCCTACTCGGCATCCAAGTGGGCGGTCCGCGGCATGACCAAGGTGGCCATGAGCGAGTTCGCGCCCTCGGGCGTTCGGGTCAACTCGATCCATCCCGGCCTGATCGAGACGCCGATGCTGCACCAACTGCCGGCGATCGAGCAGGGACTCACCGAGCAGCTCGTCCGTCGAATCCCGTACGGCCGCATTGCCGAGGCAGTGGAAGTGGCGAAGCTGGCCCTGTTCCTCGCTTCCGACGACTCGGAATACATGAACGGCACAGAGTTCATTATCGACGGCGGGATGATCCAGGGAATCTGATCAACTGATCGTGGCTGCATCATGAGCACTCCACCTGTCCAATACACGCGCACCGAGGACGATGTTGATATCGCCTGGGTGCAACATGGCCAAGGCAAACCGCTGGTCGTGTCGACAGGGCCGATGCTGCCGCTCAACCTCGGTTGGGAGCCGGGTGGTATCTGGGCGCGACTCGCCCAGTCGTTCCGCGTGATCCGATTCGACCCGCGCGGCTGCGGCCTGTCGGAGCGCGATGGTGTGTTCGGTTCGTTTCACGATGAGGCGATGGACCTGGAGGCCGTCGTCAATGAGCTGGGTGAGCCGCGCGTCGCCCTAATGGGCTATTACATTGGGACGCCGGCCGCCGTGATTGCGATGTTGAACGAACCGGAGCGCTACACCCACCTGATGTTGCATTTGCCGATCCCGATGGGTGGCGACCGCTCAGGCATGATCCAGCAAAGCGGAGTCAGCGATCTGATCGACGGTACCGTGGAGAACCTGCTGCGGCTGGGCTGGCAACATCATGATGAAGCGGCAAGGCGTGCCTTGCTCACCATGATTGCCCCCACGGCCGACGAAGCCACCTTGCGCAACCTGTCGCAGACGATGCACCGCTATCCGTCGATCAACCGACTGTTCGGCCTGGTCCGAGAGATGCGGGACCTCGATCTGCGAGATCAGTTGCGTGATGTCGAGATACCGGCGCTGATCTCCATCCCCTCCGAGGGCGATGGATTCGACGGAGGATACGGTTCCCTGGGCCGGGAGTGGGCCCGCATGATCCGCGGCGCGCGGCTGATCGTCGCGAACGACGACACTCCTGTGTTGGTCGATGGCGCGTCGACCATTGGCCAGATCGCCGAAGCGCTCGAGGAATTCATCGGCATCGACCAGTCTTCCCAGACTGCCGGACAAGCGACCAGGACCGTGCTCTTCACTGACATTGAAGGTTCGACATCGATGGTCGACCGACTCGGCGATGACGAAGCGAGGGAGATCACGCGGGAGATCGAACAGCTCACCCTCTCCGCGATTCGCGAGAATCAAGGCGTACAGGTGAAGACCATGGGCGATGGTGTGCTGGCCTGGTTCAGCGCGGCATCGGCGGGCGTGGAGGCCGCCGTGCAGATTCAGAGTCAACTGGCCAATCACGACCGCTACAGCGATGTCTATGTCAGGATTGGGCTCAGCGCCGGCGAACCGATCGCCGAATCGGATGATCTGTACGGCGCTACCGTGAATCAGGCAGCACGAATCATGTCAATGGCGCTCGGCGGCGAGATCCTCGTCTCAGCCTTGGTACACGGACTGTTACAGGGCCGAAAGTTCCAATTCCAGGACCGCGGCGTCCATCAACTTCGCGGCTTCCGCGAATCAATCCAGTTGTTCAGTGTCGATTGGCAAGGCGCAACCGCCGCCAACACAGCCCTGGAAGGGACAGACTCATGACCGAAATGACGAAACGAGAACGCGTTCGCGCCGCAGCGTCGGGCGAGCCGGTCGACCGTGCCCCTGCCTCACTCTGGGGTCACGACTTCCTGCGCGAGTGGAGTAACGACGAACTCGTCGGGGCGACCTGCGAACAATACGAGGCTTACGACTGGGACTTCATCAAGATCAATCCCCGCTGGTCGATGTTCCCCGAGGCCTGGGGCGCCGTCTATCAGCCTCCGCAGGAACAGACCAATCAGACCTTGCTCAGCCCCGCCCTGAACGAACTCGACGAACTCCACGATGTCGTCGCGGTTCACGCAGAGCGCGGCGTCTTCGGCGAACACATCGAGTCCACTCGCCTGGTCGTTGAGCGCACCAAGGGCGAAGTCGACGTGGTCCAGACCGTGTTCTCGCCGATGGCCACCGTGGGCTTGATGTTTGGACATCCTCGGGCGTTCAAACAGGCAGCGCGCGAAGCTCCAGCCGCCGTCCACTCGGCCATCGCCAGAGTGACCGAGACGATCATCAACTACAGCCGGGCCAACATCAACGCCGGCGCCTCCGGCGTCTTCTACGCGCCGCTGCAGTGGGCCAGCCACGACAACTCCACGCCCGACTTCTACCGCGAGTTCGGCCGCCCCTACGATCTCCAGGTCCTCGACGCCATCCGCGACGCCCAGTTCAACATCCTCCACGTCTGCCACACCAACAACATGCTGGCCGACGTGCTCGACTACCCGGTCCACGCCTTCAACTGGGACGACCGCCACGACACCAACGCCAGCCTCGCCGACGTCTGGTCGCAGACCGACAAGGCCGTCATGGGTGGCGTCAGCCGAACTGGTCTGGGAGACCTGAGCCCTGCTGAGATTCAAGCCCAGGCCTCCCAGGCGGCCGGAGTCGGCAACACGAGAGTCTTCGTCACCGGAGGCTGCTCGATCCCTCCGCACACGACGCACGAGAACCGCGCCGCCGTTGCGGCAGGGGCGCGGGAGAACTGACCCAGGCCGAAGCCCGACCGTCTTCGGCACTCCTGCGCTCGCCGCGCAGATCTCTGCGCGTGCCCGACTAGTCGTCTGCAGGTTGCTGAGCGATCAGCTCACAGACGCGAGGCGCAACCAGCGCGACGCCGGTCGCGAGCCCGGTATTGACCAGGATCCAGGGCCAATAGAGGTCCTCCCCCAACCAGCCCGCGCCGACGCCGCTCTCATCGAGGCCGAACTCCATCCACCAGTCGAGGAAGACGAACAGTACCAGGGCCACGTTGAGCGGACTGACGATCGGCCCGTCGATCCCCTTCCCCGCGATCCAACGGGCAATCAAGGCGAACACCGCAAGCGCACCGGCCCAGGTCCAGGCCGGCGAGGGGAAGCTGGCATCGGCCTGCCAGATCGCCAGGTTCAGCCAGAACTGTAGAAACGAGAAGACCAGCACCCAGATCACCAGCGGACGGGTCGCGTACGGAGCCAGCATCCTCGCCACGACCACCGTCAGGATCAGCACCAACGAGAATGGCCAGAAAATCGGCTCGGCCGTGAAGCTCGGCGCGACCGACGAGTACGCGATGATGTATTCGCACATCATCAGTCCGAGGACGGCGAGCGCAACGGTCATGTTCTCGACGTCGCTCAGCCGTCCGCGCAACGGCCGCAGCGTCAGAACACGGGCGACCACCACGGCCGTCAAGAGCTCTGCGCCCCACCAGATCGGCTGTTGATCAACATTCGCAAGGTCGCCGATCGTCTCCAGCAGGAAAATCAGCAGTGATGTAAGGATGACGAATCGCCAACCAGTGTCATTCCAGACGGCACGCGCCACCCCGACCGGGTCGCGAAGCAACTGCTCGTGATCGGGCATCGTCGTCTCCTCTCCTGACCGCTGCTCGTTGGTCAGAAACTAAGGCGTTGCAATCAGCGATATCGTACGTTGCGAACAACCCGGAACACAGCAAAGGAGGCGGAGTATGGGAGCACTGGATGGCAAAGTCGCGCTGATTACAGGCGCGGCTTCGGGCATTGGGCTGGCCACCGCCCAGCTCTTCGCCAGCGAGGGCGCGCAGGTCGCAATGTTCGACCGAAACGCCGACCTCGTCAGCGAGACCGCCCGCGAAATCGGTCCCGGCGCGCTCGCGATCAGTGGCGACGTGACCAACGAGGACGACGTCCAGTCGATGGTCGCGACCTGCGTCGACCGATTCGGACGCCTCGACATCGGCTTCAACAACGCTGGTATCGCAGGCACTGCGCCAATCCACGATCACGAGCTGAGCCATTTCCAGCACGTCATCGACGTCTGCCTGACCGGAGTCTTCCTCTGCCTCAAGCACCAATCGAAGCAACTCATTGCCCAGGGCGCGGGCGGTTCCTTGATCAACACCGCCAGCATCAACGCAACACAGGCCACCAAGGGACTCGGCGCCTACTGCTCGGCCAAGGCCGGCGTCGCCATGCTGACCAAAGTCTCGGCCCTGGAGCTGGGCGAACACGACATCCGCGTCAATGCCATCGGTCCCGGCCACACCAAGACACCGCTCACCGAGCGTGCCCGCGACGTGGCCGGCTTCGACGAAGCGATGATCGGCGCCACACCGCTCGGCCGGCTGGGAGAGCCCAACGACATCGCCCAGATGGCCCTCTTCCTGGCCAGCGACGCCAGCCCCTGGGTCTCCGGTCAGCTCCTCTATGTCGACGGCGGGATCACGGTCAACGAACTGCCCCCGGGATTCAACATCTTGGAATCGCAGTTACGCCAACCCCGCGCCGATTAACCCGACCGCATTTGACATGCCCGCCGCAACCGCGGAGACGCCGCCTGATTCAGGATCGGTAAGCCAGATCGACAGGAGCAACCCATGGGACAGCTAGACGGCAAAGCCGCGCTCATCACCGGTGCCGCTTCGGGAATTGGATTGGCCGCAGCCAGGCGCTTCGCCGAGGAGGGCGCCCAGGTCGCGATCGCCGACCGCAACGCCGACGGCGCAGCCGAGGCCGCTCGCGAAATCGGTTCACAAGCGATCGCCATCACGGCAGACGTGACCAACGAGGATGATGTCTCCAACATGGTTATGTCGTGCGTTCAACGCTTCGGAAAACTCGACGTCGCCTTCAACAACGCCGGCATCGGCGGCTGGTCCCCGATCCAGGACTATCCCCTCTCCCAGTTCCAACGCGTGATCGATATCTGCCTCACCGGCGTCTTCCTCTGCATCAAGCACGAGGCCAAACACCTGATCGACCAGGGCAGCGGCGGCTCGATCATCAACACCGCTTCGCTCAACAGCATCCAGGCGACCGAAGGGCTGGCCGCCTACTGCTCGGCCAAGGCCGGCGTCGCCATGCTGACCAAAGTCTCGGCCCTGGAGCTGGGCCGTCACGACATCCGCGTCAACAGCATCGGACCCGGCCTGATCCGCACCCCCCTGACCGAAGGCCTGCGCGATGTGCCCGGCCTCGAAGACGCCTTCGCCGCTGAAGCCCCCCTCGGACGCCTCGGCGAATCCGACGATGTGGCCCAACTCGCCCTCTGGCTCGCCTCCGACGCCTCCTCGCTGATGACCGGACAGACCGTGCAGCTCAATGGCGGCGCCGACATCAACAAGTACCCGCCACTATTCGAGTTCTTCGGCCAGCAGCCGCAGTAGTCCGTAGACTGCCTGCCAGTCTGTTGCCCCACTCGGGGCGCTATTGGCCTGGAGGAGCGCATGCGCGAGTTTGCTGGCCGGACGGCGGTGGTCACGGGCGCGGCGAGCGGCTTAGGGCTGGCCTTCGCTCGGCGCTTCGCCGCCGAGGGCATGAACGTCGTCCTCGCCGACATTGAGGAGGACGCGCTCAACGCTCAGGTCCAGCGGCTTGAGCAGGAGGAGCGCAACGTCCTCGGCGTCGTCGTCAACACGATGCGACGCGAGACGCTTGTGAATCTGCGCGACGAGACGATCGACCACTTCGGCAACATTCACATCCTCTGCAACAACGCTGGCGTGGGCGGACTCGACGATGCCGGAACTGGCGCGGACGGCCTGATCCAGGGGCCCTGGGACGTTCCCAACACCACCTGGGATTGGGTCATGGGGGTCAACTTCTGGGGCGTGCTCTACGGCTGCCAGGTGTTTATCCGACACATGCTGGGTCACGGCGAGGACGGGCACATCGTCAACACGGCCTCGCTGGCGGGTCTGATTCCGGGCGGTGGCGCATACAGCGTCTCCAAACACGGGGTACTCGCACTCACCGAGGGCATCTACCAGAGCTTCGAGGCTATAGGCACCAAACTCAGCGCCTCAGTCTTGTGTCCGGGTCTGGTCAACACCAACATCGGGCGGGCGGAACGCAACCGGCCAACCGAGTTCGGGGATCAGATCGAGCCAAGCGGACCAGTCCAGGAAGGAATGCTCGCGATGCTCAGCAGCGGGATGGACCCGGAGCAGGTCGCCGATCAGGTCTTCGACTCGATCGTTGAACAACGCTGCTACATCCTGCCGCATCCATCGTGGGATGAGTTCATTCGCCAACGAGCGGAACACATCCTCGCGCGCAGAGCGCCGGTCCAGTTGGACCCGGAAGATATGGCTCGCCGACTGGCAGCAGGCGAACAGCTCTAGGCAGTATCAGCGACGACAGGAGAAACGTGATGCGCGAGTTTGACGGCAAGACAGCGGTGGTCACCGGCGCCGCGAGCGGGATGGGTCTGGCATTCGCCCGACGCTTCGCAGCCGAAGGCATGAACGTCGTCCTGGCCGACATCGAGCAGGATGCGCTCAACGCGCAGGTCGTGAGACTTGAGCAGGAAGAACGCAACGTCCTCGGCGTGGTTGTCGACACCATGCGGCGGGAAGCGCTGGAGAATCTCCGCGATCAGACGATCGCCGAGTTCGGCAACATCCACATCCTGGTCAACAACGCAGGCGTCGCCGGCGGCGAGGATGCCGGCGTGTTCCCCGACGGCCGGGTCCAGGGCACTTGGCAGGTGCCGGACGAGACTTGGAACTGGGTCATGGGCGTCAACTTCTGGGGCGTCCTCTACGGTCTCCAGGTGTTCGTCCCGCACATGCTGGAGCACGGCGAAGAGGGCCATATCGTCAACACGGCCTCGCTGGCCGGTCTGATGCCCGGCGGCGGCGCGTACAGCGTCTCGAAGCACGCCGTGTTGACGATGACTGAAGGGCTCTACCAGCAGTTCCAGGCGATGGGCGCGAATCTCAGCGCCTCAGTCCTCTGCCCCGGCTTCGTCAACACCAACATCGGCCACGCCGAACGCAATCGTCCCGAAGAGTTCGGCGGCGAGTCTGAGCGCAGCGCGGAGCAGGAACAGGCGATCGCGTTCATGCTCGGTGGCGGCATGGATCCCGACCAGGTCGCCGATGTCGTCTTCGACTCAATCGTCGAACAGCGCTGCTACATCCTGCCCCATCCCGCCTGGGACGATGTCGTCCTCGGCCGAGTCGAGCATGTCCTCGCCAGGCAAGCCCCGATCTCCGTCGACATGGAGGAGATGTTCCGACGTAGAGCAGCGGGACAGGAAGTCTGACCGGACGTTCACACCAATAGGAGAACTGAATCATGCGTGAGTTTGCAGGCAAGACGGCGGTCGTAACCGGAGGCGCAAGCGGAATCGGCCTGGCAATGGTCGAGCGCTTCGCCTCCGAAGGCATGAACGTCGTACTCGCCGACATCCAGGAAGACGCGCTCCAGGCGCAGGTCCAGCGGCTGGAGCATGAGGAACGCTCAGTCATGGGTGTCGCCATCGACACGATGCAGCGCGCGTCGTTAGAGCGAGCACGCGATGAAGCGATCGAGCGCTACGGCAACATCCACATCCTCTGCAACAACGCCGGCGTGTTCAGTTTCCAGGACGCGATGGGCTTCGGCGATGAAGCGATCAACATCTGGGATGTCGAGGACAGCGTCTGGGAGTGGGTGATCGGAGTCAACTTCTGGGGCGTGCTCTATGGCGTGCAGACGTTCCTACCCCACATGGTCGGACACGGCGAGGAAGGACATGTCGTCAACACCTCCTCGGTCGCCGGCATCACCCCGGGCGGCAGCGCCTACAGCGTCTCCAAGCACGGCGTCCTCACGTTGACCGAAGGCCTGCACCAGAATCTGCAGCAAATCGGCTCAAAGATCGGCGCATCCGTGCTTTGTCCGGGAGCAGTCCAGACCGAGATCATGAACGCCGACCGCAATCGACCCGACGAGTATGGCGGAGCGGGCGAACGGTCGGAAGGGGAAGCCGCGGCCTACAACGCCTTCCTCGCAGGCGGCATCGATCCGGCCAACGTGGCAGATCAGGTGCTGCAATCGATCATCGAGGAACGTTGCTACGTGCTGCCGCATCCCGATTGGGACAACTTCGTGCG
>DAOUHS010000047.1:0-3573 GCA_034428415.1 Dehalococcoidia bacterium
GGTCGTCCGGCTGCGCCTGGACCGAGTTGATCACCACCGCGATCGCTTCCTGGTCCTGCTCGGAGAACTCCTCGGTCTCGAGAATGTGCTGAGCCGTGATGCCGTCGAACCAGTCGACGGAGATGCTGGACTTCTTCGATTTGGAGAGCGGGACGAGGGTCATGAAGAGTTTGACGCTGATGGCCATCGTGGTCTCCATCGCTGGTTGGTTGGGAGTGTATCAATGGCCTGCGCCGAACACGCTGGCAGCCTCGTGCAGAATGTGGACGGCTGCACTTCGGACACCGGGATTGTTTGGCTGGCCGCCCATTGGGTAGGGAAACAGGGTCGCGTAGCGGGAGAGCGTCACCGCCAGTTGTTGCGCGATTGGTGTGTACTCGGCGTGGGGGAACTCTCGCCAGAAGTTGGCCGCCTCTCCCCAGTTGGCGGCCAGGGCCTGGGCCTCGTGTGAGTATTGCTGCGGCTCGACCTCGATGTCGCTGTCCAGGAGCGAGATTCGGTCGAGCAGGTCCTGGCGGGCTCGAGTCAGCGCCTGGTCGAGTGCTCGCACTGAGGCCTGCTTGATGTCCTCGGGTCCGGGTTCTCTGACCTGTGTGGCGGCAATCAGGATCAGCACCGGTGAATCATTGAACTCCGACTCCGACAGCCATGGTGAGACCTGTTCGGTCATTGGACCATCGCGTCGCCAGGCGCTGCGATCATCGTCGCAACCCACGATCAGTCCCCAGGCGGGGCCGAAGGCTGAGACGCCGACTCCATAGGTTGTGACGGGCCGGTCGGCCTGTAACTCTCGGCGGATCCGTCGTCGGGCGAGAAAGCGCTGCAGGCGATTGGGGTATGTCCGATCGGTGATCTGCGGAGCGACGCCCAGCGCGGAGAGGCCGTCCGAGAGCAGGGCCGGCAGTTCGGCGTCCTGCGGCGGTTGGTAGCTGATCCCGGTCGTTGCGCCGACCACGTAGCTCGGCTGGCGCGCTCCGATGTGGTCGAGTTGGGCAACGAGACAGCCGATCAACGGAGCCCAGTGATACTCATAGCGCGCCTCGACGAATGCCTGCACCAGTTGTTCCTCGTGCTCTGCTGCCCCTCTGCTGTGGGGTGGCTTGAGCATACGGAGGCGCGGGTATGCTGAGACAGCCCATGCCGAGTACATCCAACGCCCGGGGCACCGTCGAGCCCACGATCGACGTGTTGCCGAACGGCCTGCGGGTCGTGGTGACATCGATCCCGCATTCGCAGGCAGCGGTGTTGGCCGCCTACGTTGGCGTCGGATCGCGCGATGAGGCTCGGGACACGCTGGGCCTGTCCCACTACCTCGAGCACATGCTGTTCAAGGGCACCGAGTCGCGACCCGAGCCGACGGCGATCTCAGCCGCGATCGAGGGCGCCGGCGGATCGTTGAACGCCTTCACCTCACGGGAACTGACCTGTTACTGGAATCGCGTGCCTTTCGACCGGCTGTCGCTGGCGATGGACGTGCTCACTGACTCGGTCCGTCACTCGCTGTTGGCCGAGTCGGAGATCGAACGCGAACGCACCGTGATCTGCTCCGAGATCCGCCGCGCGCACGATCAGCCAGGGCAACGCGTTGGTCAGTTGCTGACCCAGGCGACCTACGGCGAGCAGCCGCTGGGCTGGGAGATCGCCGGCGACCTCGATTCTGTGGACGCGATCGCGCGCGAGCACCTCGCCAATCACATTGAGACCTGGTACCGACCCTCGAACATCGTCCTGTCGGTTGCCGGCAACGTCGAGCGCGAGCAGGTCGTCGAATATGCCGAGCGTCACTGGGGCGCGGGCTGGTCGGCCGAATCAAGCGCGGCGGCTCCCGCGCGCGAGCCAGCCGGCGCAATGATGTCCGACGACCTGGCGCAGATTGAGGTTCGCAACCTCGAGCAGTGCAACCTTGCCCTGGCCCTGCGATCGATACACCGCCTCGACCCCGACCGCTACACACTCAACCTGATGAACGAAGTCCTCGGCGGAGGCATGAGTTCGCGCTTGTTCACCGAGATCCGCGAGAAGCGCGGCCTTGCCTACTCCGTCGGCTCACATCCGTCCGCATTCGACGACGCCGGTCATCTCACGATCATGGCGGGTGTCACCGATGAACACGTGCTCGAGACGGTCGATGTGGTCTTTGACGAGTTGGGCAAACTCGTCGCCGAGCCGGTCACCGACGAAGAGATCGAGCGAGTCCGCGAGCACGCGATCGGTTCCTTCCGGCTGGGCCTTGACGCCGCCGCGAGCTGGTGTCACCGCGCCGGCGGGATGCTGCTCTCGAACGGATTCATCGAGCCGGTCGAGGAGACGATTGCCGGCTATCAGTCCGTGACAGCCGCCGACATCCAGCGCGTCGCGCTGCGAATCCTGCGTGAGGACAATCTCGCGGCTGCGGTGGTCGGTCCGTTCGACCAGCAGGATGCGCTACTCGAGCGGGTCACCAGCTTCAGCCCGAACTGACGGAAACGTGGATTCTGGCCATGGATGACGTCCGCGCCCTGTTCGTCGTACTGCCCGACGCGCCCCTGCCCGATCAGTCGGAGCTGGAACACGCCGACGCGATCATCCTCGTCTTCCCGCAGGAAGAGAGCGAGTACCCCGCCTCGACCGAGCGCGTGGCCTTGGCGATTCAACTCGGTCCGCCCGTCTATCTCGTCATTCCTCCGCTCGACTCAGGGCTGGCCCGCAAGTATCTGCAGAGTGCCCTGCAGCCGGGCGTCTACGGAGTCGCCGTGCAGACTGTCGCCAGCGTCGATCAGCTGCGCTACCTCGAAGGCGTGCTGGAGGAGCTCGAAATCCGTGCAGAGATCCGCCCGGGCCTGACCGCGATGGCGGTCGGATTCCACGACCCGCGCGCCATCAACATCATGTCCGACTGCCTCTTGGCAATGCGCGACTCGTCCGATCGGTTGACCTGGATCGCCTACAACCACGTGGAGTTGGCCGAGTCGCTGGGCGTGCAGCCCGACAGCCCGACGGTCGCCATGGCCAGCTCGCAGGTCGTCATGACGGCGGCCGCATTCGAGCTGCCGGTTGTCTACGGATCGCCTCCCGACGCCGAATATGCCGCCTCACTCGGTTTCCGCGGCTGCGCGACGGGGGATCCATCTGAGCTGGAAGCTCTACGGGCGACGTTTGCCCGACCTGAACCGGAGACAGAAGCAGACGAGGAGGATTCTTAGTGGCAGCCACTGTGATGCGATCGATGTTGTCGGTGCCGGGGATTCGCGAACGATTCATCGAGAAGGCGCGCGACGCCGAGGCCGACGTGCTCTGCTTCGACCTCGAGGACTCGGTCGCCTGGGACGACAAGCCGGCTGCGCGCGACCTGCTCTGCCGAGTCTTGCCCGACTTTCCCAAGCACGGTCGGAAGGTCTTCGTGCGCACCAACGGCTACGACACGGGGCTGATCGAGCAAGAACTCGACGCGATCGTGCAGCCCTGGCTGGACGGCGTGAGCGTGTCAAAGATTGAGTCTGCCCGCGATGTCCAGCGGATCGACGACTACCTCACGCTGCTGGAGCGCGCGCGTGGTCTTGAGGATGGGCAGGTCAAGATTGCGGCCTGGATCGA
>DAOUHS010000048.1:0-36259 GCA_034428415.1 Dehalococcoidia bacterium
GCCCGCAGCCGATCGCGTTCCTGTTCTGCCGACTCCGCTCGCGTTCGCAGCTCATCGAGTTGCGCGTTTGCCGACTGCGCTGATGCCGTCGCCGTCTCGGCGGTTCGCCTGACTGAGTCCAACTCGGCCTTCGCATCGCGCAGCTCGTTGCGCAGCGGTTCGACCTCCTCGCCGGCCGTCGAGAGCCGATCGGCGAGTCGGTCCAAATGCACCCGCAAGTCGCGGGACAGTTTCTCCGCCTTCCGGGCGCGGTCTTCGAGCGAATCGGCGCGTATGACGGCAGACTTTCGCCCCGCTTCTGCACGCTCCGCCCGAGCTCGCTCAACTCGAAGCTGGTCGGCCATGGTGGAACCTACGACCCGGCGCGGACAGCCTCGATCGCGGCCGTCCAGCGGTCGTCCAACGTGGAGCTGTTGACCGTCGCCAGCACGTAGTCTCCGAAATCGGCAGTGGTCGCGCCGGTGTCTCGGCCCGTCATCACGAGTTCCTTTTCGTACTGACCGCAGAGGTCCATCGCCTTGTCCAGCTTGCCGCCGAGCTCGGGGAACCCGATGTGAGAGAGCATCATCGCGCCGGCGCGCAGCATCGAGGAGGGGTCGGCGTAAATGTCGCGGCCCTCGCGGACCATGCGGGGCGCTGAGCCGTGGATCGCCTCGAACATCGCCGTCTTGGTGCCGATGTTGCCCGCGCCTGCCGTGCCGACGCCACCCTGGAACTCAGCCGCTTCGTCGGTCAGGATGTCGCCGTAGAGGTTGGGCAGCGCAAAGACCTGGAAGTTGGTTCGACGCTTAGGGTCGACCAGCTTCGCGGTCATGATGTCGATGTACCAGCCCTCCCACTCGATCCCCTCGAAGTCCTCGGCCACTTTGCGCGCCGCGTCGAGGAACGCGCCGTCGGTTGTCTTGACCACGTTGGCCTTGGTCACGACCGTGACCGAGTTCTTACCGTTGCTCTGGGCGTAATCGAATGCGGCGCGGATGATTCGCTCGGAACCAGGGTTGGAGAGAATCTTGAAATCGATGTTCAGGTCGCCGAGGGAGAAGCCCTCCGAGCCGACTGCGTACAGGTCTTCGGTGTTCTCACGGAAGAAGGTCCAGTCGATGCCCTCAGCCGGAACGCGAACCGGTCGAACGTTGGCATAGAGGTCGAGCACCTTGCGCATCGCCACGTTGGCCGACTCGATGTTCGGCCAACCGTCACCCTGCTCCGGTGTCGTAGTTGGTCCCTTGAGTGTGACGTCGCATTCGTGAATTTCCTTGAGCACACCCTCTGGGATCGCAGCCATCTCCTCCGCTCGACGCTCGATGGTGAGACCATCGATCGTGCGGAAGCTGACTCGCCCAGATTCGACCTGATCCTCGAGCAACGCTTCGAGAACCCGCTGAGATTCGTGTGCGATTGATGGGCCGATCCCGTCGCCGCCCAATACACCGATCTCGATATGGTCGAGTGCGGTGAAGTCGGTCGGCTCGCCTTGTGCTTTGATCGCGTCTACCCGAACCTGTTGAGCCTCGAGCAGTTCGCCAAACCGCTGCTTGGCCTGCTCGATGCTGTCTATTGTGGGCATCTTCATTCTCCTCGCCGAAACAACCGCATCGCAGTTCCGTCGGCAGTGTACCTGCTGTACTGATCAGGATTCAGTCTTGCCGCGGTCGCAGGGTTACGTCGAGAGACCGAGCTCGCGCAGGAATGCGTCGGCGTTTGGCTCGCGTCCGAGGAAACGGTAGATGAGTTGATCAGCATCTGCTGTACCGCCCGGCTCGAGAATGTGCTGTCGATACTCCGCGCCGACTCCCGCGACTGAGGCGCCGGGCGCCTCGAATCGGGTGAACATGTCATCGCCAAACACGCGCGACCAGAGATAGCCGTAGTAGCCGGCGTCATAGCCAAAGAGATGTCCGAAGCCGGCCTGGAAGTGTGTGCCCTCGGGGAAGGGGAAGCCGGTGATCGAGTGCAGTTCGCGGGCTATCGTGTCTGTGCTGGAACCGGTCTCGGTGTGGTAGGCCAGGTCGAGCCTCGAGAAGTAGACCTGGCGCAAAGTCGCGATTGCCGAGGATGTGTGTCTCGCCTCGATCATCCGCTTGATCAGTGACGGCGGCAGCGGGTCGCCTGTCTCGTAGTGGCGGCTGAATCTGCTCAACACGTCCGGTTCCCAGCACCAGTGCTCCAGCATCTGCGAAGGCGCCTCGACGAAGTCGCGCTCGACCCGCGTGCCGCTGAATCGCGAGTACCGAGATGTCGTCAACGTCTGATGCAGGATGTGTCCAAACTCATGGAACAGCGTCACGACCTCGGTGTGACGTAAGAGTGACGGCGAAGACTCCGTCGGCTTGGTGAAGTTGGCCACGATCGCCGAGATTGGACGCTGGTAGCCGTCGCCGCTTAGACCCCGCCCTCCGCGCAACGTGAACGCCGCCGCGTGGCCGAACTTCCCCCGACGCGGGTAGAGGTCCATATAGAAGCGGGCCAACGCGTCGCCGCTATGCGGATCGACGATGTCAAACGGCTGCGCATTCTTGTGCCAGGCTGTCTCTGCAACGTCCGCACGACGGACAAACTTCACGCCGACCAGTTCCTCATAGATGCGGAACATGCCGTCCAGAACAGCGTCGAGCGGGAGATAGGCGGCGACCTCGAACGGATCGACCTGGTACTGCTCCTGCACGACCTGATTGGTGTAGTAGCGCCAATCGGCGATATCGACAGGGCCACTCACTCCGGTGCGGCGTTCCTGCTCCTCGGAGAGTCGGGCAAGGTCGCTGGCCAGCTTCGGCTGCAACCGCTCCTCAAGGTCGACTAAGAACTCCTGTACGGCGTCCGCCTGCTTGGCCATCTTGATCTCGAGCGCATAAGCCGCCCACGACTCGTATCCCAGCAACTTCGACATGGATGCGCGAACGCCCAGCGCCTCTTCCAGGATCTCGACATTGGTATCTGCCGACTTGTTGTGGTCCTTGTGGAACAGCTCCCGTCGGCGCTCCCCATCATGCGCGCTGTCGAGGAACGGGTGCAGTTCCGGATAATCGAGTCCGACCCGATAACGAACGGCGCCATCTACTTCGACGGTGCGCAGCCGCTCAACAAAAGAATCCGGTAGACCGTCCAGTTCGTCTCGACCGATTTCGATGTAGTCCTCGTAGTCGTCGATGTTCTTGCGAAATTGAATCCCCAGGCCGACTAGCCGTTCCTGCAGTGACTGCAACTCGTCGCGAGTCCGCTTCGCGAGATCGAGACCGTTGCGGCGATAGTCCCGCAGAGCAAACTCGAGGAGCCGACGGGCGTCGTCAGGGAGCGCTTCCAGCTCAGCGCGGGTGGCGTAGGCCTTCAATGCTCGATCGATGTCCTCACGGAAGCCGAGCCCAGCGGCAAACACGCTCAGGCGCTCTTCCTGGCGATGGGCAGCGTTGCGCAGCTCTTCGTCGGCCGAGACCTGCGAAAGGAATCCAAAGGAACCTGACGCCTGCGTGAACACGTTGCTAATCTCGTCCAACGGCAGCACGGTGTTCTCGAAACTGCGTCGACCGTCGGGCACAGATACCAGTTCATCGGCTAGTCGATCGACGGTGCGCATCGACTCATCGACGCCGCGCTCGATGTCGCCGGCATTGGTCGCGGCCCAGTTTGGTGTCTCAATCGTCATCTGCGCCCTCCTGTCGGGCCTACGGTATCCGGTGTCTCAGGCAGTACGTATGATCATGCGAGCGCGCGACCTTGTTCTTGCGCTCCAACCAAGTGGACATGGAGGCAACCATGACTGAGATCACGCACTCCCAGATTGAACTCTCCACGGGAATCAACATGCACATCGCCGAGGCGGGCGAGGGACCGGCCGTGGTGTTTTGCCATGGATTCCCCGAGCTCTGGTATTCGTGGCGTCACCAATTGCCGGTCGTGGCCGAGGCAGGGTTCCGCGCGATCGCGCCCGACATGCGCGGCTACGGCGGCAGCGACTCGCCGCCAAACGCTGAGGACTTTACCCAGGAACTGATTTGCGCCGACATGGTCGCGCTGCTTGACGCCCTGGAAATCGAGAGTGCCGTCTTCGTTGGTCACGACTGGGGCGGCGCAGTCGTCTGGAACATGGCCAAGCACCACCCAGATAGATGCAACGCCGTCGCCGGGATCAACACTCCCGCCGGGCGGCGGCCGCCTATCAATCCGCTCGAGGCAATGAAGATGGATCCGGGGCGCTTCGACTATCAGCTGTACTTCCAGGACGAAGGCGTCGCCGAAGCGGAGCTGGGCGGCAACGTGAGGCGCACGATGACCTTGATGCTGCGTACCTCCAAGCCCGAGGACAAGCTCGATGTGATCGGCATGACCTCAGGCGTCCGCGATCGCGGCGGACTGCTGGTCGGTCTGCCCGATGACGCCGAGCGTTCGATTATGTTATCCGAGGAGGACCTCCAGACCTTTGTTGACGCCTTCGAACAGACCGGCTTCCGCGGCGGCCTCAACTGGTACCGCAACCACGGCCGCAACTGGGACTGGGATGCCGCCGTCGATGGCAACAACATCGAACAACCCGCTCTGATGGTCACTGCCGGCAAGGACGGGGTCCTGCTCCCTTCCATGACCGAAGGGATGGAAGACTGGATTCCCAACCTCAGCCGAGGCCACATCGAAGAGTGCGGCCACTGGACCCAGCAGGAAGAGCCGGAAGAGCTGAACCGCATCCTGCTCGACTGGCTGACGTCGCTATAGCTGTTCGTGTTGCCGACTGGGGCTGGTTGGCGGGCTACGAGGCCCGCTAGAGCGGTTCGATATCCCGACTCTGGCCCGTGTTCCACGACTCCCAGACGGCATCGGTGAAGCGCATGTAGCGGACTCCGTCGGCGAAGCTTGTTAGTTCAACCGGCGCACCGTCTCGGACTGAGCGCATGAAGTCGTACTCGACCTGCCAGTCGTGGGCGGTGCCGGGATCGGGCTGGATCTCTTGCAGTTCATCCCCGTGCTTGGCCCATTCGCCGGTGTCGCCGAAGCGCCAGCGGAGGCGGCCTTCGGAGCCGTAAATGTCGATGCTCGGCGGCTGCGGCGCACCTTCAGTCACGGCGCTGACCCGATAGGTGCAACGCGCGCCGTTGGCCATGTCGGCGAAGATGCCCAGACTGTCGGGGATGACGATGTTGTAGCGCTCGCCGGTTTCCTCATCGACGCGACTGGGCACGAACGTCCGGGCGTGCGCGGTGACCCGCGTCGTGTCGCCGAGCCAGCGCTGGATCGTCTCGTTGAAGATGCCGAGCTGCATCATGTTATGTCCGGAGTAGTCGCTTCGGTGCCGCCAGTGCAGCGGGCCGGCCTCGTCGAGGCCCGAGCCGTTGAGCAGCGTCAGGTGGACCTCGATGATGCTGCCCAGCGAACCGTCCTCGCAAAGCCGCTTGATGGTCTTGCCCAGGCGGAAGTCGAACGGCGCAGGCACGAGCTGCGCGACAAGTTCGGGATGAGCGTGGTCGAGCGCCAGCATCGCCTCGGCTTCGGTCGCGTTCGTAGCCATGCGCGCCTCGCAGAGCACGTGCTTGCCCCTCTCGAGCGCTGCCCTCGTGTACTCCAGATGCATGTAGGGCCAGGTGCCGATGCTGACCGCGTCAACCGCCGGGTCCGACAGGAGCTCCTCGACCGATTCCGACACCTTCGGAATATCCCACTCCGCCGCGACGCGTTCGCCCGATGCGCGGGAGCGGTTGACCACATTGACGATCTCCACGTCGTTGATTTCGCGAAAACCGGGGATGTGGCGCAGTTTCTGGTTGCCGCCCGCGCCGATCAATCCGATTCCAAAAGCCATGGCCGGTTCCTCCCGTTACATCGCTCGTCGTTGAGGTTTGCGCACTCTGGGTCAGCGTAGACGGGGGCTGTCCTATGCTGCCCATATCCGGCAGACGATGCCGGAGCCAGAACACACAGGAGAAGCAATGTCACAAGCAGACGATCTGCGCGCCGGAATCTCCGGCGCCCGCGCGGCGCTCAAGGTCGCGATCGCCGGCTCTGCCGCGCACGGCAATTGGGAGACGGCCAAGGGGACGGCGGACGACGGCGAGGCCGGATGGTCGCCGCGCCAGGTCGCGGAGCACGTGATCCCATCGGAGATGATGTTCGCCACTGGGATCTGTGCCGCCTGCGGCTATGACGGCCCTGACAACCCCCTGAGCAGCACCGACTTCGCCGACCCGGCTGACGCGCTGGCCGCGGTCGACGCCATCGCTGCGGCGTTTGACTCCAAGGTCAACTACGTGCAGGACGAGGAGCTGGGCAAGACAGCCGGCGGCGAAGGTATGGCGGCTGCGCCGGTGGGCGCGCTGATGGCCATGGCCACCTGGCATCTGGCCGACCACGCGGCCCAAATCCTGCGGCCCGACTTCTAACCATGCGCACGCTGTTGGCGATGCTGGGAGCAGCCGTCGCGCTGCTGTTGAGCGGCGGGCTCGCGCTGGCCGCCAGCGAAGGCGGCGGGTTGCACGCCGGACAGATCGTGGCAATCGTGATCGGCATCGCGATGGCGGCGATCCTGCTCGGCCTCTCGGCCGCGTACATCCTGCCCAAGCCGCCCAAGTTCTAACCGCTCATGCCCGACGACGCGCCGAGTGACCCACCCTTTGAGGAGGGTCACTTTCGGCGTGCCGACGAAACGGACGATGCCAACTTCTACCTCCAGCCGAGACTCGTCACCCACATCGACGACGCAGCGATCGACGCGTTGCGCGAGCACTACGCCAGATTCCTACCGAAGCACGGCCGGCTGCTCGATCTGATGTCGTCGTGGGTCTCGCACTACCCCGACGACCTGAAGTCGGAGCGCGTGGCGGGGCTGGGGATGAATGCGGAAGAGTTAGCGGAGAATCCTCAGCTGACGGAGTGGGTGGTGCATGACCTGAATGCGGACCCGGTGTTGCCGTTTGGGGATGACGAATTTGATGTGGTGACGATTGCAGTTTCGGTTCAGTATCTGACGCGGCCGTTGGAGGTGTTTCGGGAAATTGGTCGAGTGTTGCGGCCGGGTGGCGGGTGCATTGTTTCGTTCTCGAACCGCTGTTTTCCGACGAAGGCGGTGCGGTTGTGGCAGGGGATGGGCGACGAGGGGCATGTGCAGATGGTGGGGGCGTATTTCCATTATTCGGGGGCGTTTGAGACGCCGCAGTGGCACGACATCTCGCCGGCGAAGGGTCGGAGCGACCCGATGTACGTGGTGCAGTCTCGGACTCCGGCGGAGTAAGGATTTGGCGGGGCGCGGGGGAATTTCGGGGGGGTCTGGGGTGGATGTGCTGCTGTGGGCTGAGGATTGGGGGATTTTATGTCCGGAAAAGTCCAGATTTGTCCAGGTGAGTCGCGATTATTCTCGATTTTGGTGGGTTTTGTGAGGGTTTAGTCTGGGTTTTTCCGGATTTGTGCTGGTTCGTCCGGATTTTGGCTCTGGCGCTCTGGTTGGTCATGGGTGCTTCGTCGCTTGATGGACGGGCGGGCTGGCAAGATTGATTGTATGCGGACTGATGTTCTGTCAGTGGTGATGAGGGTGGTGGAGGTGACAGAGTCGGGGTTGGTGGCTAGGGGGTGGCGGCGGCGTGTTCGAGGCTGAGAGCGAATCGCAATGGCGATCAGCCGCGGCAGCTGGTGTGGCTAACGTCCCACTACTCCGAGCTCGATCAGGGAATCTCCCGCGGCCATCACGGCGATTCCATACTGACGTGCCTTGCGCGACTCTCCCGACATAGAAGATGTGTCGGCCGCGACTAGTAAGTCACACCCGCGCTTTGCGACACCTCTTGTCGGCTGCAAACCGGCTTGTGCGACCAAGGCCTCTAGGGTCGACCTTGGAGTTTCGCGACCGCCAGTGACGACCGCGGCCGTGAAACAGATTCTCATGCCGTCCTACAGGGTCCCCGCTGCAGGGAGTTCGGTGACCTGAGGCACTTCTACATCGTCAATCATCAGGGCTGCCTTCGTGGGCTCAATCAGTTCACGCTCGGCATCCGTGATCATTCCGTCTCCTCTTGCCGCAGCAATGATCGACGCCAAGTAGGCTCGGTGGACCTCTTCAATCATTTCGTTGGACAATCCGTAGCTCTGTCCCAGATCACTCATGGCGGCTCGTTCTTCTTCGTCGATGATGTGATCGTCAAGGACCCAGTCCAGGGCATCGAGGTAGTGCAGGATGGCCTCGTCGAAACAGGGATAGCGCGCGTGCGAGACAACTCTCACCATTTCGTTCGTCGCTCCGTCGAGGCGCTCTGGTCTCAGTGTTCTCGTGTTCAGGCCGAAGGGAACGTGGCCGACTTGTGCAGCACTAGACCGAAGTTCAACATCGTCAGCGAACACACGCAATAGCTCAGCAGCGGCGCGGGCGTCGGCAAGTGCCCGATGCTGCTGACCGATCTCGATACCAAATCGAGCACATGCGGCACTCAGCTTCTCTCCACTGAGCCGGTAAGTGCATATGCCGGTTCCGACATCTAGCTCGATTCCATGACGCTGGAATTCGTTGCGCAGCATCCGGCGATCGAACGATAACTTATGGCCCGCCAGAACGGCATCGTTCAGCCTTCGCCAAGCGCAGCCGCGACTTCGTGGAATGTCGGTGCGGCTTCAACCATTGAAGCTGAAATGCCATGCACGAAAGTGGGGCCGGGATCTCGCTCCGGATTGATCAGGGTGTCATACTCGTCAACGACTTCGCCAGTGAACGGATCCAGTGTTACCGCTGCAACCTCGAGGATCCGGTCATTCTTGCTCAACACTGTGGTCTCACGGTCGACAACAACTACAGGTGATTCGACAGGGAGCAACGGCTTCGGCATCGTCCAATCCCCTGTTGCAGTGCAGTCGCGAATCTAGCGTTGGGTGGGTCCTCAGACGATAGACGAGCCGTGTTTCGTCTCCTGTGAGGGACGATGGACTCGCTCTGCCCCGCATCAGGTGCGGGGCAGGCTTTCGGCACCTCCTCCTGCGAGGGGGAGGAGGGAGTGAGGTCGGCGAGATACCCGCGGCAGGCGCAGGTATCACGGAGTCTGGGTTGCGAGGGTCTGTCCGGAAGACCCTCACCCTAACCCTCTCCCTCTGGGAGAGGTGACCTGAGGGAGAGAGGACCAGAAGGGAGGGGGCTGGGGGCTAGCGGAACTCGGGGATTACTGTCTCCGCGAACATTTGGGCTGGTTCGATGGTGTCTCGACCGAAGAATTCGATCATGAACATGTCGCAGCCGAGCTCGACGTGCTTTTCGATTCTTTCTTTGATCATGGCCGGAGTTCCGGTAAGGGCCATGTCTCCGGCGGGGTTGCCCATGTGACCTCCGAAGATCTTCTGGGCTCGCTCGACCATGGGGCCGACTTTTTCGTCGTCCTCGACGATGGTGACCAGGCACTGCTGAGAGACGCGGATTTCGGCGGGGTCGCGGCCGAGGCGCTCGGCGTGGCCGTGGAGGACAGAGACCTTGTGCTCGAGGTCGTCCTGTGCGCCGGCGGAGTTGTTCCAGATGTCGGCGTACTGGGCGGCGATGCGCATGGTGACCTGCTCGCCGCCGCCGCCGACGAGGAGCGGCATGTCGCGCGGTGGCTTGGGCTGGGTGACGAGGTTCTCGGTGTGAAAGAACTCTCCCTCGAAGGAGAACTCGTCCTGGTCGGGGTCGAACATGCCCTTGAAGATCTGCAGGCCCTCTTCGAGCTGGCGCAGTCGGTCGCGGGTGCTGACGAAGGGCATGCCGAAGTCGGAGAACTCGCGGGCCATCCAGCCCGAGCCGAAGCCGGGGATGATGCGTCCGCCGGCGATGTTGTCGACAGTGGCGATCATTTTGCCGGTGTGGGCGGGGTTGCGCATGCCGACGGGGGTGACGAGCGTGCCGATTTCGGGCGTCTCGGTGACGGCGGCGATGCCGGCGGCGAGGGTCCAGGCCTCGAGCATGGGGATGGCGGGGGACTGCGGGCCGTAGAGGTGGTCGTTGACCCAAAGGGAGTCGAAGCCCATTTCCTCGAAGGCGGAGGCGGCGCGCTGGGTCTCTTTCCAGGTGCGCTTGATCTGGGGAACCATGACGCCGAAGTGTGGGCTGTTGGTCATGTTTGGGAGTCCTCTCGGAGATGTCGCGATTTGTCAGGCAGGGTAGCGCAGGGTCTGAGTTGTCCTCGGCAAGCGGGAACGGCGAAGCCCCGCCGGTTGGCGGGGCTTCGTTTTGGTTGGCTGTTGCCGGTGGCTCAGTGGGCGGCGACGGCTTCTTCGGTGAACTGGGCGGACTCGGTCGAGCCGCTGAGTGCCGTGGTGGCTGCGTCTCCACCGGTGACCGTGAGCAGAATCTCGTCGAAGTAGGAGGTGCCGGCTTCTCGCTGGTGCTTGGTCGCGGTGTAGCCGTAGGCCTCGGCCTCGAACTCGCCTTCCTGCAGCTCGACGTAGGCGGCCATGCCGCGGTCGCGGTAGCCGCTGGCCAGGTTGAAGGTGTGGTAGTTGATCCCGTGCCAGCCGGCCAGGGTGATGAACTGGAAGCGGTAGCCCATGTCGGCCAGCTGCTCCTGGAAGTTCGCGATGGTCGCATCGTCGAGGTGACGCTTCCAGTTGAACGAGGGGGAGCAGTTGTAGGCGAGCATCTTGTTCGGATACTCAGCGTGTACGGCTTGAGCGAAATCACGAGCCTCACCGATGTCGGGCACGGAGGTCTCGCACCAGATCAGGTCGGCGTGCGGGGCGAAGGCGAGTCCGCGCGCGATGGCGGAGTCGATGCCGCCGGTGACCGAGAAGTAGCCCTCGGCGGTGCGCTCACCGGTGATGAACTCACGATCGCGCTCGTCGATGTCCGTAGTCATCAACGTGGCCGAGAGGGAGTCGGTGCGGGCCATCAGGATCGTCGGGACGTCCATCACGTCGGCGGCGAGCCGGGCGGCCTGCAGGGTGCGGACGTGCTGCGCTGTCGGGACGAGCACCTTGCCGCCCATGTGACCGCACTTCTTTTCGGCGGCGAGCTGGTCCTCGTAGTGGACGCCGGCGGCGCCAGACTCGATCATGTTGCGCATCAGCTCGAAGGCGTGGATCGGTCCACCGAAGCCGGCCTCGGCGTCGGCGACGATCGGCAGGTAGTAGTCAACGCTGGCGCGGTCCTCGAGTCGATCGACCTGGTCGGCGCGCATGAGCGCGTTGTTGAGTCGCTTGACCAGCGAGGGCACGCTGTTAACCGGGTAGAGGGACTGGTCGGGGTAGGTGTGGGCGGCGGTGTTGGCGTCGGCCGCGACTTGCCAGCCGGACACGTAGATCGCCTGTAATCCGGCCTTGGCCATCTGCACCGCCTGTGCGCCGGTCACGGCCCCGAAGGTGCGGACGAAGTCGGTGTCCTGCATGGCGTTCCAGAGCCGCTCGGCGCCGTAGCGCGCGATCGTCGACTCGGGCAGCAGCGAGGGGCGCAGCTTGAGCACGTCGGCGGCCGTATAGTTCCGCTGTACTCCAGCCCAGCGCGGATTCGTCGCCCACTCGTGCTCGAGTGCGGCGGCGGCGCTGTCCAGCGGGTTGCCGGTCCCGTTCGTGCCGTTCGTCGTCATCTGGGTCCTCCGTGGCTGTCCGTGGCCGATCCATTGTGTCGGGTCACGTCGTAGCGGCCGTATAGCCGTTGTGCCTTTGTTTGGTGTTCGCTCACTCTGTCCTGTCTCGTGCCTCTAGTCGAGGTATTCGTAGGCGGGCAGGGTGAGGAACTCGGTGAACTCCTCATTGAGAATCAGTTGGTCGAGAATCTCGACCGCGTCGCCGTAGCGGGATTCCTCGGAGCCGCCCAGCGATTCGAGTTCTTCATCACGGAGGGATTCGTAGAGTTCGGACGTCACCGAGCGGCCGTCGTCCAACTCGGCATTGTGGCGAATCCACTGCCAGATCTGGCCGCGCGAGATCTCGGCCGTCGCCGCATCCTCCATCAGGTTGTTGATCCCGGCCGCGCCCATCCCGTTGAGCCAGCTATTGATGTACTGCAGCGCGACCGAGATGTTCAGGCGCACCCCATCCTCGGAGACGGTTCCCCCGGACCGATCGAGCGAGACCAGTTCGCTCGCGCTGACCTCAACGTCCTCACGCATGCGTTCGCGCTGGTTGCGCGCGCCGTTGAGGTTCTCTTCGAATATGTCGCGGGCGACCGAGACGAGGTCTGGGTGGGCGACCCAAGTGCCGTCGAAGCCGTCAGTCGACTCGCGCTCCTTGTCGGCGCGGACGCCGGTCAGGGCGATCTCGTTGATCTCGGGGTCGCGGCGCGAGGGAATGAATGCGGCCATGCCGCCCATCGCGTGGGCACCGCGCTTGTGGCAAGTGCGCACGAGCAGTTCGGTGTAGGCGCGCATGAAGGGGGTGGTCATCGTCACCTGGACGCGGTCGGGCAGGGTGAAGGTCGGTTGCGACTTGAAGCGCTTGACCGCCGAGAAAATGTAGTCCCACCGACCGGCGTTGAGCCCGGCCGAGTGGTCGCGCAGCTCGTAGAGAATCTCTTCCATCTCGAACGCGGCCGGGAGTGTCTCGATCAACACCGTCGCCCGAACGCTGCCCTGAGGCACGCCGAGATCGTCCTGCGCCTTGACGAAGGCGTCATTCCAGAGTCGCGCCTCCAGATGCGATTCCAGCTTCGGCAGATAGAAATAGGGACCGGTGCCCCGTGCGATGCGCTCGGCGGCGTTATGGAACATGTACATGCCGAAGTCGAACAGCGAGGCGGAGATCGGCTCGCCGTCGACCAGCACGTGTTTCTCGTCGAGGTGCCAGCCGCGGGGACGAATCAGCAACGTGGCGATCTTCTCGTTCAGGGTGCGGACGGAACCGTCGGGGTTCTCAAAGGAGATTTCACGACGGACGGCGTCGCGGGCGTTGATCTGGCCGTTGACGATGTTGTCCCAGGTCGGGGAAAGCGCGTCCTCGAAGTCGGCCATAAACGCGTCGGCGCCCGAGTTGAGAGCGCCAATCATCATCTTGCGGTCAACCGGACCTGTGATCTCGGCCCAACGCTGCTGCAGGTCCTCCGGCGTCGGCGCGACCTGCCACGAACTGAAGCGGATTTCTTCGGTGTCGGAGAGGAAGTCGGGCAGCGCGCCGTTGTCGAACTCGACCTGGCGCTCGTCGCGGCGCTGCAGCAGCTCCTTGCGCCGGACGTCGAACTCTCGATGCAGCCCAGCGATGAACGCGAGCGCATCTTCGGTCAGAACGGCGTCGTAGCCCTCCTCGAGGGTTCCTATGACTTCAACGCCGTCGGGAGTGGATAGTTCGATTCTCTGGGTCATCGGAATGCTCGGTCCCTGTCTGCGGCCTCTCCGCCGCCTGTCCCTGCGCTGGATCGCGGCGGCCGTTTTGTCGCAGCCGCCAATGCGAGTATCGTTTGTGAACGTTGGATTAAGGTATGGATTATCTAGGTTTCGTCAATAGTTCCCCCGAGTCACGATAGGCAACTTTGATACCGCAAGTAACCGAGTCGATAGTAGGCGCCCGTCTAGCTCAGGTGACTAGAAGCCGTTGCCAAGCAGGTACGCTAGAGGCACAAGGGAACAAGCAGGAGGCCGTGCCATGTCGAGCCAATCCACCCGCGACGCTGAAGGCCGCGTCGGCAATTTCAAGGTCGGCGGCATCAACCATCTGGCGCTCGTCTGTCGCGACATGCAGCGCACCGTCGACTTCTACAGCGGCGTGCTCGGCTTCCCCCTGGTCAAGACCATCGAGCTGCCCGGCGATATGGGCCAGCACTTCTTTTTCGACATTGGCAATGGCGATTGTCTCGCCTTCTTCAACTTCCCCAACGCGCCGGAGCCGGCGCCCGGTGTCGCATCGCCTGACCCGAATACCTTCTTCGACCCTTCGGCCGAGCTCGTCACCGCGATCGCCTCGATGAACCACGTCGCCTTCGACGTCGATCCTGACGAGATCGAAGAGATGCGCGAACGGCTGATCGCCGCCGGTGTTCGCTGTACGCCGATTCTCAACCACGACGACTCGCCGCGTGGGATCGCCCGCGAGAACCATCCCGGCGTCTTCGTCCGCTCCGTCTACTTTTGCGACCCAGACGGGATCATGCTCGAGTTCGCCGCGTGGACTCGAGCCATGCGGCCCGACGACGTACGTCACGCACCGGCTCGAGCCGCCAAGGCACAGGCCGTCTTGGCGGACTGACCACCGCTCCGTCACTTTCGACACACCAAATCCGACACTGCTCGACGCTGCCCGCAGGTACGTCTCTATCGACGCATCTTGCGCGTACAGCGCATTGCACTTCGCGCCCCGTCGGGGAACAAATCTGCATCGATTTCCGTACTGTCGTTAAGCGCGTTGGATCGCTGCTGCACGGAGCATCGAGCGGGACCAACAGCACTTTCAGAAAGGGGGACCGGATGACGTTCGAGCAACGACTCGACCACGACAACGCCGAATGTGACGCGTTGATCGAGAAGCACGGTGATGTAAGCGGCGATGAGCGGCACACCACGCCGGAAGAGACCAAAGACAAGGCAATTCCCCTGATCGGCTTTGACATCTCGGCGACCAGGGCGCCCACCAAGGACGTTGCCGCTGCCTGGCGGCGTCGTATGAGCGACGCCCCTCGTCCGACCGTGCGATTCGGCGGCGTCGCTGCGCACTGGAAGTTCGCGGACGAACTGCGAGACGAAGCGCCTCCCGCGCCGGCCCGTAAGCGTCGGCGCCGGCGGGCGGCCGAGCCCGATTCGGACGCTGATTTCGACGCGACTCGCACCTACTTCAACGAGATCGGCCGCCGCCCCTTGCTGACCGCCGACCAGGAACAAGAGCTCGGTGCAGCCATCGAGCGGGCACGTTGGATCGACGCGGTCGAGCACAGACTGGAAGAGCAGCTTGGTTACTCGCCGCGGCCGATGCAGGTCTGGACCGAACTGCTCGGGCAGTTGCAGGAACTGCGCGGGATCGTCGAGATCGCCGCTCGCGGGCTGTACCTGCACGCGTTGCCGTTTGACGAACTGATCGCACACGACCGCTTCCGTGAAGCGATCGACGGCAAGATCGAACCACAGGTCACCGCTCGCCTCGGTGCCGAGTGCGGCCTCGCTCAGGAGTATGTCAGCGACCTGGTGATCGCCGTCTCGGTCGTCACCTCGATCGTCAGCGCGCGCCTCTTCCGCCGTTCCGCCACGGTCCTGAACTGGGACATTGAGCAGGAGGAGTTGCCGCAAGATGCCGAGGCTATCTTGGCCGCCGACCACGGGCTTGCTCGCCGCGCCGAGCGTCGGGTGATCGAGACCAAGTGGGACGGCTACGACGCCGAGCGCACCATGTACATCTCGAACTTGCGCCTCGTCGTCTCGGTATCGAAGAAATACCAGAAGCATGGCCTGCATCTGCTCGACCTGATCCAGGAGGGCAACGTCGGCCTCTTCCGCGCTGTCGAGAAGTTCGACTACCGCAAAGGCAACAAGTTCTCGACCTACGCGACCTGGTGGATTCGCCAGTCCGTCACCCGATCGCTGGCCGACACAGCCAACCTGATCCGCGTGCCGGTCCACACCACCGAGCGGATCAACAAGCTCAAGCGAGCCGAACGCCGCCTGCGCCAGGAGTTCCAGTCGCAGCCGACCGACGCCGACTTGGCGCTGGAACTGGATGAGACGGAAGAACGCATCCGCGCGCTGCAGCGGATCGCGATGACGCCCGCTTCGCTTGACAAAAGCGTGTCGGACGAGGACGACGACTCCGACCTGACGCGTTTCCTCGCCGACGAGGACGCCCTGTCTCCGGAGGACGAGGTGCTGCACCAGGCCCTCGCCGGTCTCACGCGTGAGGCGCTCAATCGCCTGGAGCCGCGCGAAGCCGCGGTCCTGGCTATGCGCTTCGGAATCGAGGACGGAACCGAGTACACCCTCGAACAGGTCGGCCAGCGCTTCGGTCTGACCCGGGAGCGCATCCGTCAGATTCAGAGCAAGGCATACCGCGAGCTACGTAAGGACCCGGAACTGCTACAACTGCGCGAAGCCTAAGGCCTCCATTCCTCTCTCCCCCCTCGCGGGGGCAAGGCAGGGGAAGGCGACCGCTAACCTGATCGTGCAGCGCGGGGGTAGCTCAGGGGTAGAGCTCCTGCCTTCCAAGCAGGCGGCCGCGGGTTCGAATCCCGTCCCCCGCTCCAATCCCTTCCCCTCCTACTGCAGCGGCAGAAGAATCTCCGTGTGCCACTTGGACGGGTCAGGCTCTGCCCCGGGATCGGTGATGTAGCGCTCGATCGGTCCAGAAATCGGCGCGCGGCCGAGTTCCTGGACGAAGGGCCAGATCGATTCATGCGTCTGGCCGAGCTGGTCGTAGGGCCCGAAGTGGTCCGCTTTGACTGCGTCGCAGGCAGGCATCTCGAGCAACTCCAACGGCTCCGCCAGCTCGATGCCGTCACCGATCTCAATCCCGGCCGAGAGCGACATCTGATTCGCATCCATACTGTGGTAGACCGCGATCACGTGACCCATTTCCGTGACCCCTTGCTCGGTCAACGCCGCATGCACAGCAGGGAAAATGCGCTCAAACGTCGCGGGCAACTCCTCAGTCGACGCCTCGGCGTGCATCACCGCCGCTCGCCTTGCTGGCAACTGAACAACTTCCGGCATGGAAATCCTCCGCTCCTGACTCTGCTCTCGCACAGGCTACGCCAGTGGCAGCCAGATCTCCGTGTGCCACTTCGACGGGTCGGGCTCGGCGTCCGGCATCGTCAGATAGCGCTCGATCACCATCCCACTCAGATCGCGCCCTTGGGCAGCGAGCTCGGATTCCAGCCGCGCCTGCGTCCGGCGAAAATCGTCGAACAGATATGAGCCAAAGTGATCGACCATCCCGGCCTCACAGCCGCCCAACTCAAGCAGCGCCAACGGCTCAAGCGGATCAAACTCGTCGGCGACCTCCATGCCCGCCGACAACACCAACTCGTCATCGTCGATCGAGTGATAGACCGCGATCACTTCCCCCAGTTCGGGCGGTCCCTGCTCTTGCAGCGCGTCCCAGACCGCCGGGTACATCTGCGCGAACGCAGACACCAACTCCGACCGCGTCGTGACAGCATGAAACACCGCCGTCCGGCGCTTGGGCAACCAACGGATCAGCGGCATCGAATCACTCGCAACTCCGTCACAATCCAGTCCACCGACTGGTCGTGCGCGGACCCGGACAAGGTTTCCACCAGCTGCATCTCATATGCCAGGCCCACTCGCGGCGCCGCGTGTCCGGCCAGGAAACGATCGTAGTATCCGCCGCCCAGCCCCAAGCGCGATCCTTCTACAGTGAACGCAACGCCAGGGACGATGATGAGGTCGGCGAGCTCCGGGGCGGCGGGCGGAGATTGCTCGGGATCCGGTTCTCGGAGACCGAAGGCCGTTTCGGTCAACTGCGACAGATCGATCAGTTCGCGGTGCTCCAGTTGTCCGTGCGGACGGACGCGGGGAGAGAGCACTCGTTTGCGTTGAACAAGCGCCCGCTCGATCAGGCGCTCGGTCCGCACCTCGCCTGGCAACGCGCCAACGTAGCAATGGATGCTCGATGCCTGTTGCCAGACGTTGAGCATGGTCAATCGGGCGGAAATCGCGGCCGACCAGCCGCTCACCAGGTCCGCAGGCAACGCACCGCGTTTTCGGCGCAATTCGCGTCGTAGATCGGATTTGGACATGTCAGGTCAAGCAAGTCGCGCGGCGCGAATGCTACGGCAATCCTGCGCCACCGACCTCGACATCGAACGCACGGATGCGACCACGTCGCGGATCGCCGGGCTGAGGGTTGGAGGTCGGCGCTTCGAGCGAGAACAGCGTCTTGCGCTCATCGCCGCCGAGCATGCAGGCGTAGACGCCCATGTCGGGGACCTCGATCCGCCCCAGGACCTCGCCGCCCGCCGCAACGCGAACCAACGCGCCGGGATTGGTCGGAACGGCCACCCAGATGGCGCCGTCGGCGTCGAGGGCGATGCCGTCGGGCGGAAAGTCCAGCTCAGCCCAGACCCGCTGATTGGAAAGCGACCCATCCTCCTCAACGTCAAACGCCGTCAACCGCTGACCCCAGCTCTCACCCACCACCAGCGTCTTGCCATCAGGAGTGATCACTGTGCCATTTGGGAACTGCAGACCGTCGGCCACGACCGACGATTCGCCATCCGGCGTGACCATCACCAATGTCGTCGCCCGGGGCGGGGAGCCGTCGGTGATATCGAAACCAAAGTTGCCGATGTACGAGTTGCCGACCGCGTCCGTCACCATGTCGTTGCAGTGGTACGGAGCCATGTCCGAAATGTCCGCCACCTCCCACAACCCATCCGGATCAAGCCTCAGCAGCTTTCGGTCGGTCATCGAGACGACCAGAAGCCGGCCGTCGGGCAAGAATCCGAGACCGGAGGGCTGGTTAGGGACCTCGACTATGGTTTCGCGTTCGCCCTCTGGAGTGACCGCGACCACCTCATGCGCATGCATGTCGGAGAACCAGAGCCGGCCTTCATACCATCGAGGCCCCTCGGGGAAGACCAACCTATCCAACACCAACCGACCTTCGCCTGCCATCGATCAGCTCCAGTTTGGACCCCGCTCAGGCAAGGATAGGACTTACACATTCGGGAAGACATCCAGCAGCTCGAATCTTGGACCGTCCTTGCAACAAAGCTTGACGCCGAGCTTAGTGAACACGGCGCAGCCGTAGCAGATGCCGGTTCCGCAGGCCATTTCCGTTTCCATCAGGATTTGGACCGGGCGATTCATGCCGTCGGCGCGGACAATTGGCGACATCGCGCGGAACATCGGGATGGGACCGCAGGCCAAGGATTGGTCGGCCCATGAGAGATAGTCGGCGAAGAGGTCGGTGACGAGTCCCTGCTTGCCCATTGAACCGTCCTCGGTCGAGACCTGGTATTCGACTTGCGGGGGCAACAGTTCGGCCGGATAGACACCTTCGGCGCTGCGGGCGCCGAAGCAGAGCACGATCGAGCGTGAGCGTGACGAACTCTCCGATTCTGCGTCGGCGAGTGCGACCAGCGGGGCGATCCCAACGCCCCCGCCGACCAGCAGCAGATTCGAGGCCGATCGTCGGACGTCGAATCCACGGCCGAGGGGACCCGTCATCCAGACTTGCTGACCCGGCTGCATGAGCGCCATCTGCTCGGTCACGCGACCGATCACGGTGTAGAGCAGGGCAAACTGCCGCTCGGATTCGCGCGATGCTGCGTAGCGGAAACGGTAGTAGGAGAATGCGCGAGGCAGGAACGGATCGAGCGTTCCCAGACCTGAGCCGGGGTCGACCATCACGAACTGGCCGGGCTGTGCGTGTTGGGCCAGGGGCGGCGCGGCGTACCAGGTGACGAACGTGCCGGGATAGATTTCCTTGGTCTCGATCACGCGGGCGGCGGCTCGGCGCACCGGAATGACTTCCGAGCGTTCTAGACCCGACCGGCCGTGTAGTCGGGTAACGGAGCGACGTTGTAGTCGGCCTCGCCCTCGACCATTGCGCCGACCGCGTGATGCGCAGTATCAATCGACGTGAAGCAGGGAATCCGCTGCTCGGCTGCCGCTCGGCGGATGTGGAAACCGTCGCGGATATTGCTGCTGATTTGCTCCGGCGTGTTGATCACCATGTCGATCTGACCCGACCGAATCAGGTCGATCACATCGGGGTCGCCGCCGACCTCGCGCTTCGGTGCATCGTGGACGTCGTAGCCGAGGCCGCGAATCAAGCTCGCCGTGCCAACGGTGGCATGAAGCTCATATCCCGCCTCGCCGAGCTCTCGGATTAGCGACATCGCACGGGGCTTGTCCTGGTCGGCGATGCTGAGCAGCGCCCGACCCTTCGCCGGTACCGCCATGCCGGCGGCGATCAGCGCTTTGTTCAGCGCCTTGTCGTAGTCCACGTCGACGCCCATCACCTCGCCGGTCGACTTCATCTCCGGTCCGAGGTGGGTGTCCACACCGGACAGCTTGGACATTGAGAACACCGGCGCCTTGACGGCCACAAGCGGCGTCGCCGGCCAGAGGCCGCTGGGGTAGCCCTGTTCAGCCAGGCTTTGGCCCAGCATCGCCCGCACCGCTACCTCGACCATTGGGACCCCTGTGATTTTGCTCAGGAATGGTACCGTCCGACTGGCACGTGGATTCACCTCGAGCACGAAGACGTCCCCGTCGCGGTCGTCCGACCCACGCATGATCACGTACTGGATGTTCATCAAACCTGCGACTCCAAGACCGATGCCAATCTGCCTTGTGTACTCGATGATCATCGCGACTTCACCGGCTCGCAGGTTCGGCGCCGGATAGACCGCCATCGAGTCGCCTGAATGGACGCCGGCCCGCTCGATGTGCTCCATGATTCCCGGGATCAGTACGCCATCGTCGTCAGGACCGCCGCAAATCGCGTCAACCTCAACCTCGATACCGGCGAGGTACTTGTCGATCAAGATCGGCTTGCCTGGCGCGGCAGCCTGGGCCTGCGTCACGTAGCGCGCGAGGTCGCCGACGCCCTGCACGATCTCCATGGCACGACCGCCCAGCACGTACGACGGTCGGACGAGCACGGGATACCCAATCGCGTCGGCCGCGAGGACTGCCTCGTCGATACTGCTCACTGCCGTACCTGGCGGTTGCGGGATGCCCAGGTCAGCAAGGAACCGCTCAAACTGCTTTCGGTCTTCCGCCAGGTCAATCACATCGGCCTGCGAGCCGAGAATCGGCCGTGCGGCCTTGGTCAATGGACCGGCGAGATTGATCGCCGTCTGCCCGCCGAACTGCAAGATCGAAGCGACCTCGCCGTTACGCTGCCCGTTGCCGTTGAGTGTTCCGTCCTCGTTCTCAAGGATGTCCCGCACCGCTTCCTCGTCGAGTGGCTCGAAGTAGAGCCGGTCCGAGGTATCGAAGTCGGTGGAGACGGTTTCCGGATTGCTGTTCGCCATCACGGCGCCCCAGCCGGCTGCTCTCAGCGCTTGGGCGGCCTTGACCGACGCATAGTCAAACTCGATCCCCTGACCGATCCGAATGGGTCCCGAACCCACGACCAGCGCGCGCTTGCCGACTTCAGGCTCGGCTTCGTTCTCGTCCTCATAGGTCGAGTAGAAGTACGGCGTGACTGCGTCGAACTCGGCGGCGCAGGTGTCGACCATCTTGTAGACCGGGGCGATTCCCCAGCTCAGCCGCTGCTCTCGCACCCGCTCGTCGACGCTACCGGCCAGGTTGGCGATCTGCTCGTCGGCAAAGCCCATGCGCTTCGCCCTACGCATCAAGCTCGGCGTCAGCGGCTCAGCGAGCAGCTGACGTTCCATTTGCACGATCGTCTCCAAGCGCTCGAGGAACCACGGATCGACGCTGGAACGTCGCGCGATTTCGTCGAGCGGCAGACCAGCCCGCACCGCGGCAAGTAGATGCCAGAGTCGGATGTCAGTCGGCGTTTCGGTGGCCTGAATCGGCTCCGCCTCGGCCTCGGCGTCCTCCCACAGCACCGACTTGCCGCCGACTTCGAGCGAACGGACCGCCTTCTGCAGCGCCGCCTCGAAGGTGCGGTCGATTGCCATTACCTCGCCGGTTGCCTTCATCTGCGTGCCGAGCACGCGGTCGCCGGCCTCGAACTTGTCGAATGGCCAACGCGGAATCTTGACCACGCAGTAGTCGAGCGCGGGCTCAAACGCGGCTTGTGTTCGACCGGTCACCTGGTTAGCGATCTCGTCCAACCGTTTGCCCGCTGCGATCTTGGCCGCGACGCGAGCGATCGGATAACCCGTCGCTTTCGATGCCAGGGCCGACGATCGACTAACGCGCGGATTGACTTCAATCACGTAATAGGGCAGCGGTTCGTCGTGGGGGACGCCGACGCCGCCACCTTCGCGCATCGACTCCGGCGGCCAGGGCACGACGTCCTGCCGAGGAGCGAGCGCCAACTGCACATTGCAGCCGCCTTCGATGCCTAGCGAACGGATGATGTTGAGCGAGGCCGAACGCAGCATCTGATAGTCCTTGTCGGACAATGTCTGCGAGGGCGCGACGACGATCGAATCGCCGGTGTGTACGCCCATCGGGTCGAGATTTTCCATGTTGCAGATCGTGATGCAAGTGTCGGCGCCGTCGCGCATCACCTCGTACTCGACCTCCTTCCAGCCGAGCAGTGAGCGCTCAATCAGGATCTGCGTGATCGGTGAGGCGTCCAGGCCGGTCTGTACAACCCGTTCGAATTCCTCCATCGTGCGGACAAAGCCGCCGCCCGTGCCGCCCAGCGTGTATGCGGGGCGGATCGCGACGGGCAAACCGATTTCCCCCAGCGCTTCCCGAGCCTCCGCGAGGGAATGGACCACCGCCGAGGGTGGGGTGGGCTCGCCGATCTCGCGCATCGCCGTACGGAACAGTTCACGGTCTTCGGCCCGACGGATTGCATCCAGCGGCGTCCCCAGTAGCCGGACGTTGAACTCGTCGAGCACACCGGCCTCGTGCAGATCCACGGCCAGGTTGAGGCCAACCTGTCCACCCAGGGTCGGCAGCAAACCCTCCGGCCGCTCGCGCTCGATGATCCGACGCAGTACGGGTACCGTCAGGGGCTCGATGTAGACCTCGTCCGCGACTCCTTCGTCGGTCATGATTGTTGCCGGATTGGAGTTGACCAGGATCGAACGGACGCCCTCTTCGGTCATTGCCTTGCAGGCTTGGGTACCGGCATAGTCGAACTCGGCCGCCTGGCCGATCACGATCGGACCGCTGCCGATGATCAAGACGGATTCAGGTTTCTTCACGTTCACCGCGTACCTGTGATTCGACCGACTCCGGAGATTCCGGTAAGGCAGGCCGACCTGCCGCCTGACCGATGAGTCCCAATCCCAACCCGAGCGGCAGGAGTACGAACGGCCCCAGCAGCCAGAACTCGCATTGACCGACGATCAGGTTGAAGATGCAGCACAGCGCGAGTGTCATTGTGGCGGCGCCGACGACGCCGCACAGCAGCCCGCCGAAGAGCAACCAGCTTCGAATTCTCAATCAGGTTTCCCGTCACAGCGGCAACTCGAATCGTGATTCTGGATTGATCAGCGGTGCGAGTGCCCCGATGGCACTGAGGAATGAGAGCGCCGCCTCGTTGTTGTCGGGCACCGATCCCATGATCCGTTGGAAGTTCTGCTCGCGCGCGTGCGAGAGGAGGTATTCGGCGAGTACGGTGCCGATTCCGCGACGCCGCCACTCCGACCGCATCCAGACGCCTAGCGTGGCGGTCTCGGGCTGACGAGTGTTGTAGTCGAGCGCGCCGAAACCGATCAACGTGTCACCTTCGACCGCGACATAGATCGCCCCGCTATTGCCCAGCCGGCGACGCCACATCGACACTTCATCAACGCTCCAGGGCCGATCGAAGACAACCGGATTCGGCCCCTCAACCACGTCACGGATCACGTCCGAGATCGCCGCTGCATCATCTGCGGTAGCCAATCGATATTCGGGCTCGGAACCCTGGCCGGGGCCGGTCGCATGCGCCATGTCAATCTCCCTGAACCCCACTGACTGATTCGATCAGGTCGAGGAAGCGGTCGAAAAGGTGTCCGTTATCCAGTGGACCGGGTGACGCCTCTGCGTGGTATTGAATCGAAAACACTGGCTCGCTGCGGTGCGCCAATCCCTCGACCGTCTGGTCGTGCAGGTTGATGTGGGTGACCTCGACATCTGGCTCCAGCCCATCAGGATCGACGGCGTAGCCGTGATTTTGCGCGGTGATCGCGATCCGTCCCGTGGGAACCTCGAGTACGGGATGGTTGCCGCCGCGATGTCCGAACTTGAGCTTGAACGTGTCCGCTCCGAACGCGCGACCGAGTACCTGGTGTCCCATGCAGATTCCCATGATCGGCAACTTGCCGATCAGCGAGGTTGCGGTCTGTACCTGCAACTCCCGGAGCTGCGGGTCGCCGGGACCTGGCGAGAGCAGCACGCCATGCGGATTGAGCGAGAGGATGTCCTCGAGGCCCGACGACGGCGGCATCGCCGTCACGCGGCAACCTCGACGCCGCAGGTTGCGCAGGATGTTGTACTTCAGGCCCTCGTCGAGCACGACGATGTGCGGGCTTGGTTCGGCGCTGCCATTCAACAACGTCTGCGGTTGGTCGTCGCGCCAGGCGTACGGCTCGTCGACGCCGACGCTGATGAAATCTTGCGTTTCGTACGCGGGCAATTCCGACAATTGCCTTCGCGCAGCCTCAATCTCGTGTTCAGGGACGATCATCCCCATCATCACGCCCTCATGCCGGATTCGGCGTGTGATCGCGCGAGTGTCAACGCCGGCGATGCCTGGAATCCCGGCAGCCGCGAGATAGTCGTGCAACCGCATGCCGCCGCGAGGATGCGAGGGCGAGTCACACTCTGAGCGCACGACCAGCCCGCGCACCTGGATCTGGCGCGACTCATCGATCGGCGGATCAATGCCGTAGTTGCCGATCAGCGGATAAGTCAGGACGAGGACCTGACCCGCATACGACGGGTCGGTCAGCATCTCCTGGTAGCCGGTCATCGAGGTGTTGAAGACGACCTCGCCCCAAGTGTCGGTCGCGGCGCCGAGCGCCATGCCGCGGAACACTGCTCCGTCGGCCAGCACCAGCGCCGCCGCAACTTCTTGAGGGAAATGTTCGGACATTATTGCTCCCGACCGTCCCAAACGATGCGTCCCTGTGAGATCGTCGCGGCTACGAGTCCAACCAGGGTGTGTCCCGCGAGGGGTGTGTTCTTGCCCAACGAAGCCCATCCGGAGGGCTCAACCCGCGAAACCGCGTCGGTCGAGAGCAGCGCCACGTCCGCCGGAGCGCCGACTGCCAGCGTTCCCAACCCGCTCAGTTCGCCGCGATCGAGATTCCAGGCGCGAACCGGACCGATGGTCAGTCGCGCAATTGCCTCGGACAGCGTTATGCGTCCCTCGTCAACCAACAAGTTCACGACGCCCCACGCGGCTTCAAGACCTGAGATACCGAATGCAGCCGCATCGAACTCGCATTGCTTGTCGACCGCGGCGTGCGGAGCATGGTCGGTCGCGACGGCATCAACAATGCCGGCGGCCAGTGCGTCGATGCAGGCTTGCACGTCGGCCTCGGTTCGCAGTGGCGGATTGACCTTGGCGTTCGTGTCGTACAGCAACTCATCCCCGCTGCCGGCGACGGCGTCATGCGTGAGACAGAGATGATGAGGCGTGACCTCGGCGGTCACATTGAGGCCAAGGGCCTTCGCGTCCGCGATTGCTTGCAAGGCTGGTTCGGTAGAGATATGGCAGCAATGGAGCTGCGCGCCGGCCGCTTCGGCCAGGGCAATGTCGCGTTGCACGATCGACAGTTCCGCCGACGCCGGCTGTCCGCGCAGACCCATCCGCGCCGATACGGCGCCGTCGTGCATCACGCCGCCCTGTGAAATCGCGGGATCCTCGCAGTGTTCAGCCAGCGGGATCCCGATGTCGGACAGGTATTCGAATGCTCTTCGCGCCAGTGCCGTATCAGCCACGGCGTCGCCGTCGTCTGAGACCGCGACCGCGCCTGCATCACACAGCGTAGCCAGTTCGGTCAATTCCTGACCCTTGCGGCCCATGCTCACCGCGCCGATCGGCAGTACACGACAGTCAACGCCCTGCGCCCGCTGCAACACTCCGTCGATGATCGCGGCAGAGTCCATCGCCGGATCGGTGTTGGGCATCGCGCAGATCGTGGTGAACCCGCCTCGCGCGGCAGCCTGTGCGCCGGTTGCGATAGTTTCTTTGTGCTCCTGGCCCGGTTCCCGCAAGTGTGTGTGCAGATCGATAAACCCCGGCGCCACGACCAGTCCCGACGCCGCGATTCGTTGCACGCCACTGGGTGGAGCAATAGCCGCGCCGACTTCAGCAATCCGCCCGTCCACAATCAGCACATCGAGCCGCTCATCGAGGCCCGAGGCAGGGTCGACGACCCGTCCGCCGTGGACGAGGATGCTCGTCATGCGCCACCGCGAATCAGCAGGAAGAGAATCGCCATCCGAACGGCCAATCCCGCCGACACCTGCGCCTCGATCCGGCTCTGCCCGCAATGCGCCACATCAACGGCGATCTCGACACCCTCGTTCATCGGACCAGGGTGCATCACGATCGCTTCCGGCGAAGCCTGAGCCACCCGCTCGGACGTGAGCTGATAACGACGGGCATACTCCGCTGACGACGGCAACACTTTGCCATGTAGTCGTTCATTCTGAATGCGCAGCGCCATGACCGCATCGGCATCCACGATCGCCCTATCCAGGTCCGACTCGATTCGCACCGACGGCAGCGCCAGTGGATGCTCGCGCTCTGCTGCACCCGGCACGATCGACGATGGCAGCAACGGTCGCGGAGCGACCAACGTGACCTCAGCGCCTAGCGTCGTCAGCGACCACAGGTTCGAGCGAGCCACGCGGGAGTGCAGAATGTCGCCGACGATTACCACCTTTCGTCCGGCCAGGTCGCCGAACTCCTTCACAAGCACGTAGGCATCGAGCAACGCCTGCGTCGGATGCGCGTGTTGCCCATCCCCCGCGTTGATCACGTGGCCGTTGATCGTCCGAGCGGCCAGCCAGGGAGCGCCGGATGCGTGATGCCGCATGACCACCGCATCAGCCCCGACGGCCGAGAGAGTATTCAATGTCTCGACTAGCGACTCGCCCTTCTCCATCGACGATCCAGAACCGGACAGGTTGATCACGTCGGCCCCGAGGATCTTGCCGGCCAACTCGAACGACGACCGCGTGCGAGTTGACGCTTCGTAGAACAGGTTGAAGATCGTGACCCCGCGCAACGCCGGTGTCCGCGCCACATTGCGCTGCAAGACCTCTTCCATCGCGTTCGCAGTGCCCAGAACGCGCATGATCTCATCCTTGGAGAGGACATCGACGTCGAGCAGATGGCGATGGCGCCAGTCGGTCACGGGTTCGACAAGCGGCGCCGGCGCGGTAGATTCCGACTGTGCGGGGCTGGTCGGGACAGCCTGGGAAGCGATGGCATCGGTGACACGTTCAGTGACCACGTGACAACCTCTCCACAAAGACGCCGACACAGTCCTCGCCGTCGGACTCCAGCAGGGACACGCGCACGTCGTCGCCGCGTTGTGTGGGAATGTTCTTGCCGACGTAATCGGCACGGATCGGCAGTTCGCGATGGCCGCGATCGATCAGGACGGCGAGTTCGATCGTGGCCGGGCGGCCGTAATCAATCAGGGCGTCGAGCGCTGCGCGAATCGAGCGTCCAGTGAACAGCACGTCATCAACCAGCACGATCACCGCGCCGTCAATGTCGTCTGGAATTCGCGAGGGCTGCATCCGCGCGTGCGGCCGCTGAGCCAAATCATCTCGGTACAGGGAGATATCAATCGCCCCGACCGGAACCCTGCGGCCGTCAATGCCTTCAATCCGCATGGCTAAACGTTCGGCCAGCGGTACACCTCGGGTGCGCATGCCGACCAGCATCAGCGGATCGGGGTCGGGGTCGGGATGCCGCTCAACGATCTCATGGGCGATCCGCGTGATCGCCCGGTTCATTGCTGGCGCATCCATCGAGTGCATCATCTGCAGGAGCCTAACCACAGAAGAACCAGCAAACTGCGCTGGTTCTGCAGCAGGTACCCGAAGACGACGGGAGTGAACAGGAGCTTGAGCGTCATCTGGTTGACCTTTCCGGCCTCACGGGACCGGATTAAAGTTCAACTGGTGTTCCGCCGAGCTTACTGCGCGCCGATCGGGCCCACTATCACCCGCGATACCATCCCACACACTCCACCGATTCGTTGTGGAGCGGGGATATTCAGACCGCGTAGTCGGCCCGTCGCTGCATGTCGGGCGGGAGCAGATTGGGGATTCCGTCCTCGATCGGATAGCGGAAGTTGATTCGCTCCGAGACCAAGACACCCTCGACTACATCGCCGTTCTCGTCTTCCCGCGTGACCTCCAGCTTCAGCGGATCGCGTGTCACCGGGCAGACCAGCTGCTCAACCAGTTCTCGTCTCATTCGCCACCCCGTACTCACCTCTAGTGCGCATACCGAGCGCGGCGGGCATACTGCAATACTGTACGCCAACGCGAACAGATCTCGACGAATCGAACCATCGAATCATCGATCACCCCAGACAAGGGAGCGGAGTTTCCAACCATGGCCGATGTGAAGTCGCCGATGGCCGGTACCATTTTCGAGTTGATCGCTGCGGTCGGCGATGCCGTTGAGGAGGGAGACGAACTCGTCATCCTCGAGTCGATGAAAATGGAGATCCCGGTCGAAGCGCCCAGCGACGGCACGGTTGCCGCAATCCACATCGCCCAGGGCGACCAGGTCCAGGAAGGTGATGTGCTCGTCACGCTGAGCGCCTAGATCAACTAGCTTGAGAATCCGACCGCCCCCGCGATGTTCCAACGCGTCCTGATCGCCAACCGCGGCGAGATCGCCGCCCGCGTCTCCCGCACCTGCCGCCGGCTCGGGATCGAGTCGCACGCGGTCTACTCAGTCGCCGACGCCGACGCGCTGCACGTCCGCGAGGCCGACGGCGCCACCCACATCGGCGCAGCGCCGGTCGCCGAGTCCTACATCAACGTAGACGCGGTGCTCGATGCCGCGGTCCAGGCCGGCTGCGACGCCGTCCATCCCGGCTACGGATTGCTCTCGGAGAATGGCCACTTCGCCCAGGCCTGCGATGAGCGCGGGATCACGTTTATCGGACCAGCCGCCGCGCACATGGAGCTGATGGGCAACAAGAACCAGGCTCGCTCCACGATGCGCGACCTTGGCATGCCGGTGATTCCTGGTTCTGCTGCGACCGTGGACGATGATAATGCCGAGTCGGTTGCGGAAGAGGTCGGCTACCCGCTGCTGATCAAGGCCTCCTATGGCGGCGGCGGGATCGGCATGGCGACAGTCAAGCGGCCCAACCAGTTCACGCGCTCACTGCGCCGCGCGCGTTCGTCGGCCTTGCGCGCATTTGGCTCCGACGAGGTTTATCTCGAGCGACTGTTGATCGAGCCGCACCATATCGAGCTGCAGGTCTTCGGCGATGGACAGGGCAACGCCGCCATTCTCGGCGACCGCGAATGCAGTGTTCAACGCCGGCACCAGAAGGTGATCGAAGAGGCCCCCGCGCCGGCTCCTCATCTCACCACGGCGCTTCGCGATCGGCTGTACAGCCAGGTGCGAAGCGCCGTGGCCGGACTCAACTACCGCAACGCCGGCACGGTTGAGTGTCTGCTCGATGCCTCGGGCGAGATCTTCTTCCTCGAAATGAACACGCGGCTCCAGGTCGAGCATCCAGTCACGGAAATGGTCACGGGTCTCGACTTGGTCGAATGGCAGCTCCGCATTGCTGCTGGCGAACCGCTGACCGACCTGCCCGGCTACGGCGATCCGCCGCCGATCACCGGCCACGCAATCGAAACCCGCATCTACGCCGAGGACCCCGAGACGTTGCTACCCAGCCCTGGCTCGATCGACGTCCTGGAAGTGCCCGACGAACCCTGGTTAAGACTCGACGCCGGCGTCGCGTCGGGCGACGAAGTTTCACACTTCTACGACCCGTTGATGGCCAAGCTGATTGTCTACGGAGACGACCGCCCGCAGGCACTTGAGCGCCTGCGAATCGCCCTCGACGGCTCGCGGATCGAGGGCCTCAAGCACAATATCCCCTTCCTGCAGCGAGTCCTTGACACCCAACTCTTCATCGGCGGCAACTACGATGTGACGCTGACCGACAACTTGCTCAAGTCGTAGCCTGCGATTCGATTCGTTCTGCAAGATCGTCATATCCGCGCTGGTCGCGGGTAACTCGCCACATGTTGCACGGACGTTAGGGCGACGCACCGCGAGAGCGCCGCGGCGAGCGCGGCAATGGCGGAGAAATTCTGGGAGGCGTTGGAACATGAAACTCGGCATCTTCAACATGGGCACCGGCATCTCCGACCCATCCACACTACGAACTATCGCCGAAGCCGCAGAGTCTGCGGGGCTCGAATCGCTCTGGTGCGGCGAGCATGTCGTCCTACCCAAGCCCCGCGTCGCGCCCTCACCGGCCGACCCCGAGCACCACTTCCTCCACCCCTCTGTCGTCCTCGGCTACCTCGCCGCCTGCACCGAGACCCTGAAGCTGGGCACCGGCATCGTCCTGATCGCGCAGCGCAATCCGCTCGTCTTGGCCAAGGAATTCGCCTCGGTCGACGTGCTCTCCAACGGCCGCGTCATCCTCGGCATCGGAGCGGGCTATCTACGGCCGGAGTTCGACGCGCTCGGTGCACCATTCCACGAGCGCGGACGCCGCACCGACGAAGCGATCGACGCCATGCGGGCGCTCTGGAATGATGAGAATCCAGGCTTCGAAGGTCAGTTCTTGCAATTCAGCGGGATCGACGCCCATCCGAGACCGACCAATCCTGGCGGTGTCCCGATCCACATCGGCGGACACTCCGAAGCCGCGCTCAAGCGGGCCGCACAGCGAGGCCAGGGTTGGTACGGCTGGATGCAGGATCCCGAGCAGACCGCCGACCATGTCCGCCGCCTGAACGAGTTGTCAGAGGAGCTGGGACGAGCAAACGAGATGGGCGAACTGGAGATCACGATCACGCCGCCGGCCCGTCTGACTCCGGACGCGGTCGAACAGTATGCCGAGGCGGGGGCGAACCGCCTCGTCTCGCTGGCTACACCCAACGAGCGGAGCATGCTCCATGCCGTCGAGCACCTGGGGTCGTTGGCCGGCTAATCACTCGCCCAGATACTTCAGGGCGCACTCCGTGACACGTTCGACGTCCGACCACGTGTACCAGGGCGGCGCGTGGCCGATCTCCGACCAGATGCGGTGAATCACGGCCAGCTTGTACATCTGGTGCAGCATCCAGTAGCGCAGATCCTGGACATCGACGCCTGAGCGCTGGAATGCCGGCGCGACCAGTGGATGATCTTCGGGCGGCGCGTTGAGACCCTTGAGCGAGGCCAGCGCGGTGATCAAGCCCCAGTCCGACAACGGGTCGCCGAGATGGGCCTGCTCCCAATCAACCACACCGGCGATCGAGCCATCTTCGGCGACGAGATAGTTGAACACGTTGATGTCGCCGTGGCAGAGGCGCGGCTCGGGACTGGCGGGCAGGTGCTGACTCAGGATCGCGCCGGTCTCGGCGATCAGATGGTCATCTTGACAGTTGAAGGCGACCGCGCGAGCGCGGACCGCGTCGAGGTCCCGACGCGCCGCCTCATGACCGGGCCGCGGAGGATCAAGGAAGTCCAATCCGTAGGTCTTCCAATCCAGCGCGTGGATCGATTCGACCATCGAGCGGTAGCTGTCGACCACATTCGCTGTCATCGGGACCAATCCCATGTGTGGGTAGTCGAGCCAGGAGAGCACCGCGTACGGCGCGCCAAGCGGCGAGTCTTGGCTGACGGCGCCCAAGACTCGCGGCACCGGGATGGGCGACGACTCGAGGCAGCGGATGACCTCGGCCTCGCGCAGGACGTCGTAGGGCTGGAAGATGCCCTGTCGTCGTTCAAGCCGCAGCACAACCGACGCGTCGTCGGCTCCCTCGACGAGCCAGGTCAGGTTCGAGACTCCGCCGTCGAGCCGTTCCGCCGAGATCGCAGATCCTCCGATGCCGCAGGCCTGCAGCGCCTCGGTCGCCAGAGTTGGCGTCAGTTCGAACTCCATGAGTTCAGCCCGTTTGCGAGATAGAGTACGTGACCCGCGCCTTGGCGATCAGCTTGCCCTGGTCGCTGCGCAGGTCGACATCCCCGACCGCCAGCGTGCGGCCCTTCTTGATCACATTCGACTCGACCCGCACCTTCTTGCCGACCGCTGGTCGCAGATAGGAGATGTTCAGTTCCGACGTGCCCTGCATCTGCTCTCCAACGCGACAGGTGGAGAGCACGGCCGCGACCACGCCGATATCGGCCAGCGAGGCCAGCACACCACCATGCACTCCTCCGCGCGCGCCACCCGCCGTGTGCCGCGTGATCGGCATCTCCAACACCGTGCGGCCCCGCGAGATCTCGGTGAACTGTTCGCCAAAGATGGAGTTGGTCCCGTAGCGAGACTTGATCTCGGGAATTGGAACCAGCCACTGAATCTCGTCTGACATACCGAGAGTCTAGGGGCAACCCAAATCCAGCCTTAGCCGGACAACAACCGCTGCGTCGGCTCCGCGTACATCTGGGCAATCTGATCAGCGTCCCAGCCACGTAGGACGATCAGCGCGCCTGTTGCTGAGGAGTGCTTGTAGAGCTGGTGCAGCGTCCAGTAGTGCAGGTCGCTCTTGCTGCGACCGGAGCTCTGCAACGCTTCGTGCATGACTTGCCGGGCCTGATCGGAGAGATCGAGGTTGCCGAGCAAATCCTCCGCCCAGAGACGCCCCCAGTCCGACAATGGGTCGCCCAGATGGGTTTGCTCCCAGTCGAGCACGGCGGCGACCTGCGACGGGTTTGCCGGGTGCATGATGAAGTTGCCGAAGTTGACGTCTCCGTGGACCAACATCGGCGGTGTGCTCTGCGGCGCTCGGCCCGCGAGCGCCTCCCGCAGACGTTTGATGTGCGGTAGGTCGGCGACGCCGAAGGATCGCAATCGCGCCAGGATCTCTGCTTGTTCGCGCAGCGCCGGCCCAGCCTCAGGTGGCGGCGGTAACCAGTCGATGCCCGCCGCCCGCCAGTCGAGCGTGTGGATGCGTCGCAAGGTCTCGCAATAGGCACGGGCCGCGCCCGCCTCGATGCGTCCCCTGATCAGGACATCGCCCTCAATCCACTCGACGACCAGGCAGCCCCGATTTGCGTGCTCGGAAGTGCCCAGGTCGGAACTGACCCCCAGGACTCTGGCGACCGGGATGTCTGTCTGGGCGAGTTGCCTGAGCAGCCGAGCCTCCGAGGGCAGGTTGTAGGGCGGCAGAATGCCACGTTTAGGTTCGATCCGCAGCACGACCGGAGCGGCGTCTATCCGCTCCACCCGCCAACTGATGTGGGACTGCCCTTTGAGCCGCTCGACTGCTGAAACCACGCCAACCACACCGCATGCCGACAGCGCCGCCTGGGCCCGTTGAATCTCGTCACCCAACGCAGCCACCGCCACCCAGCCCGGTCGGTCCCGACCGCCTAGCCCTGGCGCTGCTTGTTGCGCGGGTTCTTCTTGTTGATGATGTAGACGCGTCCCTTGCGACGGACGATCTGGTCGTCGCGAGAGCGTTTCTTGACCGAGGCTCTGACCTTCATGCCGCCTCCGATTGCTGCTCTGGGAAGGATCGTACCACGCGACCGACGCCGCAAAGGCTAACGAGACTGTTGCAGACTGATCACGGAGTTGACGCTATCCTCAGAACGACGGTTCAGAAAGATTTCAACCGCTTATGCCCTTGAGCGACGCTCAAGCTGCCGATTCCAGCGCACCGTTGCTCGACCGCTACGAGGAAGTTGAGGCTCTCGCCGAGCAGGTTCGCTCGCACGGCATCATGGGGCTTGACACTGAGTTCATCTCGGAGCGCACCTACCATCCGCAACTCGCACTGCTCCAGGTCTCGACGCCCGACGGCATCTACCTGATCGATCCGCTCGCCGAGCACATCCAGAAGGCGGCCGACCAGCCGATTTGGGAGCTGATGGCGGACCCCGAGGTCGTGACCGTCGTTCACGCGCACGACCAGGAATCGCGCTTCTGCCTGCAGCGCACCGGACGAGCACCGGGCAACCTGTTCGACGTCCAGCTCGCCGCGGCGTTTGACGGTTCCTACTACCCGATCGCCTACGACCGCCTCGTCGGCAATGTGCTGCGCCGCTCGTTGGGGCCGTCGCAATCGCGGACCAACTGGTTGCGGCGTCCGCTGACCGCCGCGCAGATGCGCTACGCGGCCGACGATGTCCGCCACCTGCTGCCGCTTCAGGACGCCTTCACGTCTCGCATGACCGAAGACGACCCGCGCCGCCTGCGCTGGCTGCGTGAAGAGACGGACCACCGACTCGATCGCCTCTCGGACCGTGAGACCGATCGCTGGCGCAGACTCTCGGGCGCGAACAAGCTCTCGCCTCGGTCGCTGGCGGCGCTGCGGGAACTCTCGGCCTGGCGGGAGTCGACGGCGCAGCGGCACGACATGCCTTTCCGCCGCGTCGCCTCCGACGACCTGCTGGTCTCACTGGCCGCGACGCGCCCCGCCTCGGAGCATGAACTCGCCTCGATTCGCGGCATTGGCAAGCTCAGCCCGGGCTACCGCGAGCAGGTGCTGCGGGCCGTCTGGACGGCCAACGAACTCCCGGACGGCGAGTTGCCGGCGCGCGCGACGACGCAGCGAAACGGCAAGCCCTCGCGCATGGTCCTGCTCTTCCTCGAGTCGGTGCTCGCCGCCGCCTGCGCCGAGCACGAGATCGATCCGGCCCTGGTCGGCAGCAGCTCGCAGCTTCGCGCGCTGATCGCCTGGAACGCAGGCGGGCGCGCAGCCGAACGCACGCCGGCGTTGCTCGAGGGCTGGCGCGGCGAGGTCTGCGGCGAGCCGCTGCTTGACGCGCTGGCAGGTCGGATCAGCTTGCGGATCAACGACCCGTCGTCGGCGAACCCGCTGGCGGTGGGCAGCCTGCCGACGCCGAGCTAGGCTCGCGTGACCGCTCGCGGCGGGCGCCGCACGGTCGACGGCGAGAATTTCGGGTGTGTTCTTCGGATTTCCTTTCCTGGGCTGAGGATCGTGCGTTCAACGGTTCAGAAACAACCAGATTTGTCCAGATCTGTCCAGAAAAATCCAGTTTCCGCTCGCTTTTGGGAGGTTCTGGCCAGGTTTGGTCAGGTTTGGTCAGGCTTGTACAGGCTTTTCTGGAAACGTCTGCGTGAGGGCGGGGCCATCTCGGTTCGCATCGGGGTGTCGGTGACGCATGGCTTGGCCTTGCTGGTTTGGTGCGGTCATTTGTTCTCATGGTACTCGATCTGGGACCACGGCGCGTGAGGGAATGGGGACGGTGCCGGGCGCGGAGTGCGTCGGCTGCGTCAGTGGAGGGGTGCTCGAGGTGTCGGCAGGCGGTAAGATTGATCAGGCGATGCCCGGTAGCTCAATTGGTAGAGCGGGCGGCTGTTAACCGCTAGGTTGCGGGTTCAAGTCCTGCCCGGGCAGCCATCATCGCCGCACCCGAACCACCAATGCACTAGTACCAGATCACCATCTACTGGAGCGTCGAGGACGACATGTTCGTGGCCGACATCCCGGACCTGCCTGGTGGCATCGCCTACGGCGACACCTACGAGGAAGCGCTCTACGAGGCGCAGGTGGCGATGTCGCTCTGGAGCGACACGGCGAAGGAGTTCGGCAATCCGGTTCCGACGCCTGCATGCGAGTTGGTCAACCCGTCGGGTTGACTCAAGCTGGCGCCTCCAACCAAGGCAGCCAAACGCAATCCGTTTCAGCCTCCGAGAGTGTGCTGAGTGTTCCTTAATGCGAAGAGACTAGGAGAAAGATGTGCCAGATTGGTTACTCCCCACTGTTACAGGTCTGAGTGGTGTCGTCTTAGGGGGAGTGATCCTCGCCATCATCAGTCAGATTCTCGCCGACCGATCGGAACGGCGCCAGATGCGCAGAGATGTGCTTCGCAGACTGTCCGCCGAGAGGTTTCGTTTGACTAAGGATTATGCAGCCGCCCGAGAACCCTTCATCGAAGTACTGAACGAAGTTGTCGTTGCCTACTTGGACGACAGTAAAGTCATAAAGGCGCTGCACAAGTTCAATAGCAATGTCGAAGAGCGTGGGTTCTGCGCGCGAGACTTCCCTCCACTGATGCGCGCAATGGCGAAGGCTGCTGATTTGCCGGAATCCCAACTGGATTGTGACTTGATCGTGCGACCGTTTACGCCAAGGAGAGACGGAGAGAATGGCAATCCTTCCGGTCAGTAGTGACCATATCCGCACCTGTCTCACTTCACAGATCACCGTCTAGTTATGTGATCAGCCTCCGCTCGACGGCGATCGAAAGGTAACATGATATACCTTTGCACACATATGCAGCTTGAGTGGCTGCCGAGCCAGGATTCGAACCTGAACTGAGGGATCCAAAGTCCCTAGTGCTACCGTTACACTACTCGGCAATCGTTGGTACCGAGGGCCGGACTCGAACCGGCACGGGCTTGCGGCCCAATGGTTTTTGAGACCATCGCGTCTACCATTCCGCCACCTCGGCACGTTCGACCAGACTATCAGGACTCTCTGACGGCGTCGCCGTTGTCACGGCTGGCCTGAATCGGATTCAACTTGCGGAAGCGGACCAAGCGGATGCGGCGTTGGTCCGACTCGGCCACCGTCCAGCGGTAGCCGTGGAGGTCGATTGACTCCTCGGCGCGGGGGATGCGGCGGAAGCGTTGCAGCAACATGCCGGCGACCGTCTCCGCTTCCTCGTCCGAGAAGTCGACCTC
>DAOUHS010000049.1:0-5723 GCA_034428415.1 Dehalococcoidia bacterium
AAATCCGCTGCGCATCCGACTCCATCAACCACCGATCCTTGAACGTCCCCGGCTCACCCTCTTCCCCATTCGCCACCAGAATCGGTCGCCCGTTCCGAGACGCCGCCTCAACCGCCCCACCCCACTTCAAATGAACCGGAAAATACGCCCCACCTCGACCCAGCAGTCCCGCCGCCTCCACGAGCCCCAACGCCTCCGATGCACTCAGCCGCTTCGCCGCAGACCACCCGCGCCAATCCGGAGCATCAGCCGACCGCCGAGCCGTCACCCGACTCAACCCACCCGGCACCACTGCTCGTGCCGCATCAAAGACCGCATCATCAATCGACCCCTCAAGCCGCTCCGAACCACTAACCACAATCGGCCCACCCTCTGCCGCAGCACAGAGGAACATGCACTCATGAGCCTCGCCATCAACCTCCGACCCACCCGCCGCAATCTGACACGACATCCCGCGACAAACCCGAACAGCATCGTCCGCCAACGGACTCCAGCGAAACTCCGTGTAGCTGGTCGCCACTGCAAACAGCTCCGCCCGAGGAATATGCAACCAACGCGCGACCTCTTCGAGCGCCGCATGGTCGAGATAGCCAAACACCTCATCCACGACATGCAGCGCCGGAAGCGCCTCCGTCCGCTCCCGTGGAAGCGCCGGCAACGCCTGCTGGAGTTCGCTCAGACGAGCCTCGGTCGCCGTCTCTGTCACCACGTCGATCTTGCCCCTCTACCCATTGACTCGCCCGATGGAGCCGCCTCCTGAGACCTGCTGGATACCATTCTAGATACCCCTCCCAATGCTCCCAGGATTGCGAGCAGCCTCGATGCCCGAGGAACCGAATCTCCCCCGCTCTTACGAAGAAGCGCATCTTCGAGCCCGTCCTGCGCATCAATACGGACCCGACGCCACCTTTCTCGGCGTGCCCAGGGCCAGCCTGCGCGAGCCCGACTCCCTGGCCGGCGCCAAAGCCGTCATTGTCGGGGCCCCGTTCGATGCCGGAACCAGCTATCGACCGGGCGCCCGCTTCGGACCGCAAGCGATCCGCACGACCGACTACCTCCCCCAGAGCGGCTACCGCCCACATCTGGGACTGGGCGTCGATCCACTCGGAGCATTGGGCGTCGTCGACGTGGGCGACGTCCGCATCCAGCAGCTCGACAGCGAAGGCTCGCTTCAACGAATCATGGACGCCTGCCGACAGGTCGCCGCCGCCGACGCCATCCCCGTCGTCCTCGGCGGAGACCACACGATCACCTACGCCACCGCCCAGGGAGTCGCCAAACACCACGGATTCGGCCGGGTCGCCCTGATTCACTTCGACGCCCACGCCGACACCGGAGACTCCGAAGGCGGACTCTGGGGTCACGGCACCCCAATGCGCCGGCTGATCCTCAGCGGAGCCATCCGCGGAGACCGCTTCCTCCAGATCGGACTGCGAGGCTATTGGCCCGACCCGCCGATCCTCGAGTGGATGGCCGACCAGCGCATGCGCTGGTTCGAGATGACCGAGGTCGTCCAGCGAGGCCTCGACGAATGCCTCGACGAAGCCCTCGATGTTGCCGCCGACAACTGCGACGGCGTCTTCCTCTCCGTCGACGTCGATGTCGTCGATCCCGGCATGGCGCCGGGCACCGGCACACCTGAATCCGGAGGACTCACCTCCAGACAACTGCTCGACGCCGTCCGCCGAATCGGCACGGAATCCAATCTGCTCGGCATGGACGTCGTCGAAGTCGCCCCGCCCTACGACACCTCCGACGTCACCGCCCTGCTCGGCAACCGAGTCGTCCTCGAAACCCTCTCCGGAGTCACCGTCCGACGCCAGGACGCCGACTAACGATATCCGGACTGCCGTTACCCTGTGCCCATGCCTGACGACCCAGCAGTTCAGAACGGCCAGATGAAGTTCGGCGTGCTCCAGTTCTTCAGCTGGCCCGGACGCCGAGTCCCCCTGCCCACCGTCTACGACCGAGCCCTCAACCGCATCGACATCATGGACGAGTCTGGCTACGACTGCGTCTGGCTCGCCGAGCACCACTTCTCCACCTACTCGGTCTGCCCCTCCGTCCACCTGATGGGCATGCACGTCGCCGGTCGCACCAAGAACATCCGCATCGGCACCGCCGTCACCCTCGCCTCCTTCTACCACCCGCTACGCATCGCCGAGGAGGTCGCCCTGCTCGACATCCTCTCCGGCGGACGCGTCAACTGGGGCGCCGGACGCGGCTTCGACCGCACCGAGTTCCGCGTTTTCGGCGTCGAACTCGAAGAGTCCTATCCCCGCTTCCGAGAGTCCGTCCAGGTCGTCGTCGAGGCCTGGAGGCAGGACCGAATCACCTGGCACGGCGACTACTTCGACTTCGACGAAATCGAGGTCCTGCCCAAGCCGCACCAGCAACCCACGCCGCCCTTCTGGGTCGCCGCCGGAGGCCCCGACGCCATCGACTGGGCCGCCAAGCAGGGCTACTCGATCCTCATGGACCCGCACGCTACCCATGAAGAACTCGGCGACAAGCGTCGCAACTACTTCAAAGCGCTCGACAAGTACGACCACGACACCGAAGACCGCGTAATCCCTATGGCCCGCCTCATCGCCGTCGCCGAGACCGATGAAGAGGCTGAGCAAATCGCCCGCAACGGCGCCCAGTGGACGATCGGCTCATACGCCAACGACAAGACCAGCGGCAGCTCGAATCCCTCTCGTTCGCTCTCAGACGAGCAGCGGATCGAGCGCTACGCCAACCAGGTCGTGATCCACGGCAGCGCCTCCAAGGTGATCGACCAACTCGAGGAATTGCGCGAGTCGATCGACCTCGACTACCTGATCGCGTCACCCTTCTCCCACGATTCCTTCATGCGTTTCACCAGAGATGTGATGCCGCACTTCCAATAGTCTCAGCGCCCGCTGCCAGTACCCATTTGAGGAGACCCGACCCATGGCCTACGAACTGATCACTGTCGAGCGCACCGGCAACCACGACGGAATCGTGTGGCTGGAACTCAACCGGCCCGAAAAGCTCAATGCGCTCACCTTCCCCCTCCTCGCCGAGATGTACGACGCGCTCACCAGGATCCGCATGGACCGCACCGCCCGCGTGCTCGTGATCACCGGCAAAGGCCGAGGCTTCTGCGCCGGTATGGACGCCGGAGGCGCAGGTGACGGTCGCGGCACCGAATTTTGGGACGACAACCCTGACCCGCTCATCGGAGCGCCCGACTCCCCCAACTACACCGACAACGAGGGCCAGCGGCTCAACTTCCGCTACGAAACCAGGACCTACGCCGAACTGAGGCGGCTGGACATTCCAGTCATCGCTGGCATCAATGGACCCTGCGTCGGCGCCGGATTCGACATGGCCTGCCTCTGCGATCTCGCTGTCGCCTCGACCAATGCCCGCTACCAGGTCGCCTACGTCAAGCGCGGCCTCTACGCCGACCTCGGCGGATTCTGGGCCATCCCCAAGATCATCGGCTGGCGCAAAGCAATGGAGATGATGTTCACCGGCCGGTTCATGACCGCCGAAGAAGGCCACGAAGCCGGCATCAGCAACTACCTCGTCGAAGCCGAAGACTTCCACCAGCGCCTGCGAGAATTCGCCCAGGAAGTTGAAAACGGCCCGCCGGTGGGACAAAAGGTCGGCAAGCTCATGGCCTACCGAACCGCCAACCTCGACTACGAATCAGCCCTCGAACTCTCCGGTGGAGTCCTCCCCCTGGTCACCGGCTCCTTCGACCGAATCGAAGGAGGAACATCCTTCCGAGAACGCCGAGAACCTGATTTCACCGGCTTCTAAGACCTCCCCCTCTGGGGGAGGTGCCTCGAAGAGGGCGAAGGAGGCCCCACCAATGTGCCGCTCAATCAAGCGACTGCGCCAGCCCGCCGGGCTCGACCCCGGCGATGAAGAAATTCAGCAGGCCGTCCGCCAGTTCGTCCGCAAAATCTCCGGCATCCAGCATCCATCCTCTAGGACAGAAGACGCATTTCAGCGAGCCATCGACGAAATCAGCGTTGTCGCGACACAGTTACTCAAAGACCTCCCGCCGCTACAACAGTCTCGGCGGCAACACTCAATCGAGGAGATCACCACATGACCACGTTCCAACTCTCCGAAGCCGACCGCATGGTCCAGCAGACCGCGCACGACTTCGCGGCCAAAGAAGTCCGACCCGTCGCCATGGAATACGACGAGCGCAACGAATTCGCCTGGGACGTCGCCTCCAAGGCGGCCGAAATCGGCCTCACCGGAGTCCCCCTAGGCGGTCACTCCGCCGAGCCCGGCATCACCGCCATGATCACCGCTGAGGAGCTCAGCTGGGGTTGCGCCGGCATCGCGCTCGGCACCCAGGTCTCCGGCCTCGCCGCCACCGCCATCTCCGTCATCGGCACCCCCGAACAGAACGACCGCTGGATCCCCGAGTGCACCTCTGAAGACGGCAGACTACGTCTCGGCGCGCTCGCCCTGACCGAGCCCGACGCCGGCTCCGACGCCGGCATGATCAAGACCCGCGCCGTCCGCGACGGCGACGAGTACGTGCTCAACGGAACCAAGCGATTCATCACCGGCGGAGGCATCGCCGACATCACCGTCGTCTTCGCCCGCGAGTCCGACTCCGAAGGCTGGCGCGACGTCTCCGCCTTCGTCGTCCCCAAGGAAGCCGAAGGCTTCAGCCAGATCAAGATGTGGGACAAGATGGGCATCCGAGCCTCCCACACCGCCGACCTCGCCTTCGACGACGTCCGCATCCCACTGGAAAACCGCCTCGGCGACCCGGACCCCGACTATCGCTCTGGCGGCAAGGGCGCGCTGGGCACCTTGGCCGCGACTCGGCCCTGGATCGGTGCCTTCGCCGTCGGGCTGGCCCGCGCAGCCTTCGAGTACTCGGCCGACTACGCTCGCGAGCGCAAGACAATGAAGCGCCCGTTGATCGAACACCAGGGCGTCGGCTTCATGCTCGCCGACATGGACATCGCCATCGACGCTGCCCGCCTCCTCACCTGGCGAGCCGGCGAAATGGCCTCCAGCAATCAGCCCTTCGACCTCGAGGAAGCCAGCAAGGCTAAAACCTTCGCCTCCGACATGGCCATGAAAGTCACCACCGACGCCGTCCAGGTCTGCGGAGGGGTCGGCTTTATGCGAGACCTGCCGCTCGAGAAGTGGATGAGAGACGCCAAAATCTTCCAAATCTTCGAAGGAGCCAACCAAATCCAACGCATGGTGATCGCGCGAAACATCCAGAATCGTTATTTCGCGTAACCGGAGCGGCGATGCCTAGAACGCCCCCGCCCACGCCAGAATCGTCCAGACCACCATCGCCAGAAATCCCGCCCCCAGCAGCAGCTGGAATAGAATCAGACTCTCGGCAGGGCCGCGCTTTGGCATGGTCAACCTCCGAGAGACAGGGTAATCGATGCTCGAACTCGCAGTCTTCGAAGACCTCGGAGAACTCCGAGATGCCGTCCTGATCCTGGCCGGGATCGCCGCCTGCGTCGTCGCCTTCATCGCCCTCCTGGCAGTGCTCCGGTTCTCACTGATGGCCTTCCGGATCGTACGTCGGCTCCAACGATTCCACGATCACCGGCTCGCCGGCAACGTCGCCGCCGCGGACGCCAGACTCGCCGCCTGGCTCGAAGAGGATCGCTGGTCAGCACGAGGAATCTTCGAACTCATCCAGGTCGCCGCCCAACGAGTCCAGCAACGACACAACCCGCCACCAAAGAAACGCC
>DAOUHS010000050.1:0-13660 GCA_034428415.1 Dehalococcoidia bacterium
TTGCCTCTGGGGACGCCGGTCGCCGAAATCGTTGAGTTGGGGGAGCCGAGCGAGGCGCTGGCCGGGGTGACGATGGGCGGCCCGTCGGGCGGATTTCTGGCTGCGGAGAACTTCGATACGCCGATTGCGCCGGGTCAGATGGATGGTCATGGAGCGCTGCTGGGCGCAGGCGGAATCATTGCCATCCCCCAGTCGTTCGGGATCGAGCGCGCGGTCGCGGTCTGGGCTGAGTACAACGCCAATGAATCGTGCGGGAAGTGCACGCCTTGCCGCGAGGGATCGGGTCGGATGGCGGCAGCGCTGGCCGAGGGCAACTGGGCGGATGTGGAGGCGCTGATCCCGCTGATTTCGGCCGGATCGCTCTGCGGTCTGGGTCAGATGGCGGCGAATCCGATCACGTCTGCGAGGCATCAGTTTGGCGGGAGCGTGCCGTGACGACCGAGACTTATGCTACAGCGATCAACGCCACCATCGATGGTCAGACCGTGGAAGTGGCTGCCGGCGCGACGATTCTCGATGCGGTGTTGGCTGCGGGAGTCGATCTTCCTCACCTGTGTAAGGACATGGATGGTCCGGCGCTGGGGGCTTGCCGGACTTGCCTGGTGGAGATTGACGGGGTGCGCGGGCTGCCGGCGGCCTGTCACACGCCGTTGGCCGATGGACAGGTCGTGCGCACCGACTCGGATGCCGCCATGAGCGCGCGCCAGGGCATTCTTGAGTTGACGTTGGCGATGACCGACAACGCCGCGCACTCGAACGGCGATGCGACGACGGAACTTCGTCACCACGCGACGACCCATGATGCTGCGATCGATCGGTGGATTGCGCGGAAGAACGATCACCAGGACGAATCGAATCACTTCTACAGGTTCGACGCGACCGACTGCATTCTCTGCGGGCGCTGCGTTTCGGCCTGTTCGGATCGGCAGCACATCGGCGCGATTGGGATCGCGGGGGCGGGGAAGGCGGCGCGGATCGCGTCGTTCGGGGACGAACCCTTGGGGGAGTCGACCTGCACGTCGTGCGGATCGTGCGTGGCGGCGTGCCCGACTGAGGCTCTGATGCCCAAGCGGGCGGCGTCGGGGGCGAAGACGGTTTCGACGGTTTGTCCCTACTGCGGCGTTGGCTGCGGGATCAATATCACGGCGGAGGATGGGATCCTGACGCATGTCGACGACGACCCGAACAACCTGTCTTCGAAGGGTCTGCTGTGTGTGAAGGGTCGGTTTGGGACGGCGTTCGTCAACCACTCGGACCGGCTGACCACACCCCTGATCCGTGGTCCCGAAGGGTTGCAGCCGGCCTCATGGGACGAGGCGCTCGACCTTGTCGCGGAGAGGTTCGCCGAACATCGGGGCTCATTCGGCGCGTTCTCCTCGGCCAAAGCGACGAACGAAGACAACTACATGCTGCAGAAGTTCGTCCGCGCAGTCATGGGCACGAACAACATTGACCACTGCACCCGCCTCTGCCATTCGCCCTCGGTCGAGGCGATGTTGGCTCAGCTCGGCTCGGGCGCGACCTCGAACAGTTATAGCGACTATGAGGCAGCCGACTGCCTGTTTGTCGTCGGTGCGGATCCGTCCTCGAATCACCCGGTCGCGGCCTCCCGGATGCGGACCGCTGTGGACCGTGGCGCGTCGCTGATCGTGCTGAATCCCAAGCGGATCGAGCTCTGCGATCACACCGACCTCTGGCTTCGTCAGTATCCGGGGACCGATGTGGCGGTGCTGAACGGGATGGCCAAGGTGATCCTGGATGAGGGTCTGGCGGACGAAGTGTTTATCGCCGAACGGACCGAGGGGTTTGAGGACTGGTTGGCCGAGCTGGACGAGTACACGCCTGAGGCGGTTGAGCAGATGTCGGGCGTTCCGGCAGAGCTGCTGATTCGTGCGGCTCGGATGTATGCACGTCCGAATCCGACTGCGGGTGATCCCGGTGGATCCTGTCTGATCTGGGGTATGGGCGTAACCCAGCACACCAATGGCACTGCCAACGCGACGGCGCTGCTCAACCTAGCGCTGCTGACCGGACAGGTAGGTCGCGTCGGCAACGGCGTCTCGCCGCTGCGTGGTCAAAACAACGTCCAGGGCGCCGGCGACGCCGGCTGCGTCCCCGACGCGTTGCCCGGCTACCAGCGCTACACGCCGGATGTGCTGGAGAAGTTCCAGGGCGTCTGGGAGTCGGAACTGCCATCTGCGGAAGGTCTGCGGGCGACCGACATGGTCGAGAGCATCCTCGCCGGAGATGGCGTTCGCTGCATGTACATCGTCGGCGAGAACCCGCTGCTAACTGAACCGAACCTTGCCCACGCCCGCGAGGCAATCACGAAGCTCAACTTCCTCGTCGTGCAGGACATCTTCATGCACGAGACGGCCGAACTGGCAGATGTCGTGCTGCCCGCAGCCTCATTCGCCGAGAAGGAGGGCACCTTCACGAACTCGGAACGCCGCGTGCAGCGTGTGCGTCAGGTGATTCCTCCGGTTGGTCAGTCACGCGCCGACTGGGAGATCGTGCAGGAGATCGCGCTCCGAACATCGCGGCGGCTTGGCAGGTCGTCGACTGGATTTGAGCATGGCTCGGCGGCCTCGGTCTTCGACGAGATCGCCTCGCTCACGCCGATCATGGCCGGACTCTCACATCGCCGTCTTGATGAACAGGGCGGCATCCAATGGCCCTGCCCAAGCGAGAATCACCCGGGCACGGCGCGCCTGTACGACGAGTCGTTTCCGCGCGGCCTGGGCAAGTTCATTCCGGTCCGTCAGCTCCCCCCCTCGGAGGAGGTGCCCGACGAACGCTACCCGCTGATTCTCAACACCGGCCGAGTGCTCTACCACTGGCACGGCGGAACGATTACGCGACGGGTCGACGGCCTTGTCGATTCGTGGCCCGAGCTGAGGGTGGCGATCCACCCCAGTGACGCCGCGCGGATGGAACTCGTTGATGGCGAGGCGGTGTGGGTTGCTTCGCGGCGGGGGCGGCTGGAAGGCGTCAGCTTTGTCACCGATGACGTCGCCGAGGGGTCAATCTTCGTGCCCTTCGTCCGGCTGGCCGACTCGGCCGCCAACTGGCTGACCAACAACGTCTACGACGAGATCGCCCGGATTCCCGAGTACAAGGTCTGCGCAGTCTCTGTGGAGAGAGCCTCCGAGCCCGGCGAATGGCGTCACAGTGGCCCGGGCAAAAGGGGTGGCAAGAGAGGCAAGCGTCGGCAGTACTGGTAGACGCGATGACCGCCTATGCGTCGGGCGCCGCGACGGCCTTAAGGAGGGCGACAACGACGATTCGCTCTGCGTAGCTATGGGTTTCGTCGTCGAAGTCTCCTGAGCAGGTGATCAGCGTGACGACCGATTCCCGGGTCTGGCTGAGGTACTTCACCGCTTCCTTGGACTCAGGTCGAATATTGGCGATCTCGACGATGTCGTAGACGTAGTAGCGGTTGGTTGACTGGTCGAACATGAGCAGTTGGTCGTCGACGCGGGTCTCATCCAGCTTCCAGCAGACGCCGACATCGACGTTGCCTTCGCGATCCTGATAGTCGCGGTGACCGCCCAGCAGCGCGTTGCCGAGTTGGCCGGGGACGGCGGAGCGGTCAAACCAGCCCACGACGAAAGGATTATCGGGCGAGCCCATCGCGCCGTCGGGCGTCAGGCCGACCTCAACCACCGCCGCGCGGATGCCGGCCGAAGGCAGGATGAGCTCCCAGCTCGTGTCGAAGCGCGGTCCGCTTGAGGGCACCACGCCGTTGTCGAGCGGTAGGATGCTGCCCTCCGAGCCATCGGAGCCGTAAACCAACTTCGACTCGTCCAGTCGCTCGCCGAGCACTTCGGACAAGCTCGGGAGGACGAGACCCCGTGTACTCGGTTGTACCCGAATTGCGTACGAACTCCCGTTTTGCTCAGGCTGCGAGTGGGCGAGGCCGTTGTACGCGACGTAGCGCACCGACTGGGAGGAATCGTCCTCAGAGGTGTCGTCCCGGCTCGGCCACTCGGAGGCGGTGCCCTGAGGAGGCCCACTGCTCTCCAAGGACAGGACGAGGATCGGAGCGACCAAGAGCAGAGAGAGCAGCAGGACGGCGAGAGATGCAACAACCGATGGCTGCCGATAGCGCAGGTCGGACATATGCCAAAGGAAGTCGTCGCACCATGCGGAAACGCTATTGAGGGACAGCCGCACGGGATTGCCAGGCATCCTAGGCGTCTGGAGACGCCACGGCTGCGAGTTCCCCGACCACTACGAACCGATGCGAATATCGATTCGTGTCGGCGTTGAATGAACCAGTGCAGGTAATCAAAGTGATCACCGGCTCATCAGTGTCCCAGAGATATCGGGCGGACTCACGATTGCGCGGATCGAGCGTGACTGCTTCGGTCACCGCGTAGACGTAATAGATGTCCCGCTCGTTGTCGCGCACAATCATCTGATCGCCCGGCTCAGTATTGACGAGCTCCCAACAGACACCGGTACCGATGTTGCCCGAGATGTCCTCGAAATCACGGTGTCCGGCGAGCAGGGTGTTGCCCGACTCTCCTGGCGCGGCGCTTGATTCCAGCCAACCGATCACGTACGGGTTGTCGGGTGAACCCATCGCGCCCCTTGGAGTGCGTCCGACCCGTACCACCGCGCTCTTTAGTCCGGCGGATGGGATGATCAGTTCCCATTTGGTGCGGTGTTCCGGCAGGCTGGAGACGACCACGCCGTTGTCGATGGGGAGAATGCCGCCCTCGGAGCCGTCAGTGCCGTGCTTGAGTGCCTGCTCGTCGAGCTCATCCTTAAGTACGGCCGACAAGGGAACGACCGACATGCCCGAAATCACTTGTGGTGAGTGGGGTTGCGAAACTTCGTCCTCGACCTCGCTCCCCGCCTGTTGGCCGGGCTCAGGCTTTTCGCCTTGGCCGGCCTGGGTGCCGTCCTCTTCAGCGGTCGGCGATTCGGCCTGTTGCTGAGAGTCTGAACCCTGCGATGCGTCCTGCTCGCTCTGCTCCTGTTGTGACGGATCGTCGGTCGCGACGCCGCTGACCACGACACTCGCCTGGTGTGCGGGCTCCTCCTGCTGCCCCTGCTGCGCCGGCTGGGCTTCGAACACCGCGGCCTCTTGCTCCGGCTGAGCAGATTCGCCGCCGCCAACGACGAGGAAGAGAAACAGCAAGGTGACGACAAATGCGATCGGCGCAATCACCGCGGCCGCGACCACCGCCGGTCGTTCGATCCACAGATTCCGGAGTCGGTCAAGCATAGCTATTGACTCCTCGCGCCACCCACGACGCCCGTGTCGTCAATGTACGCAGCGTGCGCAAACGACGACAAATGCAATGCGCAATATCAGTTAGCTCAGCGTAAAGCGCCCAGCAGGTGACCGGAGGTTGTTCGCGGGTGGTGATCGCAAACACGATGTCAAGCCTGTGTCAGGTAGCGGCGAGGTGGTGGCGTCAGGGCGAGGTCGGGCGTAGGCTGGTGATCCGCGCGGCGGCCTAGCGTGTGCCGCGTCCCGTGTGGGGCTGTAGCTCAGCTGGGAGAGCGTTTGACTGGCAGTCAAAAGGCCGGGGGTTCGAGTCCCCCCAGCTCCACCAAACTCGACACGATCGCGAACCTTGGACTTGCGAATCACGTTGGTTCTGTGGAACCGACGCGCTACCAGACCGCCTAGCAACACCTCGCCCACAGCTACCTCCAAGCCCGTTGCGGGACCGACTTGTCTGCAACAGATTGGGACGTTCTGTCCGCAAGATCTGGCGACACATTCTGTTGTGACTTAGAACCACCGAGTGGCCTTGCCGATCTCGCTGTCGGACGCCGGGCTCCTGTGGCAGCGGTCTCGGACTCGCACCTGCGCAGTCTGCGCTCGTTGCACAATCAGCCAAATCGACGTCATCGCCTCAGGTGGCGAGCTATACCCCGCGAGTGCAAGGGGCCGGATACGCGGCCGCTCGACAAGTCGCGAGCGGTGTAGGCAGACTCCGAGCCAGAAAGCGCTGGGCCGCGCAAGAAGCGGTCGGCGATACCGGACGGAGTGCTCCCATGAGCGAACGAAACTACTGGCAACGGCTGCGGCGCAACAGGATGTCAAGGCGGTCGCTGTTGCGCGCCTCAGCGCGGGCCGGCGTCGGTGCGACCGGTCTGGCGCTGTTGGGCTGTGGCGACGATGACGACGACTCGCAACCGGCTGCAGCGCAGACTCAACGACAACAGCAACAACAGCAACAGGCGATGCAACAGCAGCAAGCCATGCAGCAACAGCAGCAGGCCATGCAGCAAGAGCAGGCCGAGCAGCAGGCCGAGCAGCAGGCCGAACAACAGGCCATGCAGCAGGACCAGCAGGAACAGGCTGTCGCCGCGCAGGAGGCTGGCGAAGAGCAGGCCGTCGCGGCCGGCCAAATCGACACAGAGGCAACACTGCGACTCGCCTTGGCGGCCGACAACGGCGGTCTGGACCCCCACCGTTCGGGCAGCCAGGTCAATTACCAGAACTCCCACGGTGTGTTCGAACGAAGTGTGACGGTAGATCCTAGTAATGGGAATCCCGCTCAAGTCTTGCTGCAATGGGAGCTTCCCGACGACGTGACCTGGAATCTCACCGTCAAGGACGGGGTCTTCTTCCACAACGGGCAGCAGTTGACGGCGGCAGACATCATCTTCACCCACGAGCGTGTGGGGGCGATTGCCGACTATCACCAGGGCGGCGAAACGTCCGACCACCCTGGCGGCTGGGCGAGCGCGCGCACGCCGTTCGGCGCCCAGAAATGGGTGAGTTATGCGCAGATCGACGATCTGCACTGGACGCTCACGAGCGATGGTCCAGACGCCACGATCCCGGGTTCGGCCCTGACCATCCCGTATGTCATGTCAAAGGCGGACACCGAGGAGCGCGGAGACGCGGCTGTTGACGCCGAGCCAATGGGCACGGGTTACATGCGGTTCGTCAGCCATGCCGAGGACACCGACTTCGTGATGGAGCGCAACGATGACTACCACATCCCGTGGTCAGCCTCACCGACGCCGATCGCGTCGGCGTCTTACAAGCGGCAGGTCCACCTGGTGCGGCCGGAGCCGCTCTCGCGCATCGCGGGTATGCAGGCGGGTGAGATCGACGTCGCGTACGCCTTGACCCCGGACGTCGTGGAACCGATCCTAGATGACCCGAACTTCAATATCGGTACAGGCTGGGCGGGCAATCCGAACCAGTACCTGATGGCGAACTGGTTGATCCCTGAACTCAATGGCGGACCGAATCCGTTCCTCGACGAGCGGGTGCGAAAGGCCTTGAACCATGCGATCAACAAGCAGGCGATCATCGACGGCCTGATGACGGGCGAGGAGAGCGTCTCGTATGGCGCCTGGGCAGGGAGCGCCTTCTACCCGAGGGAAGCGCTTGAGGCGATCGGCCGGTACGAGTACGACCCAGATCTCGCGAGGGAGCTGCTCGCCGCGGCCGGTTACCCGGACGGATTCCAGACGCCGTTCCACTTCTCGGTGGACTTCATTCCGACTGATCCCCAGGTTGCGCTGGTCATTCAGCAGGATCTGGCGGCCGTTGGGGTCGAACTCGATATGCGCTCGTACCCCACCAGCGAGTTTTTCGCCATGGCCCGCAACAAAGAGGAGCCCGGGCTCCTCTTCATGCAGAACTGTGCCTGCTACGAGCCGGACATCATGATCGCCTCGCACATCGCGCCATCTCCGGGGGATGTTTACGCACTGCAAGTGATTCCGGAACTCGACGAACTACGTGTTCGCACGCAGACTGCGATCGACCCGGACGACCGGGCGCAGGCGATCGAGGACCTCTACGTAGCTCACTACGAGATGGCAGGCTTCATCTACCTGACCGAGCGCTTTGCGTACCACGCGACGACCGCCAACGTCGAATGGCCACTGGGGCCCGCGCAGATCGCCGACATGCACTCAATCTGGCAGATCAACGTCATGAAGACGTAGACCGGAGACGCCCAAGGCGGAGGCGCGGCGAGCAGCGCGCCTGACGGCGCGCAGCGGGGATCGCGATGCAGTTCTGGAACTTTCTCGCGGTGCGTCTGCTGCAGGCGCTTGTGGTCGTCTTCATCGTCGTCAGTCTCGTCTTCCTCGTCTCCCGGCTGGTGGGTAACCCTGAGGAGTTCCTCGCCGGGCCCGACGCAACCAAGGAGGACATTGAGGGGATCAAGGAACGATTCGGCCTCAACGACTCGATCGGTTCCCAGTATGTGAACTTCCTGGGCGATCTGATCCAGGCTGACCTTGGCTATTCGTGGGTCGGCGGCGGCGTCTCGACGCTCAACTCGATCGGCGACCGTGCCTGGAACACCTTCAAGCTGGGCGCGGCGGCGCTTGCCTTCGCGCTCTTGACCGCGGTCCCGCTCGGCGTCCTGGCGGCATTGCGCCGCGGCCGTCTGTCGGATTGGCTGGCGCGCGCGATCGCGGTCTTTGGACAGGCGGTGCCCGGATTTTGGCTGGGCCTGATGATGATCTTCTTCTTCTCGGTCGACCTGCGCTGGTTTCCCACCGGCGGCGCCGACGGCTGGCGCGCTCTGGTGCTGCCGGCGATCTCCCTGGGTGCGCTGGAGATGGCGGCGATCATGCGGCTGACGCGCTCCGGGATGATCGAGGTGATGGACACCGACTTCATCCGCACGGCCCGGGCCAAGGGTCTGCCCGAGCGGACGGTGATCGTGCGCCACGGCTTGCGGCACGCCATGCTGCCGGTCGCCACCATCATGGGCATCGGCGTCGGCCGGCTGATCGCGGGCTCGGTGATCATCGAGGTCGTCTTCGCCTGGCCCGGCGTGGGGCGGCTGATTATCGATTCGATCGTGCGCTCCGACTATCCCATGGTGCAGGCGGCAATCATCGTGTTGGCGGCCTCGATCTCGCTGGCCAACGTGGTCGTCGACGTCTCCTACCGGTTCATTGATCCACGCATCCGGGCGGGATCGATCTAATGGCGCGCGACACAACTGAGGCCCTGCCCCTGCCGGTCTTCGAGCAGCGCCGGCGGCGCAACTGGCGCCGCTACCTCGGCCTCTCCATCCCCGCCGCTATCGCGGCAGTGTTCGTCGTCTGCGGGGCGTTCGCCGGACCGCTCTCCCCGGAGGACCCCAACTTCATCAGCCTCGGTGAACGGTTGCAGCCGCCTGCGTTCGACGGCGGGACCTGGGATCACCCACTGGGCACCGACGACCTGGGCCGGGACATCCTCAGCCGCATCCTGTACGGCGCCCAGGTCTCGTTGATCGTTGTGATGATTGTCGTTCCCGGCGCCGCTGTGATCGGGACCCTGATCGGGCTGGTCGCCGGCTGGAGCGGCGGCCTGGTCGGCAATCTGCTGATGCGGCTGACGGACATTCAACTGGCGTTGCCGTCGATCCTCTTCGCCGTGCTGCTGGGCAGCATCTTCGGGCCCAGCCTGCGCAATGTGATCATCATCCTGCTGCTCTGGACCTGGTCGGCCTACTCGCGATTGGTGCGGGCGGAGGCGATCTCGCTGCGTGAGCGCGACTTTGTGACCGCCTCACGCTAGGTCGGCGCGAGCGGTGTCTGGATCATGCGCAAGCACATCCTCCCCAACCTGCTCAACACAGTCGTGATCGTCATGACGCTGGAGGTTGCGATCGTGATCCTGGCCGAGGCGGCGCTGAGCTTCCTCGGGGTGGGTGTGCCGCCGGGCACGGCGTCGTGGGGCCGGATGATCACCGAGGCGCGCAACTTCATGGTTCAGGCCTGGTGGATGATCTGGCTGCCCGGCATCGCGCTGATGGTCATGTCGTTCACCGGCAACCTGATGGGAGACTGGCTACGCGATGCCCTCGACCCCCGCCTGCGCAACCTGCGCTAGCTGCACTAGCTGCATTGGCCGCCGAATCAACGACATCGACTCAAGTAGTCGAGCCATACCTCTCGCGCCTGGCATCCCGGCTGTCGCCGACTTTTGCAACTTCGTCTAGAAGGACGGCAGTTGCGGATCGAGTCCCAGCCTCACGCGGCCTGCGCCTTCTTGCAGTCCTCGCCATTTCTCGAGCGAAGCGCAGATCGCGTGGGCATCTCGTAGGCCGGATTCGACGGGGTTCGCACTCGCGTAGAAGGCGCTTCCCATGAGCAGCAGGAGGTCGCTGAGCAGCGCTCGCCCCTGGTCCATGACCCAGAGCGACGTGGCGTACATTCGCGCCTGCGCGGCCTGGCTCAGCTCGCCTGCCTGGGCGTCGGCCCAGACCACCTTCGCCATCGCCTGGAGGCCCGCGCTGTAGACATCGACGGCTGCGGACGCTTCGCCCAGGCGCTGGTGAAAGCTCACGCGGTCGCGCGCGATGATCGAACCGGACGTTCGCGCGGCGAGGCGCGTGGCCGTTTCGTCGACCGCCCGACGCGTGATCCCCACGATGATGGCAGCAGACGCAGGCGGGCCCATGTGCGCGAGCACCGGGATCCGGAAGACTGGGCGATCGATGACCACGGCAGGCTTGATCAGTGACCTGGCGCGGCCTTCCGGGACGAAGGCGTCCGTCACCCTTGCGGCATCGCTGCCGGTCCCGCGCATGGCGCGGGCGGCTCCCCACGTGGAATCGATGGTGAAGTCTGAGGCGGGCAGGATGAACTGGCGTGTGTCCGGCCTGCCGTCCAGCTCGCGGACCGCCCCGTGCTCGTGGACATCACCATGGAAGAGCGCCCAGGGCGCGTCATTCACGCCGGTCATAAACGGGGCGCGTCCGCTTGTACGAAAGCCGCCCTCGACCGGGTCTCCGTGGATAGTCGTGACACCGGCAAAGCTAAACGGGCCGGGCTCTGCGCCGAAGATCGGGTCGCGGGAGTCGGCCTGCAGGCCCGCGGCCGCGGAGCACAGGGCGGCCGAGTTCGCGACGTGCCACGCCGCACTGGGGTCCGAGTAGCCCAGCTCTTCGAAGACCGCGATCCCCTCCGGGAACGCCACCTCGGCGCCCCCGACGTCGCGCGGTGCGATCATGGTGAAGAGACCCGCGTCACGGAGTGCCTGCACCACCTCGGGCGCCATGCGGGAGTGTTCATCGGCCCACGCGCGGCCAGCGTCGATTGTGCCTCGCAGATCGTGGGCAGCCGCGACCAGCTCGGTGCTGTTCGCCAAGATGGCCTCAAATCATTGCGGTGTTGGACTGACAGCGAACTCCACGTCGCGGCTGGAAGTCTAGTTGACTCATGCTCCGACTGTTGTCGCGACGAATGTCCGCGCTGGGCCGAGGTCACGATGCCCGCGTCGCGCCTTGACGTTCTTACCCGACCTCTTGATCCGGACAGCGGGACGGTACCGTACGGAGAGGAGACGCGTGTGGACTACGGCATCGCCTTCCCCTCGTACGTCGACGCCTGGCGCGACGTGGCAGCGGCCGAGGCGGCGGGTTTCACGCACGCCTGGTTCTTTGATTCGCAACTGCTCTATAGCGACGTCTACGCCACGATGGCCTTGGCGGCGCAGCACAGCAGCCGGATCATACTGGGCACCCTCGTCGCCATTCCAAGCAATCGCATCCCCGCCGTGACCGCGTCCGCCGTCGCCACGATCAACTATCTGGCGCCCGGTCGGGTCATCCTTGGCCTGGGCACGGGCAACACGGGCCGCAACGCCATGGGTCTGCCCGCCGTGCCCATCGCGGAGTTCCGCGAGTACACTCAGCAGGTCCGGGGCCTGCTGCAGGGCGACGAAGTGCTCATCCGCGAGGGCGAACGCGAGCGCTGGATCCGGCTGCTGCATCCAGATCGGGGTAGCTTCATTAACATCAACGACGCTATCCCCATCTACCTTGCTGCCACCGGGCCCAAAGCGCTGGCCGCGACGGGCGAACTGGCCGACGGCTGGGTCAGAAATGCGTTCACGCCGCAGCTCGCCTCCGGCTTCGAAGCGATTCGGGCGGCAGCCGCTGCCGTTGGCCGCCCAACCGACAAGCTCTACACGGTCGGTCTGACCGGCGGTTGCGTGCTGCGCGCCGGCGAGTCGCTCATGTCGCCGCGCGTGATCGAACGGGTCGGTCCCGCGGCGCTCGGCGGCACGCACGGTATCTGGGAGTCGCAGTACGGCCTGGGAGCGAGCATGGGGCTGCGAGATCCGGACGCCGCGGCCGCGTACCACCGCTACATCGAGGAATACGGAGATGCCCGCGGCAGCAAGCCTGATCGGCGTTATCTGGACGTACACACCGGGCACATGGTCTTCCTCAAGCCCGAGGAGGACCAGTTCATCGACGAGACCAAGGTCGGTAACACGCTCACCGGCACGCCGGCACAGATCATCGACCGGCTGGAGCAGCTCGAGGCGGCCGGCATCGACAACATCGCCATCGCCTGCATGAATGCCGCTGGCGCCCGCGAACTGGTCGCCGACTTCGGACGAGAGGTCATCGCCAAACGGTCGCACACCTAGCGGTGCCGGACGCGGCCTCGACCGCGCTGCGCTGCTTGAGCTCCTGGAACGCTGGCGTCTGTATCAGTTCGCGCGACCCGTGGCCGGGGCACTCGATGTCATCTCGGAGACGCTACGATCCCATCGGACTGACTCACGTGCTGCTGTTGCCGATGTATCGGAAGGCGGCTCAACGATTGCGGAGATCATCATGGATGTCGGCATCTTCACATGGACGAATGCTGCGAGAGACCCGGCCGTGTTGGCGAAACGGGCCGAGGAGCTCGGGTTCGAGTCGTTCTGGGTGCCGGAACTTCCGATCATCCCTGTTGAGTCGAAACGGGAGTTTCCGACGGACACAATCAGCGGAGTGGACACGAGCGCGGCGACGGACCCGTTTGTGGCGCTGTCCCGGGCGTCTGCCGTCACCAGCAGGATCAAGATCGGTACCGGGGTCTGCCTGGTGCCGGAGCACAACCCGTTCCATCTGGCGAAGAAGGTGGCGAGTTTGGATCAGTTTTCGCGCGGCCGGTTCATCTTCGGAATCGGCGCAGGCGGACTCAGAGAGCAGCAGGAGATCATGGGAGCCGACTATGACCACCGCTGGACCCAGACTCGGGACGCGATGCTGGCGATGAAGCAGCTGTGGACCCAGGACGAGGCGGAGTACCACGGAACCTACTACGACTTCCCACCGGTCAGGTTGTTCCCCAAGCCAGCCCAGAAACCCTACCCGCCGGTGTTTCTGGGCGGCACGGCGAAGAATGTACTCAAACGAGTCGTTGACTACGGCGACGGCTGGATGCCGGCCCGAGCTGCCACCATCGTGTCCAAGGACCACGCAAACTTCGTTGATCGGGAGGAAATCGAACGAGGCCGGAAGGAACTCAACGATCTGGCTGAGGCAGCCGGCCGGGACCCAGCATCGATCCAGGTCCTGGCCTTCGGCGGCCCTCGGCAATACCGGACTCGCGAAGCGATCGACGCCCTGGCAGAGGCCGGGGCGGACCGGGCGACCATCTGGCTGAGAAGTGACACTGAGGGCGGAGCACTGGAAGAATTGGCGGAGCTCGCCGAAGAGGTGCTGGACTAGAAGTCAGCGCCGCGGCCACGGGCCCCTTGAGAAACTGTCGGACAATCTGGAGGCCAAAACTTGAACAACAACGCGATTTCTGCAATTGACCCCCACCCGCGGAAGCGAGTTCCCGTCGAGGGAACTGAGATCTCCTACGTGGATGTGGGGGATGGTCCGCCCGTGGTGTTCTTGCACGGGAATCCGACGTCGTCCTACCTGTGGCGCAACAT
>DAOUHS010000051.1:0-5773 GCA_034428415.1 Dehalococcoidia bacterium
GGCAAGGGAATGATCGGCCACAAGGTCTCGGACGAAACCGGTCCAGTCGTCGGCATGGCCGTCGTCCGAGGCGACGAAGAGCTCGTCGTCATCTCCGCCGGTGGCAAGATTCTCCGGACCGAGGTCCAACAGCTCCGCCAGTGCGGCCGTTCGACCAAGGGCGTCAAGGTCATGTCCTCCGAAGAAGGAATCGCCGCCATCGCCGTAGTAGACACCAGCCGAGAATTCGGCCAGCGAACCTAACCCTTCCCCAGTCCCCTCTCCACCCGGGACAGGGATAGGGTGAGGGTCCGGCGCCACTCCGCCCACCTCCACCATTCCGCCTCCGAGCCGGAAGCTCTGCGACTCCGACGCCGACCGACCCATGCATCCCCACTCCGCCCGTCCGTTACCATCTGATCGAACCAGCCCCAGCCTCCTTGCGAGTGAGGACGAACGCCATGAAGTTCGGCATCTTCTACGAAATCTCCGTACCCCGACCCTGGGAAAACGACATCGAGCACACGGTCTATCACCGCTGCCTCGAGCAAGTCAGGCTCGCCGACGAACTGGGCTTCCACTCGGTCTGGGCCGTCGAGCACCACTTCCTCGAGGAGTACTCACACTGCTCCGCGCCCGAGCTCTTCCTCACCGCCTGCGCGATGCAGACCAAGCAAATTCGCGTCGGACACGGCATCGTCGTTTGCGTCCCACAGTTCAACCACCCGATCCGCGCCGCCGAGCGCGCCGCCGTGCTCGACATCCTCTCCGACGGACGCCTCGAGTTCGGCACCGGACGCTCCGCCACCTGGACCGAGCTGGGCGGCATGGACGCCAACCCCGACGAGACCAAGGAAACCTGGGACGAGTACACCCGCACGATCCCCCAGATGTGGACCAACGAACGCTACGGCTATGAGGGCCGCGCCTTCAAGATGCCAACCCGCGCCGTCCTGCCCAAGCCCTACCAGAAGCCGCACCCGCCGATGTGGGTCGCCGTTTCCTCCCCCGGTACCGAGGTCGACGCCGCTGAGCGCGGCATGGGCTCGCTCGGTCTGACCTTCGGCGGATTCGCCGAGCAAGAAGAGAAGGTCAACCGCTACCGCCGGATCATCAAGGACTGCGAGCCGGCCGGCGCATTCGTCAACGAGCGCGTCGCCACCGTCAACTTCCTCTTCTGCCACCCCGACAACGAGACCGGGATCAAAACCGGCAGCCGCCTGACCGGTTCCTTCGGCTACCTCGCCGCTCAATTGCTCCCCGTCCGCGAAGTCCATCCCACACGCAGCTACCCGAACCCCGGTCTGCTCGCCGCGACCCGACAGCAGGCCGCCCAGAACCCCGGCGAGGGTGTATCCGCGCCCGAGGGGGTCTGCATCGGCAACCCCGACCGCCTGGTTGAAGAGATCAAGAAGTGGGAAGCCTGCGGCGTCGACCAGATCAACTTCCTGCTCAACGCCCTCGAAACCATCCCGCAGGAGCAGGTACTCGACAGCCTCCGCCTCTTCGGCGAAGAGGTCATGCCTCACTTCGCCGACGACAAGCCGGCCACCACTTCCGAGCCGCGAGAACTCGCCGCGACCGTCGCTGCCGGGGACTAGTCGCCTTCTCCCATCGCGGAGGAAGTTCGAACGTCACGAACGAAAGGCCGCAGATGCCAATCAATGGCAATGCCGACCCAGGACTACTAACGCAATACGCGCCCACGATGGCGAACCTCGACACTGAGGCGCTGACACTGCCGAACGTCAAGGTGCTGCAGGTCATCTACGAGATCGACGACACCGTCATGGCCGAGTTGCTGCCACCGGCGTTGCACCCGACCATCCCGCCGACGCTCCATGTGATCGGACTGCGTGCTGATGATGGCCCGCTAGGAGCGTTCACGTTGGCCGTCGTGCGTGTCGGCTGCCGCGCCGCCGTCCGTCCCCGCGGTCTGCCGACCCGAGCCGTCTGCACCGAGGGCGAGGCAGCGTCCGCGCTCGTCGAACGCTGGGGATTCCCGATCACGATCGGCGAGCCCGTACTGCGCGAGCGCTACGACCGACAGTCGATCGAAGTCAACGACGGCAACGTGACTGTCCTCTCGGCGCAACTCATCGACCCGGTGCCGATCGGAAACGGCGACCTGCTCTACACCGCTGGCATGCACGTCGCCAATGTCGAGCGCGACAGCGAGACCAAGCCCTGGCTCGTTCAGGTCGACCCCGAATTTGAGGTCAGCCGCGCCGACCGAGGCACCGCCCAGATCGACGCTTTCGACAGCGGCTACTGGGACGCCCCAGATCTGCGGCCCGTCTATCCAATCGTCGCCAGCTACACCACAGCCAACATCACGCTGCCCAGAATCCGCTACATCTGCGACCCAATGCAGCCCGCAATCAGCGGCACCGTCGCCCTGTAGAAGCTGTCAACGCAGGACCTCCTACTCAGGAGGAGGTGTCATGAAACAGATCCAGACCTCCCCCATTGGGGGAGGTGTCACGAAGTGACGGAGGGGGCCCGCCGATGCCTAACACCGACACCCTGTTCCCAGGCTTCCGCGAACACAAGACCGGACCGATCTTCGCCCGAGTAGGCGGTTCAGGCTCGCCGCTCCTGTTGCTCCACGGCTATCCGCAGACCGGCGCCATGTGGCACAAGATCGCTCCAGGTCTGGCCGAACATCACACCGTTGTCGTCGCTGACCTGCTCGGCTACGGCGCCAGCGACTCCCCGCCCGGAGACGGCGGCGGCGAGGCCTACTCCAAACGCGCCATGGCCCAGTACATGGTCGACCTGATGGCGGACCTCGGCTTCGACAGCTTCTCGCTTGCCGGTCACGACCGAGGCGGCCGCGTCTCCTACCGACTCGCCCTCGACCATCCGGAACGAGTAGAGCGACTCTCCTTGCTCGATATCGTGCCCACGGCCGAGCAGTTCGAGCAGATGGGCATCGCCGGCGGACTCGGCGGCTTTCACTGGTACTTCCTCGCCCAGCCCGCGCCCTTGCCAGAAACCCTGATCAACGGTGCGCCGGAATTCTTCCTCAAGCGCATGCTCGGATCATGGGCCGGCGAGGATGACAACACTGTCTTCACTGAGGCCGCGATGGCCGAATACCTGGCCGCCGCCAACAACCAGGAGACCGTCCGCAGTTGGTGTGAGGACTACCGCTCCGGCGCCCGCTTCGACCTCCGCCTCGACCGCGCCGACCGCTCCGAGGGCAAGAAGATCACCTGTCCGCTCTTCGTCATCTGGGGAGGCGCCAGGCAGCCCAACCGCCGAGGCCGGTTCATGGCCACCTGGCATCGCTGGGCAACGAACGTCACCGGAGTCGGCCTACCCTGCGGACACTTCCTCCCTGAGGAGTTGCCGGAGGAGACTGAAGCAGCCCTCGAAGACTTCTTCGCCGACTAACCCCACCGGGCCCACCCCACCTAACTGGGCTGGTCCCACGCCACCTGCCTGCCCTGCCATTCCCGCGCTTGCAGCGGGAGTCCTGACCCGCTCAGGTCAGCGTGTCCGAGCACTTGACGCCCAGCGAAGGCCCTCGCTCCATCATTCCCTGGCAGGCACGGGAATCTCGACACGGTCGGGCGAACCCTTCCAGCGCGCCGGGCGCCCTCTTTGGACCCCACTCCGTCATTCCTGCGCTTGCCGCGGGAATCTCGATCCGTGCTCTACAACGCTCCCAGCGGAACCAATTCCGCCTACAATAAGAACACAAGTACGTAGTTCACCAGAGGAACCGAGCAACAAGCCCAATCCCTTCTACCACCGAGCCGCCATCGACCGGCTCCTCCGCCTCTCAGAGAAACCAAACCCGGCTCACGTGCGGCTTGCCGCCGTGATCAAACTGATCAACGCAACCCGGCCCGGCAACCCGGGCAATCAACTGCTCCTCGAAGCCCACCCATACGAATTTGCACGCCACAAGCTCCGCGACCTCTACGACCGTCCTGATTCTGTGCTCGGGACCCAATCGCGCGTCACCATCGACGTCACCTCCGAGGATGACGAGACAACCGAGGAGTCCGAAGACCCGTTGTAATGCCATTCCTTCCTCTTTTTTTCGACTCGTTTTTTTCCTCAGGGCCTCAACCAACCCTCCGGCTTCGCCGTGCCCAAACCCCTCGCGCCTGCCGAAACGACGAAACGGGCCATCGCAGATCGCAATCTCAAACGACCCTAGTACGCTCAGATCGTCTCAAAATCAATCGTCCGAGGAGCAACCAATGGATCCCGTCACCACCTTCAGCGGTACCGGTTTGCCGCTCGACCGCGCCGATGTCGACACCGACCAGATCATCCCGGCCAAGTACCTCAAGCGAATCGAACGCACCGGCTATGGCCCCTTCGCCTTCGAGGCCTGGGCCCAAGACCCCGACTTCGTCACCAACCAACCACAGTTCGAGGGCGCCAGCGTGATGCTGGCCGGACCAAACTTCGGCTGCGGCTCATCCCGCGAACACGCCGTTTGGGCAATCCAGGGCATGGGCGTGAAGGCCGTGATCGCTCCCAGCTTCGCCGACATCTTCCGCAACAACTCGGCCAAGATGGGCCTGCTCACCATCCAGCTCCCCCAACCGGACGTCGAAGAGCTGATGCGCATGGTCGAGTCGGAGTCCAACACCCCGATCACCGTCAGCCTCGATGAGCAGACCGTCACCGCCCCCGGCGGTTGGGTCCGCTCCTTCGAGATCGCCCCCTTCGTCAAGCACTGCCTGCTCAACGGTCTCGACGACATCTCCCTCACCCTCGAGCACGACGACCTAATCTCCGAGTATGAATCCAAGCGTCCCACGACGAAGCCGCTAACTGTCTAGGATCGACACATGTTCCAGGCGCTTCCCAAGCCGGTGCTGGCAGCGCAGCGGTACGATGTCGCTCAAGGACTGACTGAGGTGCGGCGCCGACTCCCATCCGCCCTCCTTCTTTAAGACGCCGATTACGCCGCTCCCGGGAGTGGAGGCAGTCGTGGCGAAGCATCCGAGGCCATCGGTCCGCGACAGCATCATCAACCTGCGCCGATCCATCGGCCGACGCCACGCTATCTACGGACTGATCAGCAACACGTTGATCAAGATGCGGCGGATCGATAACTGCTGTGGCAACTATGGAGATCCTGGCTGTTGAGTCACCGGCGAGCGCGCTCGGGCCGAGCGCATGAGCCGAGAGGAAGATTGAGAGACTCGATGTTCAAGCACCCACGCCCCTCGTTCTTCGACTCGATCGCCAATCTGCGCGCCGACGGGCGCAAGGGCCTCCAACTCGTCACCGGTTTGCTGGAGATTCAGTGGAATAGGCTGCGCATGCGGCAGATCTGCTGCGGCGACTACGGCGCGCCCGGCTGTTGAGTCTCGCCGGAACGCGCTCCGGGTGAGCGCCCAACCGAAGACTAGGAACACTCACATATGGCCCATTTCAGCATTGCGCTCTTGCCCGGCGATGGCATCGGCGGCGAAGTCATCGGGCAAGCGGTCCGCGTGCTCGACGCCGTCGGCGGACGCTTCGATCACTCCTTCGAGTTCACCGAGGACCTCGTCGGCGGCGCGTCGATCGATGCCCACGGCGTCGCTCTGCGCGACGAAACGCTCACCATGTGCAAGTCGCAGGACGCCGTCCTCTTCGGCGCTGTCGGCGGACCCAAGTGGGACGACCCGAAAGCCACAGTCCGGCCCGAACAGGCCATCCTCGGCCTGCGCAAGGGACTCGGCCTGTTCGCCAACATCCGCCCCGTCAAGATGCTCCCCATTCTCGCCGACGCCACCCCGCTCAAGCGTGAGACGGTCGAAGATGTCGACATGGTCGT
>DAOUHS010000052.1:0-23932 GCA_034428415.1 Dehalococcoidia bacterium
CTTCGCCGCGGCCGGCGCCGTGCTCCTGGGCAAGCTCAACCTGACCGAGGGCGCGATGGCGGGCTACAACCGGGCGCGGCAGGTGCCGGTCAATCCGTGGGCCTCGGATCGCTGGACTGGTGTTTCCTCGAGCGGCTCGGGTGTCGCGACGGCTGCCGGGCTCTGCTACGCCTCGCTGGGCAGTGACACCGGTGGATCGATCCGCGGACCGTCGGCGTCCTGTGGGATCGTCGGGCTGAAGCCGACGTGGGGTCGGGTCAGTCGCTACGGGGTGCTGGACCTGGCGCAATCGCTTGACCATGTCGGACCGATGTGCCGCTCGACCTGGGACTGCGCCGTCACGCTCGAAGCGATCGCCGGCGACGATCCCAATGACCCGACCACGCTGCCCGAACCGGCCCCAGCCATGCTCGACGGAATTGACGGCGGTGTCGCCGGCATGCGGATCGGCTATGACGAGCGCTACGCGACGGAGGAAGTGATCCCGCCGATTGCCGATGCGGTCGCCGCCTCGGTTGAGACACTGGCATCGTTGGGCGCAGAGATTGTGCCGGTAGCACTCCCCGATTTCGGCTCATACATGCCCGACTGGCCGACGCTCTGCTCGGTCGAGGCGATGTATGCACACCTCGACCACTATCCGATCCGCGCGGGCGAATACGGCAACTGGTTTGGGGCCTGGCTGGAGCTGGGGTCGTCGGTCAGCGCGACGGAGTACGCGGCGGCCTGTATCCGACGGGAAGAGCTACGTGGGTTGTTGACCAGGTGCTTTGCGGACATCGACATGCTGGCCTGTCCGGCGCAGGGAACACTGCCGCACCAGGTGACTGAGGACATGATGTACGACGACGAACCGGGTGATTTCCAGTGGTCGCGGCTGCAGTACACCGCTCCGTGGGACATGAATCGCGCGCCGACACTGACCTTGCCCAACGGCTGGAACGAGCAGGGCCTTCCGATCGCGCTGCAGCTCGTCGGGCCGCTGGGTAGCGAAGCGTCTCTCTGCCAGGCGGGGTACGCCTATGAGCAGGCGACTGACTTCATGCGTATTCCAGAGGTGTAGTCGCCTTCTGTCCGACAGCTAGCCAATTGTGCAACTGGGCGAGATTCCCGCGGCAAGCGCGGGAGTGACGGATCGGGAGGGTTTAGCGCGGGCTAGTAGTCCGTTGACTCGCCGCGTTCTTGCTGGGCCTTGCGCTCGTTCATGAAGTCGCGCATGCCGCCTCGGCTGTCGGGGGGCGGCGGGGCCATCCTGAGCCAGGAATTGAGGCTGGTCGTGTAGCGGAACTGCGCTCCCCAGCCGAGCATGTCGGCTTGGGTGTGCCACATCTCTTTCTTCGTGAGCAAGCTGGCGAGCGGGGCCTCGGCGACGCTTTCGGCCATCTCCCGGACGGTCTCGTCGAGGTCGGAGGCGGGCACGCTGCGAGTGACGAGGCCCCACTCCTCGGCCTCTTTGCCGGAGAGCACTCGGCCGGTGAAGAGCATGTCGTTGGCTCGGCGGGGACCGACGAGGTAGCTCCAGAACGGGATCGAGCTGGCCCCGCCCATGCGCATGAATGGTTCACCGATGATGGCCTCGTCGGCTGCGACGACGAGGTCGCAGAGCATTGAGATGTACATTCCGCCGGCAAGGGCGTGGCCGTGGATCTGAGCGATGATCACCTTGGGGTTGTCCCAGATGGCTTCGTAGATGCCTCTCATGATCCGCTGGTGCTTGTGTCCGTTGACGATGTTCCACTCGGTCCCACCGTCGGGCGGATTGATGTAGGGGCTGCCGTCGATGTCGTAGCCGGCGCTGAAGGCGGGACCGTTGGCGCGGAGGATTGCGACCTTGAGCGAGTCATCCTCGGCGACCACGTTGAGGGAGTGCAGCAGGTCGTCCAGTAGCTCGTGGTTGAGCGCGTTGCGCTTGTCGGGGCGATCCATGGTGATCGTGGCGACGGGTCCGTCGGCGTCGAACTCGATTGCTTTGTACGTCATGCAGTCGCTCCTCCAATGCTGTTGTGGCCGATGACGGGTTGGTGCGGGATGTCGCCGGCTCAGGTCATGTCGTGGATTTGCTGGCCTCGGTCGTAGTGTGCGGCGGGGAGGGCTCGCCCCGGTCCGAGCAATCGCAGCGCGCGGACGACCCAGGATCGCGTGTCGGCGGGCGTGATCATCTCTGAGACGAGGCCGAGGTCGGCGGCCTCCCAGGGTCCATCCGATGGAGGCGACTCGGGGTCGCGGGCGAGGTAGCCGGTGCTGTCGGTCACACCGAGCCTGGCCGATGGCCAGCACCACATGAAGTCGAAGCCGGTGCCGAGTCCGCCGAGTGCGAAGTCGCCGAGGGCGTGTCCCCAGCCGGTGATGATCGTGATCTTGGCCGCGTGCGAGGCTCGCAGCGACTCGACGGTACGTGCGGCGGCGAACATGAACTCTGGGGTGGCGGCGTCAGCCGGCTCGTAGCCGAGCGTGTCCTGGGTGGAGAGGAACGGAATCTGGTAGTCGGCACTCCAGGCGGCAGCTCTTGAGATTCTCTTCATGTCAGAGGTCGTGAGTGTCGTACGCGGCGATCCGCCGGTCAGGGCGAAGGAGACCGGGAAGCCTTCGATTTGGCCCAGACCGACCGCGCAGCTCTGGTCGGCCGGGCCGAGCAGGGTCACGCTGTCGGCGTCGAAGATCGCCTCGATCTGCTCGCGAGGTGTCGCCGCCATGTCTTCATCGGTGAGATCGAGGGCGGCGCTTGACGGTGCTTCTGTGAGTGGCTGGAGTGGTGTTTCGAGCTCGGACGGGAGGGTGCCGAGGAAGCGCCTCGCGGTCCCAATGGCGTCGGCGTCGCTTTCGCAGACCACGTCGGCGACGGCGTGGGGCGAGCCGTCGAGTGCGCCGAAGCGGGCGTGCGTCGTGGCGACCAACAGGTCGGAGCGGATGGCCAATGATCCGTTTTGTCCGGCGCATAGGCCACAGGCGACTGTGATCAGTGGGGCCTCGCGTTCGGCGATGTCGCGGGCGGGGAGCTGGTCCGCGACGCGGCTCAGCAAAAGGCCGCTGTGCATGTCGAACTCGGGCGATTCCTGTGAGGCGCCGTCGGCCAGGTAGACGATCGGCAGTCGGCGGTAGATCGCGTTCGAGATCATCCGGTTGCGCTTGTTCTTGCCGACCTGTGCGTCGGTCTGCGCCAGCGCGACGGGATCCTCGGTGAGCACCACAACACGGCGGCCGCCGATTTCGGCGTAGCCGGTGATCACGCCATCGGCCGGGGTCTCGGCTGCTGCGTCGCGATGCTGGCTCTTGGCGAATGCGCCGATTTCGAGGAAGGATCCTTCATTGACTAATGCGGCAATGCGGGCTCGCGGCGTCAACTGACCGGGCTGCAGCACGCGGTCACGGTCGAATGCGTCGATGTGTGCGCGCTCCTGTTGCACGCGCTCCATTCGCTCGGCCATCGACAGGTTTTTTTCGGGGCTGACGTGGCGATTCGGTCGGGTCGTCATTTTCGTCCTCCCCGTCCCAGCGCTTCAAATGCCTGAATGACGCGCGGGCGCGTCTCAGCCGGGTCGATGATGTTGTCGATCGTCGCCATCTGTGCGCCTCGCCAGGGGTTCATGTTGCGGCGGAAGGGCTCGGCCAGTTCGTCGAGCATTCGGCGGTGGTCGTCGCGCTCTTCGATCTCGGCCAGTTTCTTGCGATGCACGACCGCGGCGCCGCCTTCGGGGCCGAGGTAGGCGATCTGCGTGGTCGGCCAGGAGAGGGTGATCGCCTCTGGGTCGCTGCCACCCATGATGAAGTAGCCCATGCCGATGCCCTTGCCCAGCGTGACGCAGACGGTCGGCACCTCTGACTCCATCTTCTCGGAGATGTAGACCGTGGTCTCGGTGAGCAGGCCTTTGTGTTCCTCTTCCTGCGTAGTCATGATGCCGGGCGTGTCGCAGAACGTGAGTAGCGGGAGGGAGAAGGTGCGGGCTGTCTTGACGATGCGGCGGGCCTTGCTGAGCGCGTCCATGTCGATCGCGCCGCCGCGCACCCTGGGCTGATTGGCCATGATCGTGACCGTGTGCCCATCCAGCCGGGCGAACCCGGTGACCAGGTTCATCCCGAACTCGGGCTGCCACTCGAAGAAGCTGTCCCGGTCAGCAATTCGCTCGATGATTTTGCGCACGTCGTAGGGTCGGTTTGGATACTTCGGCACCAAGGAGCGCAGTTCCTCGTCGCAGCGATCCTTCGGGTCGCCGTTCATGACTCTCGGGGCCGACTCGAAGGCGTGGCCGGGCAGGTAGGAGAAGCAGGTGCGGAGCGTTTCCATCGCCTCGGCTTCGTCCTCAGCGCGTCGGCAGATCTGACCGGTCATCTTGGTGTGGACATCAACGCCGCCCATCTCGTAGAGGTCGGGGCGTTTGCCCGTAGCAAACTCGATGATGAAGGGGCTGACGAAGGTCGCCGTGGCGCGCGGCGTCATGACGGAGAAATCGGCCACCGAGGCGGCCCAGGGCGCGAAGGAGTTACCGAGGATTGCAGTGAACACTCCGCCGCGCCGGGGGACGCTAGAGCGCGAGCCGACGTTTTGTCCGCCGACGGCGGAGAAGCCCGAGGACATGACGTGGTCCTCGATCTGTCCGCCGGCGCCCTGGAAGAGGTAGAACATGGGCAGGGCGGCCTTGTCGACGATGTGTCCGACGGCTCGCATGTTGACTCGGGAGCGCAGGTTGTAGGCGCCCACGCCGCCGGAGGTGTCGTGGGCCTTGTAGAGCACAGGCCGACCGTGGATTTCGCCGAAACCGAGCTGCAAAGGGGTAGGTCCCAAGCCGTAGCCGAACGCCCACTGGCTGCCCGGATCTAGCAGCAGTTCGATTCGTTCGCTGGCGGTCAGCAGACCGCGGCTGTGGGCGCGTTCGTCGCCGGTTGGATTGGGGGCGAAGAACTGCTGGCGCCGACGCCGCAGCTCGGCGAGGTTCTCCAGGTCGGCTTGAGAGACGATTTTCGCGGAACTAGCCGTTGACACCCGTGCCCCAATCGATCGCGTTCTTGAGCAGCTGTTCGTAGGGCTCCGTTTCCCAAGGACCGCGGAACTGGAGCGGTACGACGCCGTCGGGCGCGATGCTCTCATGCACGGAGCGCTGACCGTTGGTCAAAGGCGTGTGGCAGTGTCCCGGCGCGATGTAGGCGACCTCGCCCTCACCGACCTTGCGCGCGAACCCGAGTGCGTGCGACTTGCCGTCGGGTAGCAGCGACAGGTCGCCGCCATAGATCTCGTCGACGAACGGCGGCTTCTCAATGTCTTCGGTGGTCAGCAAGACCTGCGTATCGGAGTGGATCACTTCGACCATGTATGGCTCGTCCTGCACCGGGAATGAACTCGGCAAGTTGTGAGTCAGTGGATGGTTGTGGTCCTGGACCTTGACATCCATCTCGCGAATCGGCGGGTGGGTCATGAAAAAACCACCCAGTGCCTCGTGATAGTCCATCTTGACCAGCCGCCGCCGACCGTCCTCGCGTCCAATCCGCTCCGCCTTGCCACCCGAACTGCCGTGCAGCGCCAGCCAGCGACCTCCATCACCGACCCAATCACGGATCACCCCGGTCTGGTACTCGTCGGCGAACGGACCAGCGACGTAACAGATCAACAAATGCGCGTCGCGGATCCACTTGTGGCAATCGGTGAAGTCGCTGCTAACGGTCGTGTGGACATCCTCATTCGCTTGCAGCGCCGTCAAAATGCGCATCCGCGCATAGTCAATGTCATGTCCAGCGTGCTTGCCCGGAGGAAATCCCCCGGCGACGACGTGGACTCGGATTGGTGTACTCATGAGAACGCCCTTCGATCAGCTCGACTTGCAGCGATGCTAGCGCCAGCGAACACTAGCCTGCGCTGGAAGCAAGCGGGGCAAGAGGAGCGAACATCATGGAACCACTGCAACCGATGGCCGAAGCGATCGCCGGACTGCTGCGCGAGCGAGGCGAGACCGTCGCGATCTGCGAGACCACCGCGGGCGGCCTGGTCTCGGCGGCGTTGCTCTCGATCCCTGGCGCCTCGCGTTACTACGCCGGGGCGGCTGTGACCTACACCGGCGTCGCCCGCTCAGTCTTCACCGGGATCAGCCTCGACGATTTCCCGGGAGTTCGCTCCAGCAGCGAGCCCTACGCCAAGATCATCGCCGAGACCATCCGTGAACGCCTCGGCGCCACCTGGGGAATCGGTGAGACCGGCGCCGCCGGACCCGGCGGCAACGTCTACGGAGACGCCTCCGGCCACACCTGTATTGCGATCGCTGGCCCCTCCGAATACGTCGAAACACTAGAAACCGGCCTCGAAGACCGCGAGGAGAACATGTGGCTCTTCACAAGGCGGACGCTAGAGGTCTTTGAGGCGGTACTGCGCGATGCCTGAGCGAACACCCGGCTGAAGCGGATGCGGGTGCTGCCTGCTATTCGCTCAGCGTCAGGACCAGCTCGGCGTATCTCTTGCCTTGCGGATCGACCTTGTGAATCTCGATTCCGCCGGGCAGTGCGTGGTCGACCTCGTAGTGGTCCTTGGTCCAGAACTGGTAGATCTTCGCGGACAGTTCGCTGTCGGTCTCGGCGGTCAGCACCCTGGTCGTCGGGAACTCGTACTCCACTTCCAGCACATCAAGATCTTTGACCGAGATGTGGTCGGGGATGTTCGCTGTAGCGATGCCGATAAAGTGGGTCACGCCGACGCCGTCGGGCACGTAGACGCAGGAAGCATCGGGCAACCCGGCCAACGGGCTGGCGCCGAGCCTGGCCCAGGTCTGGCGGATCGTGCTCAGATCGCTCCCTCCCTGAAACCCTACGAAAGCGAAATTCATCGGTTGGCCTTTCTCTGCGGATGGCGCCGGCCGTTCCAGGGGAGTGGTCCTACCGCGACCCAGGCACAATCCCGCGCACCGTCGTCTCGATGCTGAACAGACTCGTCCCCGCCGTCATGAACAAGGTCGAGAAATCATTCCCGCCGAATGTCAGATTGGCCGCGTGCTCGTCCATCTCGAACACTCCCAAGTAGGTGCCGTCGGCAGCGTGCGCTGAGACGCCGCCGGCGCCGGTCGTCCACAGCCGACCGTCCGTGTCGACCTTCATTCCGTCGGGCGCGCCCAGGCGGTCGTCGTTGGACTGGTCAACGAAGAGGATGCGGTCTCCCAGCGTGAGGTCGTCGTTGACCTCGTAGCGCCAGATCAGCCCCTCCTGCGAGTCGCCGATGTAGAGCTGGGACTCGTCCGGATTGAAGGCGAGGCCGTTGGGATTCGAGAAACCCGTCGGAGCGACGAGACTGAGCGAGCCCTCGGGGTCGATCCGATAGACGCCCTGGAAGTCGAGCTCCTGCGTCTGACCCTCCTGGCCGAAGCGCGGGGTCCGGCCCGTGTCCACGCCGTATGCCGGGTCCGTAAAGAAGATCGCGCCCGAGGAATGCACGACAAGGTCATTGGGGCTGTTCAGCTGCTTGCCGTCCCACGAGTCCGCCAGCGAGGCCTCGCTGCCGGGCGATCCATACGGCGCGCTCGACACGCGCCGCCCGCCGTGTTCAGAGGCGAGCAGATTCCCATCGGCATCGAGCGTCAACCCGTTCGACCAGCCCGACGGCTCGCGGTAGACCGCCGCCTCAGACTCTCCCGGACGCCAGATGTGCTGTCGGTTGCCGGGAATGTCGCTGAACACAAGGGCATTGTCAGCGGCAATCCAAATCGGCCCTTCGATAAAGCCGAAACCGCCGCAGAGCCGAGACTCCGCGCCGATCAGCAGGTCGGAGATCCCGTTGTCATCTTCAATTCTCATGGTCGATTCCCCATCTAGTCCTGGTTCTCAGGGATAGTAGCTGTCGCAGCGCCTCGTTCGGGCAGCAGATCGGTGGCATTCCAGATCCGATTCATGATCGGTCGGCCCTCCCCGGCCGGATCAACGAACTCCGGTCGATAAAGCCACGGCAACCGGCTGGAGTGCGCCCGGATCACCACGGGCCGAATCCGGTAGCCAAGCAGCCGGTCCTTGGTGAAGCCCAACTCCATCAACATCCCCTGGGTCGTCGCCACAGACCAACTCTGGTCGAAGATAAAGTTGCCGAATGAGTAGGCGACCAGCGATTCGTCGAAATGTTCGACCGCCTGCACCCAGTGGGGATGATTGCCGAACAAAAGCGTCGCGCCCGCGTCCATCACGACGCCGCCTAGCTCACGCTGATAGGCAACCGGATTCGCCGAGTACTCGACCCCCCAGTTCATGCCCACGAGCACATGGTCGGCGACCTTATGAGCGGCCCGCACGTCGCGCCGCACATACTCCGCCTCGAGCGGAGCCGTTCCCGGCTGGTCCTCCTTCGCGTGATACCACGGCGCGATGATGTCGTAGCCGAGAAAGGCAAAGCTGACAGGCCCCTGCTTTGTCCATACATCCACCAAGGCAGGCGTCCGCGCCGCCTTCAGATTCTCGCCCGCCCCGGCCGTGACGATGCCGGCGTTCTCGAGCCTTTCCAGCGTCTCGTAGAGCGCCGCGACCCCCGAGCAACCATTCCAGCAGTCCATCATGTGATTGCCGATCGTCAGGACGACGTCGAGCCCTGCGTTGGCCATCGCCGGCACAGCCTTGTGGCTACCGGTGAAGACTACCGTCTCGACGCACGGCGTCAGTTCCTTGTTCGCGGTGAGCGGCAGTTCCAGCGGCGCCACCGCCAGGTCGGCCGCGACGATCGCGTCCCGCATTCCGTCGAACATGGCGTCGTAGTCGCCCAGTGCCTCCAACACATGGTTGGTGCAGCGCACGGGGATCAACTCGCCCGTCATCAGCAACCCGGCTGGATCGAATGGCGCCGCGATCCTGAGGAAATCGTTGAAGAACTGTGGGAGTTGGTCGGGGTTGCTCGGAGGCGGGATCCAGCGGATCAACCGCAAGGGCGACTCCTGTCCCGGATCCCTGTATGGATCGTGTCCATTCACCGTCAGCGCCAGCACCCCGAGACGCAGATGCTGGGGCTGGATCAGGGCGAAGGCGCCCGGCGTTTGCTCGACCAGCTTCACCAGCTCATCATCGGGGACCGACTCCACGGACAGTTCCGCCGCCCACAGTCCGAACGCGTTGATGATCAGGGCCACCTGCGACCTGGGCAGAAAGCCCGAGAGCGGCGTCGCGCTGCCGCCCAGTTCGGACCAGTCGCTCACTTTGCCCGTCAGGATGCGAACGACATCGCTGCGATGCAGATCCAGCACATCCCTCCGTTGGTCGGTGATCGCCGCCCAGTGAGCAACCACGACGCGGAAGGGTCGCGACCCCACGTTGCGCTCGCCGACCAGTGGAGCCGCAACGCCAGTCAAGCCCGATGGGCTTCTGACCATCAGGTTGAACGACGAGTCCGGGGCTGCGTTAAGCGCCGGGCCGTCCGTGGACCCGAACTCCATCGCCAGGACCGCGAGCAGCACGATCGCAACACATGCACGCGCCAGCCGCCGGAGTCCCGACACAACCGCCAAGAAAAACATAGAGACGTCCCATGCCCAACCCGCGAAACGATTCTAGTCTCGAATCCTGTCGCCACAGCTCAGACAGTCCTAGCCGTCGCGGGTCGTCTTCAGGTTCAACGGCAGACCCGCAGCCATGAAGAGAACCTCGTCGGCTGCGGACGCCACGATCTGGTTGAGCCTGCCCAGTTCGTCTCGAAACCTTCGGCCCAGGGCGGTCCTGGGCACCAGACTCAGGCCGACTTCGTTACTCACGACGATCCACGACTCCTCGCCCTGCGCGTAGCAGTCGAGCAGCCGTTGCGCCTCGGCGGGTATGTCCACCTCGGCCGTGCCTTCGGTTGACTCTCGATGCATCAAGTTGCTCGTCCAGAGCGTGAGGCAATCGAGCAGGATCGTGTCGTATTCAGGCCGCAGAGGGCTGATCGCATCCACCAGATGCAGCGGTTCCTCTAGAGTGTCCCACTCCTCAGGCCGGTTGCGGCGATGTGCTTCGATACGTGCGGCCATCTCCTCGTCTCCAGCCTCTGCAGTGGCGACGTACAGGACCCTGCCTCCCGATTGCGCGAGCTGCTCGGCGTACCTGCTCTTGCCTGAGCGTGCGCCGCCGAGGATCAACGTCAGTCTTTTGCTCATCGGCTAATCGCTCCTGCCCAGCGCGAGATGGCTGGTGTCGTTCCACAACTCCAGCACCGCTGTCGCCGAAAAGGTTCGCACGATCGAGAGCCCCGTCGGATTCAGCCGAAAACGAAGCCCGTACTCGACCGGCATCCCGAGCAGGCAGACGACCAGAGCCAACAGCGAACCGCCATGCCCTACCACCAACACGTTCTCGCCGGACTCATGCAGTGGCCGCGCCCGGTCATGGAACTGTCGCACCCGCGCCGTCAGTTGATGCAAATCTTCCCCGCCAGGCGGAGCGAAGTCCTCGCTTTGGCGCATCATCCGTTCGGCGAACCCCTCCGGATCTCGGGCCTCCACCTCCGCGAACGTCAGTCCCTCCCACTCGCCGTAGTCGCCCTCGCGTAGTTCGCGGACCGGGGCAATCACAGCACCGGACGCGTTCGCCAGCAGTCGGGCGGTCTCCATCGTGCGCGACAGATCGCTGGCGTAGATCGCGGAGAAGGAGGTCTCGGCAAGACGTTCTCCCAGAAGAACGGCCTGCTCCCGTCCTCGCCGATTGAGCGAAGTGTCGGACTGACCCTGGATGCGACGTTCTCGGTTCCAATCCGTCTCGCCATGCCGGGCGAGATACCAGGCGCAGCCGGCATCCCATGGCACAAACACCTTCCTGTCGCTCATGCTCGAATCCTCACCAGAATGGCGCTTCGTACAGACTGGGAATCACGGGTACGAGCGCCACCCCCAAGACGAGGGCCGACACCTCGCCCAACTCGTTGACCGCACCGTACGTGTCGCCGGTCATGCCGCCCAACCATCCCGTCATCCAGCGTCCGAGCAGCCACGCGGTCCCAGTGACCGCGCCGGCCAGGATCAATCCACCGGGCCCGAGGAACAGACCGCTCGCCAACCCGGCGGTCGCCAGGCCAATCACCACCTGCCACCAGGAGGCTCCATCCTGAAGCGTTGTGCCTACGCCCTGACTTCGGACGTAGGGGAACACCGACACCGTCACCAGCATCCCCATCCGAGACAGGCAGGGAAACACCAGCAGCAGCCCGATCCGAGCTTCATCGGGAAGGCTCGTCAGCAGGCCCCACTTGAGAATCAGCAGCGCCGCGCCGCCGATCACGGCAAACGCGCCGACGTGGGTGTCGCGCAGGATCCGCAGGCGATCCTCTGGCGTGTATCCGCCGAACAACCCGTCACAGCAGTCGAGAAATCCCTCCGTGTGCAGGGCCCGAGTCACGATCAACATCGCCGCGAGCAGCAGCCCGCCGACCACGATCGGCGGCAGCCCCAGGCGCAGCAACGCATCGAGTCCAACCAGCAACGCGCCTAGTGCCAGACCGACAAAGGGAAACCAGGCTCTCGACGCCGCAGTCGGCGCTTCGCCCGCTGATCTGACCGGCAGGATCGTGAGAAAGCCGAACGCCAGGCGCAGGCTCGTCACGACACCGGCTCAATCGATTCACCGGAAGCGGTTTCATATACACCCGCTTCCTCGAAGGTTGCCATCTCGCTCAAGGTCGCCGCTGCCGCTTCAATCAAGCCCATCGCCAGGACCGCGCCCGTACCTTCGCCCAACCGCATTCCGAGGTCGAGCAACGGTCGCAACCCGAGGTGTGAAAGCCCGATACCGTGGCCGGTCTCAGCGGAGAGATGAGACGCCACGAGATAGTCGCCGACGGTCGGACAAACGAGCCGGGCGATCAGCGCCGCGGCCGCGGAGATGAACCCGTCCAGTACGACGATCTTCCTCGCTCGCGCCGCGCCAAGCATGATCCCCGCCAACACGCCAATCTCGAATCCTCCGACCTTCGCCAGTACGTCGAGTCCATCCGCCGGGTTTGGGCAGTTGACATCGAGCACACCCTGGACGACCCGAACCTTGTGCGCGAGTTGTACATCGTCCCGACCGGTGCCTCGGCCGGTCACCTCGCTCGCCGGTTTCCCGACAACAGCCGCCGTGATCGCCGCAGCCGACGTAGTGTTGCCGATCCCCATGTCGCCGGTGCCAATCAGGTCGGCGCCGGCAGCGGCTGCGTCCCGAGCGAGTTCGACTCCCGAGAGCAGCGCCGCCTCAGCCTGCGCCCCTGTCATCGCCGGTCCTCTCGCGATGTTGCCGGTCCCTCGACCGATCGCAACCACACGGAGATCTGAATGCGAGCGCAGCCGCGTCGCCGCACCCGCGTCAGCGATCACGAGTTCAACCCCTGCGCGCCGAGCTATCACGCTGATCGCTGCGCCACCAGCCAGAAAATTCGAAACCATCTGAGCGGTAACCGCCTGCGGATACCCGCTGACACCCTCCGCGACCACGCCATGATCGCCGGCCGCCACGATGATCGCTTTGCCTCGGACAGTGGGACGCTCAGTTTCGAACACGCCCGCAAGTTGCAGCGACAGCTCCTCTAATCGGCCGAGGCTTCCTGGCGGCTTCGTCAGCCTCTCCTGGCGGCGGCGCGCCGCCTCTCTGAACTCGACATTGGCCGGTGCGATCGCGCCGCACACATCCTCCAGCGACATGACTAGTACTCGATACCCGGTTGAGCCTTGATCCCCTGCTCCTCGTACGGATGCTTGATCAGCTTCATCTCGGTCACCAGATCGGCGTAGTCGACCAACGCCTGCGGCGCGTAACGCCCGGTGATGATCACGTGCATCCGTTTCGGACGGCGGCTCAGCGTATCGATCACATCTGCCACGTCGACCCAGCCGTAGTGCATCGCGTAGGTGAATTCGTCGAGCACGATGATGTCTTCCTCGCCCCCGACGATCGCCTCCTTGCAGCGCCCCCACTGGGCGACCGCCAGCGCCGTTGTCCGGTCCATGTCCTTCGACAGCCAGGTGAATCCGTCCCCGAGCGACTCAATCGGGATCTCCAGCCGTCTAGCTGCCCGGTGCTCGCCGAACTTGGCCTTCGAGTGCTTGATGAACTGGAACATACGCACCTGAAAGTCTCGACCGCGCGCGCGAAAGAGCACGCCAAGCGCGGCGGTCGTCTTGCCCTTGCCCTCGCCCGTGTTGACGATCAAAAGACCGCGCTGGCGTTGTCGGCGGCGTTCCTTCGAAGCGCCCTCAGCGGATCCCACTGGTCGCCTCGCCTCTCGCTGCAGCGCCGGTCTCGCCCGGCAGTGGCTCAACCACTTCCAGACTCAACCCGGACTCGACATCGGCCCCGCCAGCCGGAGCGATCAGGCTGATCGCCAGCGCCCCGGTCTCGGGTTCTCGATACACCGCCGCCTCGACGCCGAACACGGCCTCGATCGTCTCAGGGGTCAGTACTTCTTGCGCCGTTCCTTCGGTCCGGACGCGCCCGTCTGCGAGCAGGACCAGCCGATCACAGAATCGCGCCGCCATGTTCAGGTCATGGATCGCGGCGACCGCCGTCAACCCGTCGTCCACGAGCTGACGCACGAGCGTGAGAATCCTGAGCTGATGCAGAACATCGAGGTTCGATGTCGGCTCATCCAGCAACAGCACACGCGGTTCCTGCGCAATCGCGCGGGCCAGGAACACCCGTTGCCGTTCGCCGCCCGAGAGGGTCTCGAGCGGCCTCGCAGCGAACGACTCCGTCTCGGTCAAACCCATCGCCCGCTTCGCGATTCGGTCGTCCTCCTGGCCCTCAACCCGGAACCGTCCCAAATGCGGGTAGCGCCCCATCAGCACCAACTCGAAGGCCGTGAACCCCTGCGTGTATGGCGCGACCTGCGGGACGAGCGCCAGGACCTCCGCCACTTCCCGGGCCGGCAGGTTGTCCAGATCCTCACCAAGCAGATGCACCGAGCCTTCATCGAAGCGCAACACGTTCGAGATCGAACGAAGTAGGGTCGTTTTGCCCGCCCCGTTCGGACCAATCAGACCGACGAACTGTCCGCTCTCCGCCCGTAGATTGACCCGCTCGAGCAGCCGTCTGCTCTCAACGGCGAACGAAATCGCCTGCGCCTCGACCGCGGGACTCTGCTGATCGGTCATCGGCTCTTACTCCGCCAGACTGAATCCCGGATCGGGAGGATCGGGAAAGTCCTCAGGCCACAGTATCCGCGCCAGGTCCTCCGCGCCGCGAATGTTCCAGTACGACAGCGTCGTGAAGTGCTTGCTCTCCACCACGTACACCGCTCCGTTCTTGATCGCCGGCACTTCGGCTAGCGCTTCGTTCTCGAAGAGTTGTTGCCTGAACTCCTCCGCTCCGAACTCGATCGGTTGGGCGATGATGATCACCTCCGGCGCCATCGCAATCACACCCTCCAGGCTCGCCGTCTGATTGCCGTCAATCCCGGCCTCCGCCGCCGCGTTGATCCCGCCGCCGGCCTCGATCACTCCACCCTCGGTCGAACCCGAACCGGCCACCCAGAGCGTGTCCGAATAGCTGGTCAGCGCCAGCACGTTCGGTTTGTCCTGCTTGGCTCCGGTCACGCTGACCAGCGCATCAAAGCGCGACTGCACCTCGTCCGCGAACGCAAATGCGCGTTCCTCTTCCCCGTAGATGTAGCCCATCAACAGGATGGCGTTGATCCGCGACTCGGCAGACTGCTCCAGTTCGGTCTGGATCACCACAATCCCGGCACGTTCGAGCGCGTCGATGCCCTCCGCCGGGAAGAACGGACTGGTCACCACCACGTCGGGCGCTTCGGCGATGATCGTTTCCGGATCTCGGCTAATCACCGGCTGCTCCTGGACCAGATCAGCGACGTTCGAGTAGGTCGAAATCTTGGTCACTTCGCCGACCGCGACCAGCCGCGCCTTGGGCACCAGCGCCAGCGTGATCTCGTCATGGCCGATCGATGCCGTGACGATCCGCTCCGGCTTCGCGGGAATGCTGACGATCCCGTTGAGCCCTTCGACCTCGCGCGGCCAGCCCAGGTTGCTTGGGTCGACGATCCCGCGCACCCCCTCCAGCCTGCTCTCCGGCTGCATCGTCTCCTGCTGACTCGACCCCGCCGCTGGCTGTTCGACAGCCGCAGGCTCCTCGGACGAACACGCCAACAGCGTGAACCCGACCAGCAGGAATAGGAACGCCGACAACGAACCCAACCATGGTCTCGACACCGTGACTCCTTTCGACGGCTTGCTCACAGGGAGTAAACCTGTCGTTTGTTCTTGATCAGAAGAAGAATGAAGAAGGGCGCTCCGACGAACGCCGTCAGGATCCCCACACGAAACTCGGCCGGCTCGATGATCGTTCGCGCGACCGTGTCGGCCAGAATCACGAAGACCGCGCCGGCCAGGGCGCTCAGCGGGATCAACACCCGGTTGTCCGGACCCAGTACCAGCCGCAGGACGTGCGGAATGACCAGCCCGACGAAGGCGATCGTTCCGCTCACCGCCACAGCCGCGCCCGTCGCGAGCGCCGCCGCGGCAAGCATCAGGACTCGCGTAGCGCCGACACGCACCCCCATCGAGCGCGCCTCGTCGTCGCCCAGCATTAGCAAGTTCAGGTCGCGCGACATCAAAAGCAATACCGCTGTGCTCGCGACGATCAGCGGGGTCGCGATCCGCACGTGCTCCCAGGACCGCGAATCGAGTCCGCCCGCCAGCCAGAACAGGATCTCCCGCAGCGCCTCGTTGTCCGGCAGGACGATGATGATCGCCGAGACGATCGCGCCCAGGAACGCGTTCACGGCCACCCCGGCCAGCAGCAGCGTCGCCATCGAGAAGCGGCCGCCCACCGCGGCAATCCCGTAGACCAGGAATGCCGCCGCCATCGCGCCAACGAAGGCAAAGACCGGCAGCGCCAGAAAGAACATCGCTGCCGTGCCGCTCGCAATCGCGACCACCGCGCCCAGCGCCCCGCCGGCCGAGACCCCGATGATCCCCGGGTCGGCCATCGGATTGCGGAACAGGCCCTGCATCGTCGCGCCGGCGACGCCCAGCGCCATCCCCACCGATGCGCCCACGACGATCCGCGGCAGCCGGATCTGATCGATCACTAACTGCTCCGTGCGGCCGAACTCAGGTACGTCGAAGCCCAGCGAGGAGAGCATGATCCAGGCGACGTGGCTGGTCGGAATGTCCACCGGGCCGAGGCTCAACGAAACCAGTGCCACCACCAAGACCAGCGCCAGCAAAATCGCCGCGCCGATCGCCAGGCGCGCCGAGATGCCCATCTGACGGAACCCACGCAACCTCGAAACCCCGGCGTACAGCAAGAAAAAAACCTCCAGCTCTCCGCTGAAGGTTCGGTTGTCGATCGACCGGGAACTCGACCCGGAGATCGAGGGACCTCTCTGAACGCGGAGAGTCGTCACCTCTCGTCCAGGCAGGTCTCCTGGCTCGCGGGCGGAGGTTGCCGCCGAACCCTTCCCATCGCTAGGCGACAGTGGGCCCCGGCGCTCCGTTCTGCTCACTCAATCAAGTCAGCCCCGCTTACAGTGGCGCTACCGCGGCGGATTCTCACCGCCTTCCCTATTCTCCCGGGACGGGCACCTGGACGAACAAAGCCAGACCGAGACTATCACAGCGAGCCCGCTCCCAGACCTCCACTTCCGGAGGAAGTGCCCCGAACGGGCGAAGGGCGCAGCAGCGCCCTACCGCGAACCCTCCGGACGGCGTCATCCCTACATGATCAGCCGAGTCCACTCTTCGACCGATGGCGAGCATGTGCTCCCGTCCGCCCTACGCCTCCTTACCCCGTTCCCTCGCCTTCCGCGACAGGCCGGGGCTGAGGGCTCCGTCCACACTGTCAACGACGACGCAACAACAGCGAACGCCCATTCTCTATAGTCGTACAGAACACACGTGCGCTCTCTTGCGAAAGGCAGCATCCATGACCATCACCCCCTCCCGCCGTTGGCGCCTCCTCCAGGTCCACTCCCTCCGCCAGCGCGGTCTGGCCCAACGCAAGATCGGCAAAGCACTCAACATCTCCCAGGCCACCGTGCGCGCCGACCTCCAGCTGGCCGAGTCGCACTGGAGCCGGATCGCATCAGCCGCAGCCGACGACCTGCTGCTCCAATCGCTGCACCTGCTCCAGGTCCGGCTCACGCTCGCGCTCCAGCACGACCGGGTCAAAGACAACGCTCACCTGCTCGCGCCGGTCGACTACCTCCGCGCCCACGACGCCCGGGAGACCCAACTCACCGCCCTGGCCCGCGAGATCCGCCGCACCGTCCGCGAGGTCCAACACCGCGCCGGCCAGCGCGTCGACGAGCCCGACCTGCCCGAGTTCTTCCAGCAGGACGAGGCCGCCCTCGAGACCCCGGCCTCGCAAAACCTGACAAACCACACCCCAGAATCACTCAACACCACTCACTCCCAAGCGACGATCTCCAGTCCAGAGCGGGAGATCGTCCCGGCAGAGGCCGAACAGGAAACAATTCCCCCCGAACCCGCTCAACCCGCCGCATCGCCCACGATGCAAGACGTGCTCAACGAGGCCGTCCACATCTACCCCCACCTCAAAGGCCGGTCGGAGCGGCAAATCCTCGACTTCCTCGACCAATTCACCAGCGCAGGAACCGACCAACCAGAAGACCCAACCCCCATCTACGCCGAAGCCGCCGGCTAACCCGCTGCCGCTCAGTCGATATCGATGCAGTCCAGCAGGATCTTGCCGAAGTTGCGATTCTCGGCCATGTGCTGATGCGCTTCCGCCGCCTGACTCAGCGGGAACACCCTGTCGATCACCGGCTTCATCTCACCGTTGACGATCGCCGGCTCCAGGTGCCGCTGGTAGTCCCGAGTGATCTCCGCTCGCTCGATCAGCGGGCGCGAACGCATCACCGTGCCGTGCACCCGCAGCCGCCTCTGCATCAACAACCCGAGATTCGTCTCCGCCACCGCCCCGCCCATCAGGCCGACCAGCACCAGCCGCCCCGAGATCGCCAGCGACTGCAGATTGTCCTCCCAGTAGTCCCGACCGATCACGTCGAGGATCACGTCAACACCCTGCCCGTCGGTCTGCTCACGCACCACTTCGGCGAAGCCCTGCTCCCGATAGTTGATCGCCAAGTCGGCGCCCAGCTCCTTGGCCCGCTCGCACTTCTCCTCAGAACCGGCCGTGATCCAGACCTCCGCCCCGATCAGCCGCCCGATCTGGATCGCCGCGATCCCCACCCCGCTGCCGCCGGCGTGCACCAGCAGCCGCTCGCCCGGCAGCGTCTCGCCCAGCGTCCGCACCGCCGTGTTCGCCGTGAAGAACACCTCCGGAATCGAGGCCGCCTCGTGATAGGTCAGTGCGTCCGGAATCGGCATCGCCAGCGACTCGTGCAGCGTCGCCAGTTCGCCGTACCCGCCGCCCCCCGAGAGGCCGTACACCCGGTCCCCAACCGAAAGCCCGCGCACCCGCGATCCCGTCTCAATCACCTCGCCCGACAACTCCAGGCCGAGAATCTCCGACGCCCCGTGCTGCGCCGGATAGCCGCCCATCCGCTGCATCATGTCCGCCCGATTCAGCGCCGTCGCATGAACCCGGATCAGCACCTCTTCGTCGCTCGGTCGCGGGTCCGGCGCCTCCGCCAGACGCAGGGAATCAGCGGTCTTGCCAGGTGGGTCGACAACAATGGCCTTCATCGGACATATCCTCAGTCGGTAGCGAGTCTCTGTAGGTCAGGGTAATCGCGTGTACGTCATCGGCACCGCCGGACACGTCGACCACGGCAAAAGCGCCCTCGTCCAGGCGCTCTCCGGCATCGACCCCGACCGCTGGGCCGAGGAGAAGGCGCGCGGCCTGACCATCGATCTCGGCTTTGCTTGGTGCGAACTGCCCTCGGGCCGAGCGGTCAGCATCGTCGATGTGCCTGGCCACGAGCGCTTCATCAAGAACATGCTGGCCGGCGTCGGCGGAATCAATCTCGCCCTGCTCGTGATCGCCGCCGACGAAGGCGTCATGCCCCAGACCCGCGAGCATCTCCACATCCTCGACCTGCTCGATGTCGATCGAGGCATCGTCGCCCTGACCAAAATCGATCTGGTCGACGAAGAATGGACCGCGCTCGTCGAAGAAGAGATTGAGCAGTTGCTCAAAGACACCGCACTGGCCGGTTCGACAATCGCGCCCGTCTCGGCGCTCACCGGCGACGGCCTCGAGCAGTTGCGAGCCCTGATCGACCGCGAGATCGACGATCTGCCGCCGATCCCCAACCAGGGCCGGCCCAGACTGCCGATCGATCGATCGTTCTCGATCTCTGGCTTCGGCGCCGTCGTCACCGGAACCCTGCTCGACGGTGAGCTATCGGTGGGCGACCCGGTCGTGGTCGAGCCGGGTCGGATCGACTGCCGCGTGCGCGGTCTCCAGTCGCACGAGCAATCACTCGACACCGCTCCGCCCGGCGCTCGAACCGCAGTCAACCTGAGCGGCGTTTCGGCAAACGATCTCGTACGCGGGATGGTGCTCACAGCGCCGGGCTGGCTCGAACCGACCGCCGCAGTCGACATACGGCTGAGAGCGGTTCCCGACGCGTCGAAGCCGCTACCCCACAACGCGACCCGCACCCTGCACGTCGGCGCCGACGAAGTCCAGGCGCGAGTCAGGTTGCTCGAGGCCGATTCGCTGCCGCCCGGCGCTTCCACCTGGGCGCAGCTTCGCCTGCAACGGCCTATCGCCGCCGCGCGCGGCGATCACTTCGTGCTGCGCTCGGCCGACGCGACCGTCGCCGGCGGACGAATCGTCGACACGCGGCCGCGCCGCCATCATCGCAACGACGCCTCGACGCTCGAAGCCTTGCAGCGGTTGCTCGACGGCTCACCCGACGACACGCTGCTCACGGTCCTCCAGCAAGTGGAGCCGGTTCGCTGGAGCCTGCTCGCGGCCAGGAGCGAACTCGCCTCCGAAGAGGCAACCGCAGCCATCGAGCGCCAGATCACCGACGGCTCAGTCGTCGTCCTCGATCAAGCCGGCCTCTCCGATTCCGCCACTCTGATCTCCGATGCCGGCCTCGGCGCACTCAAGGCGAGAGCCGAAGCAACTGTCGATGATTATGTCAAGCAGTTCCCCCTACGCGCCGGCCTGCCCCGCGAGGACCTCCGCAGCCGCGTCCGCCTCACCCAGCGCGCCTTCGCGGTCTTGCAACAGCAACTGATCAACGATCGCAAGCTGATCCTCAACGACGGCGCATTCGACCTGCCGAATCGTCGAGTCGAACTCTCCGATGCGCAACAGACCCAGGTAGCCGCGCTGCTCCAACGCCTCAGGGATCAGGGCGTCAGGCCCGAGGCCGACTCCAGCTCCGACCCCGAACTACTCGAATACCTCGAGGCTCAACATCTCATCGTCAGGCTCAAGGCCGGCGTCAATCTGGACCGCTCGGTCTACGACGGAATGCTGTCCGAGACCAAGTCGCTCTTGCAAGATCAGCAACGAGCGACCCTGGCCGATGTCCGCGATCGACTCGGCACGAGCCGCAAAGTCGCGCAGGCCTTCCTCGAACACCTCGATACCAATCGGATCACAAGGCGAGTCGGCGACGCTCGTGTACTCAGGCTGGGATAGTGCTGGCTAGGCCCGATGCTCGACACGTCGCACGACGCGCCGCTCGCCCCCGCGACGGAACAGACGCGGCAGCGTACCCTCCTGCCAGAGGTAGACAATCTGGCTGGCGACCGCGATCGACGAGTAGGTACCGGCCACCGTGCCGATGAACAACACGACAACGAACGGACGAATCGTCACGCCGCCGATGAGCAGCAGCGCGAGCAGCGCCAGCACAACCGTGATTGACGTGTTCAGCGAGCGGCCCAGCGACTGCGTGATCGCGGCATTGACGACCCGGCGGAAGTCCTCGCGCGGATCGAGCAGCAGGTTCTCGCGGATCCGGTCGAACACAACGATCGTGTCGTTGACGCTGTACCCAATGATCGCCAGCAAAGCGGTGACGAACATCGCATTGACTTCCAGACCGGCGATCCGACCACCAATCGCGAATGCACCAGCGACGATCGTCACGTCATGAAGCAATGCGACAATCGCGGCTGCGCCGTACAACATCGGGTTGGGCAGACGGCGGAACGCAAGCGAGATGTAGATCAGGATGGCGACCGCAGCGACGGCCAGCGCGACGCCGGCGTCTCGGGCGATCTCAACCGACAACGTCCCCGAGACCGACGAGCTCTGCAGCACGACGATCGGCCCAATCTCGCCGCGCAGTGCGTCATTGATTCGCTGACGCAGGCGTTCCAGATCACCGTCGGACGGCTGCTCCACCCGCAGTCGGAAGGCGGAATCGGCCGTTGCCTGGATTCTTGCGCCACCCAACCCGATCGATTCCAGCGCCGACCGGACCTCGTCCTGTGTCACGCTGCCGGGGAACCAGAACTCGCTGCGGACTTCGGTTTCGTCGACATCGAGGTCAAGACTGACGCTCGACGGCAGTTCGGCGCTCAGCGTGTTGCCGACCAACTCGGCAGCCGCAAAGCCATCGTCGAGCGACGGCGGATCGATTGTCGCCCGGACGACGTACGTGCCTTCGTCTCCCTCGGAGGCCGTGAACGACGTGCCGGCCGGTGCTCCCTCAATCCCCGCAACGGCTGCGTTCACATCCTCAAGGTCGGTGTCGCCGAGGAACCGGACCTCCGTCTCGAGTCCGCCGGCAAAATCGAGGCCGGCTTCGAACTGCCAGATTGCGAGCCCGATCAACGAGGGCACAATCAGCAGCAGCGAAAGCACGGCGTAGACGCGGCGACGGCCGACGAAGTCAATCATGCGGTCCCGCCCCCCTCACCGCTGCTTGCTCCGCCACCGCGCGGCTGCACCGTCATCCGACGGACCCCGAACGGCCGCAGTCCATGCACCCATCCCGTACTCACCGCCATGGTCATGAAGTTACGCGTGACGAAGATCACGGTGACGAAGCTGAATCCCGTGCCCACGAGCAACGCCAGGGCGAACGACTTGATCAGGTTCTGGTTCAGCGCATCGGCGAACAGCCAAAGGATGGCCACGGTGATGATCGTCGACACGTTCCCATCGCGGATCGCTGGCCAGGCCCGCGCCCAGGCGGTATCCACCGCGCCTGACAAGCTCCGCCCGAGGCGCAACTCCTCCTTGAGACGCTCAAAGATCAGCACGTTGCCGTCGACCGCGAACCCGATCGACAGCACCAGACCGGCGACCCCCGCCAGCGTCAGCGTGATCGGCACGAGCTTGAACGTCGCCATCACTCCGGCCGCGTAAACGATCAGTGCCAGCGCGGCGACCACTCCGGGCACGCGGTAGTAGATCATCATGAACACCACGATCGCCGAGAACGCGACCACGCCGGCCTGCACCGTGTCAATCACCGAGTCTTCGCCCAGGGTCGCCGCGACCTCGGTACTCTGCAGCACGCGCAGGTTGATCGGCAACGCGCCCGCGCGGAGCTGCCGCCTCAGTGTGATGGCGTCCTCTTCCGACAGGCCGTTGATGATCCCGCTGTCCGAGATCACTGCGTTCACCGAGGGACTGGAGATCAGTCGGCCGTCGACGAAGATGCCCAGGAGAGCCCGGCTCTCGAACAGCCGTCGCGTGATCTGCTCCATCAGCCGAGCGCCCTCTTCGTCGAGTTCGAAGGCCAGCGCCGGCGTCCCGCCCTGGTCGAGCGTGCGAGAGATCGATTCGGCGATCAGGTGCCGACCGGTGAGCTGCACGGTCTGGCCATCCGCGTTGATCCCGGTCGCCGGTAGCCAACGCACGCCGTCGCCGATGATTACATCCTCATCGGGAGGTGGAATGAAGTAGGGCTCCGCCCGGCGAACGAATCGAGCGTCCTCGTGCGGCAGCGTCGTGTCCCAGACGTCATAGATGGCGGCGCCGATCGAGAGCCGGTCCAGCGGTCTGGAGGGTCGCGGTTGAGCGGCGTCGATTGAGCGAAACTCCAGCAGCGCCGTCGATCCGACGAGGTCAGACGCTTCGTCCGCGTCGACTCCGGGAATCTGCGCGTTGATCCGGTCGCCGCCGACGACCGTGACCTCCGCCTCAGAGATACCGAAGCCGTTGACCCGTTCCTCGATCACACGCTGCGACTCGGCGACCGCCTCTTGCAACGCCGCGTCATCCACCTCGAGCGGCAGCACGAGCTCTGAAATGTTGCCCGGCAGTGGCAGGTCATACTCGACGGCGTCGAGATCTGACAGGGCCGGGTTCAGGTCGAGGATGTCAGCGAGTTGGAATCCCTCGCGTTCGAGGAACTGGTTAAGCGATTCGCCGCGCCGCACGGGAGCGGCTTCCCCAGCCACTTCCAATGTGATCGAGACGCCGCCAGCGAGATCGAGGCCGAGACGGAACTCGTCTCGGGTCCAGTTGCCTACGTTCACACCGCTGCCTTCAGGCCAGGGAATGAAGCTGGGCAGGTATCGGTCGGGGTTACTCGGCCAGGAGGCCGCGATCGCGAAGGCAGTGAGGATCAGGATCAATGCGAAGATGTAGACATCGCGGAACTTGAATCGTCTGATGAAGTCCATTGCCCGTGAGGCCGCCCATCAACCGCGTGGAGACCGCGTGCTCATCCTGCGATCACCACAGAACCGACTCAAGTGCTGAGCGCACTGTATCCCGCTGATGTCGGTTCAGCATAGGCAGGCGCTTGGTTGCAATCAGCCAGCGACGGCACCATGTCAGCGGTCGCCCATGTCTTCATGATCCGAGTCGCCCTCCGACTCGGCAGACTCGATCCGCTCAGCCACCGCGCCGGTTCGCGCTCGAACGACCACGTTGTCGGCCAACCGCAGGAGTACGACCATCGGTCCGTCCTCCGGAGTCTCCACGCCCTCGACCTCGGCGATCAACCCCCCGCGCGTCAGCACCGTGTCGCCGACCTGCAGTTCGTTGAGGTCGCGCTGACGCCGACGCTCCTCGGAGCGCGTGGGGCGGATGAAGAAGATATAGAACAGCGCCACTACCAGTAGCGTGATCAGAATGACTTCCGTCATCTCGGAGTCCTCCTAGGCGGTTGTTGAAG
>DAOUHS010000053.1:0-3176 GCA_034428415.1 Dehalococcoidia bacterium
CAACTCGCCGACGATCCGCGATGGAACAATCGCGAGGGGCGTGATCCATTCCGTGACCAGCAGGCGATGGACTCCGTCAAAGACGTACGCCCATTTGTCGCCGAGATGATGAAGACACGCCCGAGCGACGAATGGCAGGACTTCTTCGACATCCACCCAGACGGCAGCATCGCCCAGCGGGTCCTCAACTACGAAGAAGTCCTCAACGACGAGCAGGCGCTCGTCAACGGCTACGTGGTCGAGAAGGACATCCCCCACGTCGGCCGACGCCGAGTCGCCGGCATCCCGATCCGAATGAGCCGAACGCCCGGAGAGCCCAAGAACATGTTCTCCGACCTCGGCGAGCACACGGCGGAGATCATGCGCGAGTTCGGCTACGCAGAGGAAGCGATCGCTGAGGTGGAGTCACACAAGGCCCCGCCGTTCTGAAGACGGCTGATGGCACGCTTCGACCCCATCAGCCCCCTCCGTCATATCCGCGCTCGCCGCCGAGCCTGCCCCCGGCATGAACGGGGGTATCTCGCCGATTCGAGCACAGACGCCATAGCCCAGCGCGACAATGACGGTGGAGGAATCGGCATCTACGGCAGATACGGAATCCGCGCCGTCGGACCGAGATTCTGCGCGATGTACGACTGCGCGTCACGGACAAACTCCACCATCAGCGGACGCGTGTCTCGGGGATCGATCATGTCCTCTATCCCGAATGCGTGCGCGGTCCGCATCGGTGAGCGGATCTCATTCAGTCGCGCTTCGATTTCCAGTCGCTTCGCCTCGGGGTCTTCCGATTCGCGAATCTCACGTCGATAAGCGGCAGTCACGCCGCCTTCGATGTGCATCGATCCCCAGTGCGCCGATGGCCAGGCATAACGCCGATACAGCGCGTTGCCGCGTCGGTATTGCAGACCTCCTGCGACTCCGTAGGCCTGGCGTGTGATGAACACCAGGTACGGCATCTGCGAGAGGCGGCTGGTCAGCATCAGTCGGGCGCCCGTTCGGATGATTCCCGACTGCTCGTCGGCCGGGCCAACGGAGAATCCCGGCTCGTCGCAGAAGTAGACCAGCGGCAGGTGGAACGTGTCGCAGAGCGAGATCATGCGCATGATCTTCTCGGACGTGTCCTTGTTCGGCGAACCGCCGTTCTCGCGAGGGTTGTTGATCATCACGCCGACGGGATAGCCGTCGACCCTGGCCAGTCCAGTAATCCGTGACTTGCCCCAGTGAGGCTGGATCTCGAAGAACGAGTCTTCATCCAGCACCCAGTCGAGGATCTTGCGGGCGTTGTAGATCCGCCGGATGTTGCGCGGGATGACGGAAACCAGCCGCTCCTCGCGGCGTTCGGGGTCATCGGTCGGCTCGATCCGCGGCGGCATCTCCCAGACATTCTGCGGCAGATAACTCAGGAATCGGCGAGCCTGCGCCATCGCCTCGGCCTCAGTCTCGGCGAGATTCTGCACGACCCCGTTGCCGTAGACGTGGACATCCTCGCCGCCCAGCTCTTCCTTGGAGATCTCCAACCCGCGGCTCGCCTTGACCACCGGCGGACCACCGACGAAGAGCTGGCTGGTCTCTTTGACCATCACGTTGAAGTGCCCGTCGGCAGCGATCACCGCCGGCGCTCCCGCGACCGAGCCGAGCACGACATTCACGACCGGCATATGCCAGAGCAAGTCGTCGACGCCGGTGCCGCCACCGACCTCGGGTCCCACGACATAGGTGCGGCCAAGCTGTTCGAAGTGCTTGACGCTGCCGCCCGTCGCATCGAGCAGGCGGACGTAGGGAATCCGATTCATGTAGGCGTGTCGCTGCGCCCAGCCGCCTTTAGTCCCGATCATGCCGTCGGCTGATCCTCCGCGAATCGTGAAATCGTCGCCCTGCACCGCCACCTTGCGGCCGTTGATCCTGGCCACACCGACCACCGAGTTGGCCGGCGTCAAACCGGTCAGCTCGTTGCCCTCCCACTGAGGACTCCCGGCCAGCACCCCGGTCTCCTGGAACTCGTCCGGGTCGGTCAGCAGATCGATCCGCTCACGCACCGTGAGTTTGCCCCGCCCATGGTGAAAGGCAACACTGTCCGCCCCTCCCATCTGCCGAGCAAGCGCCGCCCGCCGCTCCATCTCATCCAGCTCAGTTTGCCAGCTCATCGGCGGCTCCCTCGCAGCGACGCGTCGCGATCCCTAGAGCTACGCCTGGACATTGCGTAGCTGCGGATCCAGGAAGTCTCTCAGCCAGTCGCCAAACACGTTGACGACCAGCGACACCACAATAATCGCGATCCCAGGCACCGTGACCAACCACCAGGCGGTCGCGATCACGCCGCGCCCTTGCGAAATCATGATCCCCCAGGAGATCGAGTCCTGAGCGATACCGACGCCAAGGAAGCTGAGTCCCGCCTCGGCAATGACCACCGTGGCCACATTGAGCGTCGCCAGGATCACGATCGAGTTAACCAGACTCGGCAAGACATGTCGCACCATGATTCGCAGGTCATTGGCGCCGATCGTCCGCGCCGCAATCACAAACTCTCGCTCCTTGAGGCCCAGGGTTTCGCCGCGCACCAGACGTGCAAAGGTGGCCCATAAGGCAAAGACCAGGACGATCACCACATTGGTCAAACTCGGTTCCCAGATGGCGCGCAGGAACACTGCGATCAAGATCGCCGGCATCGCCAACTGCAGGTCGACCAGCGCCATGATCCCACGACTGGTCCAGCCTCCAAACCATCCGGCCAGGAGGCCCAGCATCGAACCGATCACCGTAGCCAGGGGAATCACCATGACGATCGCCAGCAGCGATATCTGCGCGCCGTGAATCAGCCGGCTCAGCGTGTCTCGACCGAGATCGTCGGTGCCCAGCGGATGATCGAGGCTGCCCCCGTCGAAAAACGGAGGTTGCAAGCGCCCCACCAGGTTCAGCTTGAACGGGTCCTCGGGCGCGATCTGCGAGCCGAAGACACCAAGGACGATGAAGATCAACAGGATCGTCATCGTCACCGCAAGCGTCTTCGGTGATCGAATCCGCCAGCTGCGCCGCTGTCCCGCGAAGGGATCCTCGACCTCCTGGAGTGGCGCCTGACTTGGCTGACGTTCCGCCACGGCTCAGATCGCTCCGGTCCGAATGCGCGGATCGATGAAGGTGTACGACACATCGACCACCAGATTGATGAACACGATCCA
>DAOUHS010000054.1:0-5708 GCA_034428415.1 Dehalococcoidia bacterium
AGCACCGCCTCTGAACCGACGATCATGTCGGAAACCGGGGTCACCATCGGGCCCGACGCAACCAGCGACACGTTAACGTCGTCGACCTGGTTGCATGACTCGCCGCGCACCTGGCGCACGGCCTCGATGTTCAGTTCCAGACCGTGCATGTAGCACTCGGCCAGGTTGCCGCCGCTGGTGTTGATCGGCATCTTGCCGCTCGGCGCAATCAGATTGTCGAAAGTGATGAACTCGTTGGCCTCGTCATAGGACGTCAGGCCGTGCTCGATGATGCTCATCACCACGCCGCCGGTGAAGTTCTCGTAGACCTGCGCCACATCAACCTCTTCCGGCTTCACTTCCGCCATGTCGTACATCCGCGGCGCAACCGTCTTGAAGTTCGACGTCGCGTAGTCGGTCGCGTTGTGCGAGCCCGAACCGGCCCGGTTGCCGGAGCCGACCGCGCCGCCGAGGAAGTAGACCGGCGTCTTGGCGTAGTCCTTGGCCCGATCCGCCGACACGAAGATCATCGCCGCCGCCCCGTCATTCTCCTGGCAGCAGTCGAACAGGTGGAACGGCTCCACGATCCAGCGAGACTGGTCGTAGTCCTCCGGCGTCAGCGGTCGGCCGTACATCACCGCCCGCGGGTTGTTCTGCGCGTGGTGGTACGACGCCAGCGAGCAAGCCTTGAGCGTGTCCTGCGTAATCCCGTGATCGTCGTACAGGCGGTGGATCCGCATCGCGAAAGACTGCGCCGGCGACATCAGCCCGTAGGGCGCGGTGTATGCCGGGTCGCCACGCACATGCGACACCTGTGCGCCCTGACCAAAGCGTCCGAACTGACCTTGCGCCAGCCCGCGGAAGACCACCACCGTGTCGGCCAGACCGGTCGCGACCGCCGACGCCGCGTGACAGCATGCCGCCGAACCGCCGCCGCCGCCGCCGCCCCACTCCATGTTCGAAAAGCGCAGATCCTTGACGTCAAGCGCCGCCGCTATCCGCGACGGGTCGTTTCGGTCGTTGGAGTAGGAGGCGAAGCCATCGATCTCTCGCGGATCTATCCCCGCGTCCGCGCTGGCCTTGAGAATCGCCTCGATCACGAGCTTGAACTCAGGATCGGGAGAGCGTCCGCGCTTGTAATAGGTCGTCTCTCCGACACCGATGATCGCTACGTCGCCGCGCATCGTGCGCTTACCCATCTGTCATGTCCTTCCTGGCGGCGCGAGTGTCGTCTCGCGCCTACCTGCTGCCAAAGCCAGACCGTTTCACTACGCGGCCATGCGAAGCAGTTTACTTGATGATCGGCGTCGATTCGGACCGCCTACTCGAGTGCTCCCGCGGCCAACGCCTCGTAGATCTCCTCGTCCGACACCGACAGAATCTCGGAGAGCACCTGATGGGTGTGCTCACCGATTGCAGGAGCCGCCCGCCGCAACCGAGCCGTCCCGCCCGAGAACTTCGTCACCAAACCGTCGTACGGAGTCGGCCCCATCACAGAATGATCGAGCGTGACAAAGAAATCGCGGTGCGCCAACTGTGCGTCCTCGTACAAGTCCGATGGCCACTCCACCAAGGCCGCCGGCACGCCCGCGGCTGTCAAGCAGTCAATCACGGCGTCCGCAGTTTGCGGCAGGCACCAGGCGGCGATCTCGGACTCGATCTCGGCCTTCGCCGCGATCCGAGCAGAAAGGTCATCAAACTCGTCGCCCGACCACGCACTCAGACCGGCAGCCTGTTGTAGGCCGTGCCATTGTTCGGGGGTTTCGGCCGCGATCGCGACGTATCGCTCTCGGTTATCAACCTTGAACACCCCGTGCGGGGCGGCGTACATCGAGGCATGCCCCGGAGCCTCGGCGACCCGGCCGTTCTCGAAGTAGTCAAGCAACAGCGGCGCGGCGAAGTGGATGCCCGCTTCGGTTTGAGCCAGGTCGATGTACTGCCCCTGCCCGGTCAGATCACGATGCCGAATCGCCGCCGCCAGCACCCCCGAGCCGAAACGCGGGTTGATGAAGTCGGTGTACGCGCCCCAGGTGCCCGCCGGTTGCCGGTCCGGCCACCCCGTGATCCGATGCAGGCCGGACAAGCACGCGCCCTGCAGTCCGAACCCCGCGTAGCTGGACTCCGGCCCATACTGCCCGCGCAGGCAAGTGCTCAGCATGATCATCTCAGGCCGCTCCTTGCTCAGCGTCGCGTAGTCGAAACCGAATCGCTTCAGCGTCCCGGGAGTGAACGATTCCACCACCACATCGGCCCACTCGACGAGCCGCCTCGCATACTCCAGGCCCTGCTCCGTGTCGAGCCGCAGCGCCACCCCGAGCTTCGAGGAGTTGAAATTGGCCATGAACTGTCCGCGATCGATGCCCGGCTCGTTGTCCTTGAACGGCGGCGCCAGGCGCAGTACGTCCGGACGCGTCGACGACTCGATATGAACCACCGTCGCGCCATGATCGGCCATCGACTTCGAGATCAACGGTCCCACACCGACCCAGGCAAAATCGGCGATCTTGACCCCCGAGAGCGCGCCTCCGTCATTGCCGCGAACGCCATTCGTCGAGCGCGGTCTGCGACCCGTCCGCTTGGGCGCACGGCCAACCTCGGAGAGCAGCGACTGGTCTTGACCCAACGTCGGAGCCGGTCGAGTCAGTTGCAGCGGCGTCTCCGACAGCTTGGCGAAGGGCCCCGGGTAGCGCTTGCCGTCGATATCGACCCAGTAGTCCCGCGCCGCAAGATGTTTGTCCTTCGCGATGTCCTCGAACGTGTACAGCGGGGCCATCATGAAGCCGTCGTCCACCGCCCGCTGGTAGCACTCGGCCATCGTCCGCGTGGCGACGAACAGTTCCAGCTGCTCGTTCGCCACGACCAGCATCCGCTGCATCTCAGCCGGATCCTCCATCACGACCCGGGAAAGCTCGGCCGCCCATTCGTCGATATCGGCGCCCTCGAGCTCTCCGCTCAACTCGCCGTGCTCCGCGATCCAGCGCATGACCTTGGTTGAATGCCGCAAGCCAAGCCCGCCGGGCACGATGTTGAAGACGATGTAGCCGTCCGAGCAGGGATAGATCGACATCACCGCCGCCCCGCCCGGACCGCCGCCGTCGCGCTCAGCGCACGTGCCCGGCGGGTCGCCGCCCGTGTTCGGCGGGAAGCCCGTCGCGTGCATCAGCGTCCAGACCACTGCCGCCTGCATCGAGACATCGAGATGCTGCCCCTGGCCCGACAACTCGCGTTCGCGCAGCGCGATCGACGTATCCGCCGCCGCCTGCACGCCGGCATGGATCGCCGCCTGCGGAAAGCCCACCGGCACCGGCGGTCGATCCCCGTCGCCCTGCAGGCCCACGAGACCGCCCGCCGATTCGAGCGTCAGTTCGGTCGCCGGCCGCAGCGCGTGCGGACCATCTTGTCCATACGGCGTCACCGAGACGTAGATCAGCTCCGGATACTCATCCCTGAGCTCGTCGTAGCTCAATCCCCAGCCCGCCATCACACCCGGATCGAACGACTCGATCAGCACGTCGGCGCTCCCCGCCAAGGCTCGGAAATCCGCCCGTCCCTGCTCGTCGTCGAGGTCGATGATCACGCTGCGCTTGCCCAACCCCATCGCTGCCCAGTACAGCGAACGCTCCGGATCTTCATCGCTGAACGGCGGCAAGCGACGCGAGGGCGTGCCCCACGGCGGCTCCACTTTGATCACCTCGGCGCCCATATCCGCCAGCACCCGGCCCGTCATCTCCGACCGCGAGGTCGCAAGGTCCAGCACCCGTACGCCGCCCAGCAACGTGTCCGAGACCTCAGTCGTCATGCCCATGCTCCCATCTACCCGGCGCCCGAATCACTCAGCCGCCCATGCCGAACGCTGCCAGGCCCTGTTCCAGACCTGAACCAACACTGCCAGTCAAGATACCGAAGCAGCTCGATTAGAGAACCAGGAACATCCGAATCAGCACCGAAAACACGCCAAACACCAACAGCCTAGCAAGAATCCACCAGAGCAGCCGCGGCGCGTCTTCGCGTGGTTCCTCGCCCCGGTTGCTGTGGTCGATCCAGCGAGCGTGACGCTCGGGCGGCGGACGACGGCGGCGCGCGTTCGGCGAATCCGGCGCTGGCGGCGGCCAGCGATCCCCGCCCGTGCCACGCGATTCCGCCATCTTCGGCTCCTGATGCCCAGGCCGCTCAGACCCGCGCGCTCAGTCTAGCCAGCGCACAAGTGGCAGCCGGTCTGTTGAGGCCTGCGCATAATCAGAGCTGCGATTAGCCTTTGCCATAGCCATTCGCTCTATCGATGCTCAGCAACCGGAGTCGCCTGTGGCCCGCATCCTCGTCACCTCCACGCTCCCCCGAGACGGAAAATCCGTCGTCGCCGCAGGACTCGCCGCTGCCCTGCGAGCGACCGGCGCAACCGTTCGGCTCGCTCGTTTGGACGACGCCGATTCCGCCGCATCGGACGCGATCCAGCTCTCGAGAGTCAATGGAGTCCGCGCAAACCCCGCGGCGCTTTCGGCCTCCGACATTCCCGCCGACACCAACCACGTGCTGATTGAAGCATCCACAGCCGCAGGCCTCGATCCAGATCGAACCGTGTTGGTCGTGCGCCACGGCGAGGCCGACGACGACACCGTGTCCCGCGCGCTCGCCGAGCTGCAGCCCGACTCCGTGATCGTCAACGGCGTGCCCCAACACGGCGGGCCCGCAGCGATCGCCCGGATCGCCGCTCTGGGCGGCAATGCCATCGCCGCCATTCCCCAGGACCGGCACCTCGCCGCGCCCACCGTCCGCGACATCGCCCCCGCCGTGCAAGGTGAGCTCTCCGGCGATCACGAGCTGTTCGACGAGGCCGCCAGGGACCTGGTCATCGGTCCCGTCAGCGCCCACGAAGGCATGGACTACTTCCGCAAGTACCCGGACAAGACCCTGATCACGCGTCACGACCGAATCGATATCGCACTCGGCGCGCTGGACTACGAGCCGCTCTGCCTCATTCTCGCTGGCGGCGAGCCCACCCTGCCCTACGTTGCCCAACGCGCCGAACGTGAGTCGTTCGCGCTGATCACCACCTCGAAGACCACCCTCGAAACGGTCGAATCGATCGGCCCGCTCTACGGCGCGTCGGTATTTGCCGGCCAGCGAAAGCTGGCCACCGCCATCGAACTCGTCTCAGCCAACGTCCCGGTCGAATCCCTCACCTAGGGCCTCCCCTCCCAACTCCCTCTCTCTCGCCTTCCGCGACAGGCCGGGGCTGAGGGCTCCGTCCACACTGTCAACTACGACGCAACAACAGCGAACGCCCTTTCTCTATAGTCATACAGAACACACGTGCACTCTCTTGCGAAAGGCTTCACCATGACCATCACCCCCTCCCGCCGCCGGCGCGTCCTCCAGGTCCACGCCCTCCGCCAGCGCGGTCTGGCCCAACGCAAGATCGGCAAAGCACTCGGCATCTCCCAGGCCACCGTGCGCGCCGACCTCCAGCTGGCCGAGTCGCACTGGAGCCTCATCGCATCAGCCGCGGCCGACGACCTGCTGCTCCAATCGCTGTACCTGCTCCAGGTCCGGCTCACGCGCGCGCTCCAGCGCGACCGGGTCAAGGACAACGCTCACCTGCTCACCCCGGTCGACTACCTCCGCGCCCGCGACGCCCGGGAGACCCGGCTCACCGCCCTGGCCCGCGAGATCCGCCGCACCGTCCGCGAGGTCCAACACCGCGCCGGCCAGCGCGTCGACGAGCCCGACCT
>DAOUHS010000055.1:0-3964 GCA_034428415.1 Dehalococcoidia bacterium
GGCATGGCGTACTCCTCTGCTCAAGGCTAGGCCCGGATTCGGCACGGGCGAATGTACTTGAACCTGCGAGATACCCCCGTTCAAGCCGGGGGCAGGCTCCGCGACAAGCGCGGGTATGACGGGATTCAAAGCAGGAAACAGGAGCTGGCGGCAGGGCTCAGGCCTCAAACAGGGGAGCTACCGCGCAGGTGAAGCCTGGTAGGACATCGATGCCGTCGAGTTCGTCGCCTTCTCGGTAGAGGACAACGCCCTGGTCGGCGTGATGCGCTTCGACGGTTCGTTCGTCCGGGAAGACGGCCCAGACGAGCCGGACGCCGTGGCGTAACCACATTTCGGCCTTGTCGTTGATTTGCTCTCGGCTGTCGCTGGGAGACTTCACCTCAACGACCAGCTCAGGGAGGACCTCGGCATAGCCGGGATTGCGTTGGTCCAGCGGCAGTCGACCAGCCGAGATGAAGGCGACATCTGGCGCGCGTACCGTATCAGGGTCGCGCTCAATCTTGATCCCCGGGTCACCGACGGCAATCCGACCCAAGCGTCGTGGCTTCACAAACGCGTGCAATTCGGCGCCGAATGCAATGACAATCTGTCCGTGTTCGAGTCCCGGCGGCATGGATTCGCAGAGTACCCCTCGGATCAGTTCTCCGCGGAAGCCCTTGCTCGTGAGTTCCAACAATTCGTCGGCTGTGACCAGATTGGGAATCGTTTCGGTCGCCATCGCCGCTTGCTCCTTGGGTAGGGAAGAGGACGCTTGCCCTCGCCCTAACCCTCTCCCAGAGGGAGAGGGGACTCCAGATTGGAGGGGGAGTCTTGGCCTCAGGTTAGCTTTCGACCACGTCCCCCGCTACTGGGTCGACTCGGACGCCTTTTCCTTCTACCCAGGTGAGGGCTCGGTCGATTTCGTCGTGGTCTCCGTCGAGTTCGAGGACGACCCAGCCGAAGTCGTGCTCGACGTCGGCCATGCGGATGTTGGTGACGACGTCGAACTCGTGGCCGACGAGGTAGATGACTGGTTCCTTGACGGCGTCGCCCTCAAAGGTGAAGCGGACTCGGCGGGTCGCCATGACTAGCCTCCTACGCCGACGGCCTGGGGCGCCTCGGCAAACGCGTCCTCGAAGGACTGCAGTGTGCCTTCGACCGGGATCGGTTGGGTGACGTGCTCGACGACGGCGTCGGCGGTCTTGAGTCCGCCACCGGTGATGAAGGCGACGGTTGTCTCCTGTGGATCGACCTGACCGTTCTCAATCGCCTGTCGCAGGCCGGCGATGGTGACTCCGCCGGCGGTCTCGGCGAAGACGCCTTCGTACTCGGCCAGCATCTGGATGCCTTCGACGACCTCTGGGTCGGTGACGGCGGTGGCGCCGCCGTCGGTGCGCTTCATCGTCTTGAGCGCGTAGTAGCCGTCGGCGGGGTTGCCGATGGCCAGGGACTTGGCGATCGTGTCGGGTTTGACCGGGCGGATGTTGGTGGTCTCGTTGCGCCAGGCGGTGGTGATCGGTGAGCAGCCTTCTGCCTGCGCGCCGATCATGCGAATCGGCGTTTCATCGATCAGACCGTACTGCTGGAACTCCTGGAAGCCCTTGTGGATCTTGGTGAAGAGGGAGCCGGAGGCCATGGGCGCAACGACCTGCCGCGGGGCTCGCCAGCCGAGCTGTTCGGCGACCTCGTAGGCGAGCGTTCGGGACCCCTCGGCGTAGTAGGGACGCACATTAATGTTGACGAAGGCCCACTGGCGATTGTCGGCGAGTTCGGAGCAGAGGCGGTTGACGTCGTCGTAGGAGCCGTTGACCGAGACGATTGTGGGGTTGTAGATGGCGGAGCCGAGGACTTTGCCCGCTTCGAGGTCGTGGGGGATGAAGACGATGGCGTCCATGCCAGCTCGGGCGGCGTGGGCGGAGACGGAGTTGGCGAGATTGCCGGTCGAGGCGCAGGCGAGGGTCTTGAAGCCGAGCTGACGCGCTCGGGATGACGCGACGGCGACGACGCGATCCTTGAAGGACCAAGACGGGTTGCAGGTGTCGTTTTTGATCCAGAGTTCGCGCATGCCGAGACGCTCGGCGAGGCGATCGGCCTTGAGCAGCGGTGTCCAGCCGACGTTGAGGTCGACGATGAAGTCTTCGTCGACGGGGAGCAGATCGATGTAGCGCCAGATCGAGCGGGGGCCGGACTGGATTCGCTCGCGGGTGATCCTGGACTGGATGCCGTCGTGGTCGTAGGCGACTTCGAGCGGTCCGAAGCAGAAGTCGCAGACGTGGAGGGGCTCGAGCGGGAACTCGCGGCCACACTCACGACAGGCGAGGCAGGTGGCATAGGTCATCGTCGGTTGGGTCTTTCGCTAGAACGGGACAGGCGGCGGAACGTGAGCGTGTCGGTCCTCCCTCGCCGCGCTTCCTCTTTCGGGCGCTAGCGAGGCAGGACCGTGGGCATCGCCATGCGGCCCAGCATCATCGCGTCAACGGTCGTGCGCTTGGTCATCATCGAAATCGTACAACAGTGGTTCGGGTCAATCCCAGACCTGGGACATGTTGATTACAAGGCCGCTACAAACATCTTCGCCCGACAGTTCGGCGGGGTCGTCGAGTTCATCGACCTCGCCGTTGGATCGGTAGATCCAGACTTTGCGGAGAAACGGGTCAATCAGCCAAGCGAGGCGCACGCCACCGTCGATCCATTCGATCATCTTTTCGTGCTGCCTCTGGACCGACTGACTCGGCGAACGGACCTCGACGATTAGGTCTCCGACAATGTCGAACTTCTCTTGCCACGGCCTCGGTGCTGTGGGCATTTGTTCGGGTGAGACCCACGAACAATCGGGTCGTTTGCGGAAGCCGGTTGGCAGGTCGTATGCGGCTGCGCTTTCGAGGGTCATGCCACCGCCACCCGCCTCGATCCAACTCCATATCTGATGCGCGATCACAGAGGAGATGTACGAGCCCTCGGTGGAAACCATGACAATCCGCAACTCCCGATTCGGCATCAGTTCGATCCGGACGTGGCGATTCTCCCCCAGCAACCACTCCCACCACTCGTCAGTGACTTCAAACTGTTCAGGTAGCGGCACCAACAACTGGCCTTCGACCTCGTCAGGGATCGAAGGTGCCCAACCGTATACGGCCGTGGCTTCGCGAACTCTGCTCATGGCGTTCCCGCCTCAGCTCAACCGTAGCGTTCTTCGAGCCAGGGGTCGCCGTGCATGTGGTAGCCGTACATCTCCCAGAAGCCTGGGGCGTCTCGGTTCATGAACTCGAGGCCTCCGACCCACTTGGCCGACTTCCAGAAGTAAAGGGAGGGGATCACTGCGCGGACCGGGCCTCCGTGCATGGCGTCCAGGGGCTTGCCGTCGTGGGCGAGTGCGAGCATGGCGTGGTCGTCGGCGCGGATGTCGGCCATGGGCACGTTGCTGGTGTACCCGCCGTAGCAGTGGAACATAACGTGGGTGGCTGAGTCTTTGACGCCGAGGGCTTCGAACAGGTCGGAGAGCAAGACACCGTCCCAGGTGTTGTCGTAGCGGGACCAGTGCGTGACGCAGTGGATGTCGTTCTTCTTCTCTGAGACGCCGATCTCGGCGAACTGCTCGTAGGAGAGAATCCGCTCCTGTTCGACCTCGCCCCAAACCTGGAGATTCCAGTCCTTGGTCTCAACCATGGGCGTGCCGCCGTAAGTCAGGACGGGCCACTCGCGGATCAGGCGCTGACCCGGTGGCAGCCGATCATGCCCGGTTTCCTTGCGCCGACGCTGCAACTCCGAAAACGGCACTCCAGCAAGAATCTCGCTCACAAGCCTGCTCCCCGATCAACGCACAACACACTCAGATTATCCGAATCCCTGGTCGGCGAGTGTAATCTCGATGTATGGCCGATCTGATCCCAGAGATTCAGAGCGAACCGACGCCTGAACCGATTGCCACACAGCCCGGAGGCCACCGGCCCCACCGCCGCTTCATCGTGCTGGCGGCGCTCGTGAT
>DAOUHS010000056.1:0-3285 GCA_034428415.1 Dehalococcoidia bacterium
GACGCCGTTGAAGTAGCAACAAAGGCGCAGGAGTTGCGAGTCGCCTGTACCCCCGTGCTCGACGCGAGGGGGCTCTCCAACAACATCCAACTGGCGACGCGCGGCTGGTGGGAGTACGGAGGCGACGCCGAGTGGGACGACCTGCGCTTCCCCGGACCGGCCTACCAGATGTCCGGCACGCCCGCCGAGCGACGCGGACAGGCGCCGAGACTCGGAGAGCATACGTCGGCGCTGTCCGAGGAGTTCGCGCCGACCCCGCCGCCGAGCCCGCCGGCGGCGATGCCGACCACGGAGCTCCCACTCGCCGGGCTCAAGGTCGTCGAGCTGACCGGCAACTGGGCCGGGCCAATCGTAGGTCGGCACCTGGGCGATCTGGGCGCGGATGTGATCAAGCTGGAGTGGGCGGCGCGTCCGGCGACGCGGGCGTTGTTCATGCCTGGACCGACCCAGGACCCCCAGAAGTATCCGTATGACCGGGCGATGTACTTCAACCTGCTCAATCGCAACAAGCGCGATCTCGTCGTCGATCTGTCGACCGAGGAAGGCAAACAGATCTTCCTCGAGCTGATGCGTGAAGCCGACGTCTTCGTCGAGAACAACTCCGCCCGGGTGATGCCTAACCTGGGTCTGGACTACGCGACGGTGCGCAACGAGAACCCGATGCTGATCTACGTCTCGATGTCCGGTTTCGGCGCGACCGGACCCTGGCGCGACTGGTCCGCGTACGGCTCAAACATCGAGGCGTCCTCGGGCCTGGCCTCGGTCACCGGCTACCACGCCGACCAGGTGCGACGCACGCCGCTCTTCTACGCCGACCCGGTCTCCGGCAACCATGCAACCGTCGCCATCCTCGCCGCGCTCGAACATCGCGACAGGTCCGGCGAGGGGCAGTACATCGACGTGGCGCTGAACGAAGCCGGCGCCGCCTACTTCTTCGAAGCGCTGATGGAGTACCAGACCACGCGCGAGATTCGCCGACCGGACGGCAACCGCGACCGCCGCTTCGCCCCGCAAGGCGCGTACCGCGCCGCCGGCGAAGACTGCTGGATCGCCGTGTCGGTCCAGTGTGACGAGGAATGGTTCGCCTTGTGCCGAGCCCTCGGTCGGGACGACCTGCTCGACGACGAAGAACTGTCGACGCTCGAAGGCCGACGTTCGAGGCACGACGAGTTAGACGCTGTAATCGAAGCCTGGACTAGCGAGCGCGAACAGTACGAAGCCGCCTGGGACTTGCAACGCGCCGGCATCTCGGCAGCGCCCATTCTGGCCAACTGGCAGGTGCTGCACGATCCGCACATCCACGCGAGCGGCTTCTACCAGTGGGTCGAACACTCGGTCGTCGGCGTCTATCCCTATCCCAGTTGGCCCTGGCGCTTCAGCCGCACCAAACCCACCATCCGTCGAGCGGCGCCAAGGTTCGCCGAACACAACCAGGAAGTGCTATCGGAGCTGGGCTACGACGACGAGCAGATTGCGGAGTTGTACGCGCTCGAGATCACCTCGGATGTCCCGACCGCGCCGCTGTTGATCGCGAGGAGCGGGTTGAGCTCGTCTGACGACTACCGAGAGATCAGTCCGGCTGGCGCAGGATGATCCGGGAATCTCCGCCTCGGATAACCTTGACCGCGAGGGCGATCTTGTTGTCTTCGTCCAGGGCGTTCCAGTAGGTATCGGCGACTTCATCGGGCGAGCCGGGAAGTGGCAGCCAGAGCGGATCGCCGGCGAAGGGCGGCAGCGGGTTGCCGTCGTGCCGGTAGGTCGTGATTCCGTAACCGAGGCCCTCCGGCGGAAATGGGAATCGCCAGACCACACGGTCCGTCTCATCATGGTCGGCCGCGTTGGCCCGGAGGATCGCCAAGCTCAGCTCCCCCTGGCCGTGCAGGTCGAGCATCGCCGCGATGCGTGGTGTGTAGTTGGGCGCGTCGTCCTCGCGTTCACGCACAGCAAGCGCATCCTCGAAGCGGGCCGATCGCTCGATCGTGTCCTTGATCGTGCGGGTGTGGTCGCCGTTGGACACGTAATAGATCTCGGGGGACTCCAGCATCGCCTCGTAGATGATGTTGGTCGGGTCGCCGAGCAGAGCCGGATCCCGCGGCTCGGTGCGCAGCTCTGTGTTGTCTGCACCACCAACAACGAAGCGGCGATTGCGGCTGTTCTCGCTGCGTCCCATGATCCAGTAAATCTGAACCCAGACATCGTCATCCATCTCGGTTTCCAGCCGCCCCGCCACGATCCCGCGCCCGGGATAGCTGTTGGCCAGCAGGTGGCGTCCGAAGTTCTGCTCAGCAAACACGCGCAGCTCGTCGATTTGGGAGGTCATGCGCTCAGGCTATCCGTCGGGGCTTGCCTCGGGGATAGACTCAGAGCATGTCCGGCGCTGCCAGGCTCCCGTCAACAGTCCTGATCGCCAATCGCGGTGAGATCGCCTCGCGAATCATTCGCACCTGCCGCAGATTGGGCGTGCGAACCGTCGCCGTCTACTCCGACGCGGACCGTACCGCGCCCCACGTTTTGGCTGCGGATGCTGCCATCCGAATCGGTCGAGCGCCTGCAGGCGAGAGCTATCTGAACATCGCCGCCATCGTCGGGGCGGCCCAGACCTCCGGGGCCGACGCGCTGCACCCGGGCTACGGCTTCCTCTCCGAGCGGGCCGACTTCGCAGAAGCTGTGGTCGACGCAGGGTTGACCTGGATCGGCCCGCCGCCCGCGGTGATCGGCGCGCTTGGCGACAAGGTCTCGGCGCGCCGTCTTGCGATCGCCGCGGGAGTACCTGTCGCCGAGGGGATCGAGGAGGACGAAGGCGATGCGGCGCTGGCCTCGGCAATAGGTTCGATCGGCCTGCCGGTCATGATCAAGGCCGCAGCCGGTGGCGGCGGCCGCGGTATGCGCCTGATTCGCAGTGAGGCAGATGCTCCCGACGGTCTCGAAGCGGCCGTCGCCGGCGCTCGGCGCGAAGCCCGGGCCGCGTTCGGCGACGGCCGACTGCTGGTGGAGCGAGCCCTCTCGGATGGTCGGCACGTCGAGGTGCAGGTGATCTTCGACGCGCACGGCAACGCCATCCACCTGGGCGAGCGCGACTGCTCGGTCCAGCGCCGCCGCCAGAAAGTGATCGAGGAAGCGCCTTCACCGGCGGTCGACCACACGCTGCGAGAACGGCTGGGCGAGGCCGCCTTGCAGGTCTGTCGCGCCGCGGGATATGTCGGCGCCGGCACGGTTGAATTCATCCTGATGCCGGACGGCGAGTTCATGTTCCTGGAGGTGAACGCCCGCATTCAGGTCGAGCAC
>DAOUHS010000057.1:0-20980 GCA_034428415.1 Dehalococcoidia bacterium
CTCGACGACCGGGGTGCCAAGCACCCTGTCGTGCTACGTCTGTCTATCGCGGTCCCACAGCAGCCAGGCGGCGTCGAAGAATGAGAATGCCCAGAACAACACCGTGAGCGAGAACCAGAGGATGAGGAACTCGCCGGCCGAACTGGCGACAGCACCCAACAGGGCGAGGAGAACCACGGCGACGAGTCCGAGCGCGGCGTCCCAGCCGAATTCGCGCAACCAGACGTGGCTGGTCGGGGCCTGCTCGGCGTCGGTTCGAACGACATTGAGACCGAGAAAGGATTTTCCGGGTGATTGACCTCGTGGCGCTACGAGAGCTAGCCAGATCAACCAGCCGATCCCGACGGTCAGCCAGATAATCAGGTAGTCGAGAGCGAACGCGCCGAGCCGCGCCCAACGGGTGGCGGCGTAGGAGGTTTGTTGCGGGTCGACGCTAAGTACGTCGCAGCTTGCGCAGAGGTAGGTCCCCGGACCTGCCGGTTGATGGCAGACATCACACTCAACGACGAATGTGCGAGGCGAAGCGTTGGTCACAGGGCACGCAACTCAGCACTGGTTTGTCGGACGGGCCGGACGCTGATGACCAGGGTCCTGAAGACGCGGTCGTGCAGGGTCTGGCGATCGGGGTTGAAGAAGATAGCCATACCGTCGGCGACTGCAATGAGACCGATCACAGCCAACACCAAGTCAGTCGCTGTTGCCTCGGGGTAGAGTTGGCTCATCAAAATCACCGGGATGTTGACTGCAGCTCGATAGCCAACCTCGCGGGCCCACATGAGCTTGCGTGAGGCGGGCGAGCCATCATTGCGGATGACCTGCGTGGAGAGCATCTGTTTGCCCGGCGTTTGACCTCGCTTCGCGATCGCCGCAAACCAAACCAGCCAGATCGCGGATCCCAGCCAGAGTTCAAGAGAAAGCAACCCTTCGAGGTTGGCCAGATCGATGATCAGGCCGATCGCGCTGACGAGCAGCCCGTCGGCCAGCGCTCCCATGAACCTGGCGCCTCTTGAGGCGGCGTACCGAGGGGAATGCCCGCGTTCAGCATCATCACGCAGGGCATTGCAACTGGTGCAGAACCTGGTGCCGAGCCTCGTATCTCCGCGGCACGCGGCGCAGATGGCGCCGTAATGACGGGATTGACCAGGGGGTTGTTGATACGGATCGGTTGGCAGAGGATCGAAGCGGCCCACGCAAGTTGCTCCTCGATCTGAGCTTAGTAGGGCAGGGCAGTCGGTCGATAATCGCCGCTGCGCAACGCGGCCATCAGGTCATCGAGGTTTTGGATGTCCACCTCGAACTCCGTAGCCGCCGTACCGACCTCGTGCAGTGCGTGCGAGTCGCTGCCGCCGATTGGCGGGAGCGGCCTGGTTCGACCGCGCGAAGAGGCACTCTGGTTTTGGAGCGGTCCGTCGCAGCCGTTGAGTCCTTCGACGCCGTCGAACAGTTCCATGGCCTCTCGTGGGACTCTGAGTCCTGGATCTCGTGCCGGATGAGCCAGGAACATGAGGGCGTTGCGCTCACCGCAGAGGGCTCGCAGCCTTTTCGAGTCGGTGATTCGCGGAACGAGTTCGTTCAGTCCGTAGACCAGGACGTGGCCTAGTTCGGTGGTGACCTCGACTCCCGGCAGGACGAGGATCCCCACCTGCTCCGACAGTCGCGCGGCGCGATCAGCGGGCCAGACGACATCATGCTCGGTCAGGACAACCCCGTCGATTCCCCGCTCCGCTGCGCGTGCGAGCGCCTCGTGGGGCAAGAGATTGCTGTCGGTCGAGTAGACCGACGTGTGCGTGTGCATGTCGATGAGCATGTCCGTGAAGCGTCCCGCCAACTGCACTGTGAGTCAATGTTCGATTATCCAGTGTCAGTTGTACGATCTTCACGTGAGGCAGATTGCGATGGTCGCCACGGTTGTGGAAGACGAACGGCAACTCGACGGGAGTCGTCACCTGGAGATCATCGGTGACAGCGACGATGCCGCCGCCGCGCTGAGACTGGTCATCAGTCGAGACGGCGACCTGCAGGAGGCTGAGTTGAGCCTGGAGCTTGAGGGAGACTACGCGGTGATCGGCTTTGAGCCGGACTTCGGCACGGTCAAGGGCGAAGTCTTGGACATGGATTTGCAGTCTCATTACGGACGGGCAGTGATTCGACAGCGAGAGGACGGCGACCTCGATCTCGCCCTGACGATCTGCGACACGCGGGAGAGAGACGAGTGACCCGGGTCGCGGTGCTGGCTGGCGGCGTTGGGGCGGCTCGATTCCTTGACGGCCTCGTGCGAGTGTTGCCGCCACAGGAGGTGACAGCGATTGTCAATGTTGGCGACGACATGGAGTGGGCCGGGCTGCACATCTCGCCTGACCTGGACACGGTGATGTACACCTTGGCCGACCTTGTGAACCCAGAGACCGGTTGGGGACTCAGGGGGGAGACTCGGCGCACGCTCGATCGACTCTCCGAGCTGGGCGGGCCCGACTGGTTCATGATCGGCGACCTCGACCTGGCGACGCATCTCTATCGGACGCATCGGTTGTCTCAGGGCGACCCGCTGTCGGAGATTACCCGTGATTTGACGCAACGCTTACACCTGAAATGTGAGATCGCTCCGGTCACTGATGATCGACTGCGCACGTTGGTCAGAACCAATGCCGGAGAGCTTGCATTCCAGGACTACTTCGTTCGGCGGCAAGCATCGGACGCCGTGCATGCCCTGCGCTTCGAAGGATCTGATTCGGCAACGCCGGCTCCACTCGTCGTAGAGGCCATCGGCGAGGCCGACGTGATCGTGATCGCACCCTCCAACCCGTTCCTCAGCATCGACCCCCTGCTCAGCGTGTCCGGCGTACGTGAGGCTGTGAGTGCAAGCAAGGCACCGGTGGCCGCCGTCAGTCCGATCATCGGCGGACAAGCGGTCAAGGGCCCGACTGCGGACATCCTGCAGTCGCTCGGACACGACGTTTCGGCGCTTGGCGTGGCGCGGATTTATGCAGGACTAGCCAACGTCTTCATCTTGGACGAACAAGATGCGTCGTTAGCATCCGAGATTGAGTCGGAGACGGGGATGCACGTTGTCGTCATGCCAACTCTGATGACGGATGCCGAGGCCAAGATGGCGCTGGCATCGGGAACGGTGAAGGCAGCACTCAATGCCGTCTAAATCCACTGAGTTGGTTGCCGTCGTCCCGGTGCGAGGCCTACCGGCAGGCAAACGGCGCCTGGCGGCGCTGCTGGACACCGACGAACGTAACAGTCTCGTGCGCGCGATGCTGGACGATGTCGTGGCCGCCTTACTCGCAGCCGAATCGATCGATCGCGTGGCAATTGCCTCTCGTGACACTGCGGCACGCGATGAAGCGGCGCGGCTCGGTGTCGAGTTCCTCGACCAGACGAACCTCCGTCTCGGTTACAACCGAGCAGTGTCGTTCGCCCAGGACGCGTTCGAGAAGGCCGACGCCCTGTTGGTCGTCCCGGCCGATGTCCCCCTGATCACGCCCGACGCCGTTGAGCTGATGGTCTCGAGCGCGCCGGATGGACCGGCCGTAGTGGTTGCGCCTGCCTACAACGGGGGCACGAACGGGCTGTTCCTGCGTCCGCCGGATGTCATTGCGCCGCAGTTCGGCCCGTCGTCAGCGAGGGCCCACGAACAGTCGGCCGCGGCCGCGGGCGAGGCGGGCGTGCCGTTCAGAGCGGCGCAGATCGACATCTGGGCCTTCGACCTGGATACGCCGGCGGATCTGCGCTGGTTGCAGGAAACGCTGCCACAGTTGCCCGAGGCGATTGCGCCGAACTCCCGGCGCTGGCTCGCGGCGCGGGAAGCTCGGACCGGAGCGCCGATCTAGGCTCGTGGGAGACCGAAGCCGCGCTGTGCGATGATGTTGCGTTGGAGTTCGTTGCCGCCCGCGCCGAATGTTGGCATTACCGCTGCCAGATAGCCGTTTTCGGCAGAGCCTTCCATCGGCGCTCGCTCGTCGTCGCCGTTGAGCTGTCCGTAAAGTCCCATGGCATGGAGCGAGAAGTTCTGTAGGCGCTGCATCATCTCGGTTGAGAAGATCTTGACCTGGCTCGCTTCGTAGTTGGGCGACTCCTCGCGCTTGAGCATGTCGAGAATGCGGTAGCTGAGATGCTGCAACACCTCAAGCTGGACCTTGAACTCCGCGAACGTGCCTTTGATCCCCGGATCGTCGATCGGACGGCCGATCGGCGTGTCGGAGCTTGCCCACTCCATCAGCCGGTCGTAAACGGCGCGCACGGAGGAGACGGTGAAGATCGAGATGCGTTCCCGGTCAAGCGCGTGGGCGGCGTAGTACCAACCCCGGTTTTCCTCGCCGACGAGGACGTTGGTCGGCACGCGGACGTCCTCGAAGTACACCTCGTTGGTGCGGTAACCGGCCATCGTCCAAAGCGGTTTGACCGTGATCCCAGCGGACTGCATGTCGACCAGCATCATCGAGACGCCGCGATGTTTGGGCGCGTCAGGATCGGTTCGTGTCGCCAACCAGACGTACTCGCTGCGATGCGCGCCAGAGGTGAAGCGCTTGATTCCGTTGAGGATGTAGTCGTCGCCGTCCTTGACCGCACGCAACTGGAGCGAGGCGAGGTCCGAACCCGCGTCCGGCTCGGTGTAGCCGAGGGCGAATTCGACTTCGCCGCGCGCAATGGGCGGGAGGAACCGCTCCTGTTGTTCGTCAGTACCGAAGCGCATCAGGGTGGGACCGACCTGCTGAGTGGCGACGGTGGCTTGCGGCGCGCTGACGTAGTTCATCGCCTCCCAGAAGAGGTATTGCTCCTCCAGCGAGCGCTCCTGGCCGCCGTACTCGGCCGGCCAGGACATGGTAAGCCAACCGCGCTCGGCCAGCAGCCGCCGGAAGCCTCGCTCCTCTGCCATCGTGTCCGTGGTCGGATTGCCGATCCTGGCGCGCAGTTCGGGCGTCCATTCGTCGTCGAGGAACTCGTTGACTTCGGCCTCAAAGGCGAGTGCTTGATCACTGAATCGATATTCCATGGGCGAAACTCCCTGGGTTGTGCACGATTGAGTTCGCTTGAATGCTATCGCAGCGGTCAGGCAGACCCTCCGATCCGCTCCCCCACTGGCGGAGCGATAGGCTAAGGGACCCCCCGTAAACCCCTTTACACACAGGTTCACAACTACCGTACTAACGTTCATACAGAACAGGAGTACGAGTGCAAGTCTCCCCGCAACGACGGCAACGTATGGTCCGCGCCCACCACCTGCGCCGCAACGGACGCTCCCAGAGCGAAAGCGCGAAGATCCTCGGCGTTTCCCGCGCGACCGTCAACGCCGACCTCAAACTGCTCGACGCCGACTGGACCAACATCGCCGAGCTTACCCACGACGACCTCCTGCTCGACCAGATCGAACAACTCAACTTGCGCCTCAAACACCTGCTCAGCCTCGGACCCACCGACCTCATCCAACAACTCGGCCTGCCCAAAGACATGCCCGTCAGCCTCTCCGAGATGACCCGCCTCTACGCGGTCCACCAGCAGTCCATCCAGGCCACCACCAGGGAGCTTCGCCTGCTGCTGCGCGAACTGCGTCCCGAAACCCGTCAGCGCTCCAGCGAGATCGTCGACATCGAACTGGCCGATGATCTACAGGACCAACTCCCTGATCAGCCTCATGACCAGCTCGCCGACGCCCAACAACCTGAGTATGACTGGCCCCAGCTGAACAAACCTGAACACCCTGAACGCTCGATCCCCAGCAAAACACGGGAAATCCTGCACGAACGCCCGAATCCGAAAATTTCGGCTGAACACCTGATCGCTCCCCTACCCAGAAACACCGGACGCAGCAAACCCTGCCCCTGCGGAAGCGGCAGAAAACGCAAACACTGCCATCCCCAGTCAAGACCTCCCCCACGAGCGGAGCCGGCCCTTGACTCGAGCGGGGGCGGAGAGCGAATCCCCGCCGATTGGACCGAAACGCAACGCCTGACTCAACTGCACATCGAGGCCAAACGGGCCAACGACCCCATGAGCCAACTCGACGCCCTCGACAAGCTCGCCGAGCACTACGGCATGTTCCCTGACGTATCACCCCGCAGGGCGGTCGGCGCGCAACCCTCGGTCCCCTGATCCCCGTGCGCCCCGGTCTACGAGCGAGCCTTGTTCGGCGCCGCCCGCAGGATGAACGACGCGGCGCCGTTCAGCACCGTTCGTCCGCTCGCGACCGCCTGGGCGATCGGTTCCGGCGGGTGTTGCGGAACCCGCGCACGGAGGATCACCGGCCGCAGGACGATCACCGCGGCGAGGAACGCAAGCACGGCGAACGACATCGGAGGGAACAGGGTTTCCATGGTCAAAGACTGCGCGACCGCGCCCAGCGGCAGGCCCACTGCCTGCGCGATACCCATGCCGAGGAAGATCAGGCCCATGATGCGGCCGCGCATTTCGTTGGGCGTCTCGTAGGCGAGGGTGGCGTTGGCCGAGACCATCGCGATCGACATACCCACCCCAAGCAACATGTTGCCCATCATCGCGTTGATCACGCTGGCCGGGTTGGTGAACACCACGAACCCCAGCGCCATCACGATGACGCCGATGCCGGTCAGCAGGCCCTTGCGCTCGATCCAGGAGAAGCGGACCAGGAAGAGCGACGCGATCATCGCCCCGCCGCCCCAGAAGACGGCGATGTAGCTGAACTGGGACCACGACGCGCCCACCACATTTCTCACCCACTGCGGCCCGAGGGTGCCGGTCGGCGGCATGATCAGCGACATCATCAGCACAACGATCAGCACGGTCCAGAGCACGACCGGCTTCGAGCGCGCGTATCGGAATCCGTCGCGGATATCGCGGATCGCCTGTCCGGAGCCCTGACCACGCGTCGCCATGTGCGCGGCGGAGAATACCGTCCGGTAGGACATCATCGCCAGGATCACCACCTCGCCCAGGTGACCGACCGAAGAGATCGCGAAGACGGCGCCTTCGCCCAGGTTGTCGATCAAGAGGCCCGAGGCGAAGATCGAGATCGGCATCGCGAACTGCATCGCCGCCGAATTGAGCGCAATGCCCGACGGCGTCAGACGCGGCCCCAGAATCTCCGGCGTGATCGCGTTCCTGGTCGGTCCGTCAATCGCGTGTGCAGCCGAGGCGACGATCGTCAGCGCGAAGAAGATGATGATGTCGGTCGTGCTGCCGGAACCAGTCCAGATCATGACCGCGATCAAGACGTTGCTAACAAAGGCGACCGCCTGAGTGACCATCAACAGCCGTCGGCGGTCGAAGCGGTCGGCGAGCGCCCCGCCGAAGAGACCGAACCCGATCATGCCGATGCCGCGTATTGTGCCAATCGCGCCGACCATGAGGATCTCGATGTCGTCGGGAGCGACGAGCTGAATCCACGCGATTGACGCGACGAACTGGAGCGGCATCATCGACTGACCGACGATGAAACCAGTCAGTAGCAGACGAAACTCGCGCAATCGAAGTGGCTCCATCATGCCTGGACGCGTAGGAGGCGCCTGCACACTCATGTGAGTAGTTTCGTGGCTTCGAGGACGGTATGCCGTGGTCCCTGATGGATTTTCGCGACTTGCCCGGAACCGTAGATGTGGGCGAGTCGCCGCTGCAGATAGCGGCGCAGGCCGTTGACGGCTACCACGGCGAGCGATCCTCCGTCTTTCAATGCGTCGTAGGCATCCAGCAACAACTGGTCGATGGCATCATTGCCCGCCTGCGCCGGCAGATTCGAGACGACGAGGTCGTAGGTTGAGGCGTTGTCCTGAATCTCTCGAATGCCGTCACTCAGCGTCACATCTGCGTTTTCGAGTTGGTTGCGCGCGATGTTCTCGGTCGTAGCGTCAACCGCGCGGATGTCCGTATCGACCATATCGACATGCGACGTTGGCCAGCGGCAGGCGAGCGTCAGCCCGATAGCGCCATAGCCGCAGCCGAGGTCGAGTACTCGGGGTGTTGGTTCGAGCGATTCAAGTTCGCGGAGCAGGAGCGCGGTGCCTTCATCCAAGGCCCTGGCGGAAAACAGACCGTGACGAGTGATGAGTTCGAGCCGGCGATCTGGCGTCTCAATGGTGACGAGCGGGGGATGTGTGAGATGTTCCCGGAGCGAATCCAGATGGTCTGATTCCACCATTGACAAGGTCACGACTGGTCGATTCTCGCGGAGACCGGGGTGAAGTGGTCCATATGCTCAGGATCCATGCGTCGGACGATGCCGGGGTAGATCCCGGTTCGCTTGCCGGCGTTCGCTCCGGCGACCGCGAACTGAATATGAGTTGGGTGGGAAACCTTGGACATCGGCCGATCGAAATCGTCAGGGGTGATTCCTTCGCGCTTGAGCGTTGGTTCGGTGATGCCTGCGCCAACTCGGTTGGTTGCCAGGCGATCTCGAGTCGGCAGGGCGGTGAGTTCCATGATTGCTTCACGAATGTCTGCTTTTGACCAGCCGTCGCGCCGGAAAACCTCGGCATGCTCCGGACTGATGACCAGCATCGAGGGTCCGATCTGGCCGTTGGGGCTGAAGACTCGCTGGAAAGCCATCGCCAGCGATCCGACCAGCGCTCGCGCGGTTCGGCTGTACTCGTCGATGCAGAGTCTTGGGCCGCCGATGACGGGCAACAAGGTGACCACACTGTCGTCCGTCTCGTAGCCATGCTCAACGTGAAGGGGCGGCCAAGGCGACGCCTTCTCGTGCTCAGCAAAGGTCAGGGTGAACTTGTGGGCGCCGCCCAGGACCGTCTGGTCGATCTCACCTTCTCTGGCTCCGCCAACATTGCGCAACACCAGTCGCAAGGCTCTGCCAAGCGTCATGTTTGCTCGATTGCCTTGTCCGAGAGCGTTGAGCCCCCAGTTCATGCCAATCTGTTCTCGGATTGGTCCGTTGACGATCATCATTGGCGTGATGCCGTCGGTGCTGGCGATCGTTCCGTGGAGCGGGAATCGGCCGCCGGCTGCGGCCTCGACGGCAGCAATGATCACCGGCAGATACTCGGGCTTTGCGCCTGCCGCGACGGCGTTGATGGCAATCTTCTCGACAGTTGCTGGAGCGTAGTTCGGAGGGATCTTGCCGATCGCATCTTCAGGTGATCGCGCGGTTCCGCACAGCATTCGCTCAACTCTTTCACGAGTCGGCGGGACCAGCGGCAGACCGTCGGTGATTCCGCGGTCGAACATGAACTCATAGACATCGTCGTGTTCGGCGACGTCAATGGCGCGTGCCCGCGGTTCGATCATGAACGGACAAGAGCGGAAGGGGGCACGAATGTGGGCGGCGGAGCAGCTGGATTGCCGTCACCGAAGATGCCCTGGTAGATGCTGGTCCATTTGCCGGCGTGGCTACCCGCGACCGTGATGGCGATGAATGACGGATCAGCGACCTTCGACATTGGCCTGTCAAGGTCCTCTTCTGTCAGTCCGTGCTTCTCCGGCAGATATTCATTGATCCCGCCGCCCATGGTCGGCGATGCAAGCCGCTCTCGCAGCGGTAGCGCGGTGAACTCCATGATCGCCTCGCGAATGTTGTCTTTTGACCAGCCGTCGGCTCGATAGACATCGGCGTGCTCGGGGCTGACGACGAACATCGATGGCGTCACCTGACCGCGCGGCTTGAGCACCTGCTGGAATGCCATTGAGATTGAGCCGGTCAGGGCGCGAGCGGTACGGCTCGTCTGATCGATGCAGACCCGCGGGCCGCCGGTAATCGGCAACAGTGAGACCACGCTGTCATTCGGTTCGTAGCCATACTCGACGTGGAAGGGCTCCCAGGGTGAGTTGCCCTCGTCCTCGGCATAGCTCAGGGTCCACTTGTGACCGCCACCCTGGATCGCTTGCTCGATCTCTCCTGGCACAGCCCCGCCGATGTTGCGCAGCATCAGTCGGAGGGCGCGTCCGAGCGTTGAGTTGGCTCGGTTGCCCTGGCCGAGAGCGTTGAGACCCCAGTTCATGCCTATTTCTTTGCGAACCGGGCCGTTGACCAGCATCATCGGAGCGAGACCGGCGGTCGTAGCGATCGAACCGTGCAGCGGAAACTGTCCGCCGGCGGCGGCCTCGACGGAGGCCAACACCGTGGGAAAAAACTCCGGCTTGCAACCGGCCATGACCGCGTTGATGGCCGCCTTTTCGACGCTCATCGGCGCCATGTTGGGCGGCAGGGCGGCGACGACCTTTTGCGCGTCGCTCCAGTGGTCGGGAGCGTAGGCGAGCATGCGGTCCACGCGCTCGCGTGTCGGCGGGACGACAGGGAGGCCGTCGGTGATTCCCTGGGCGAACATGAACTCGTAGACATCGTCATGCTCGGCGATTTCGATGATTCGAGAGTAGAAGTCGGTTTCGCCGGGCACCCTAATGCCTTGTCGATTGGTGATGAAGCGCACCCCCTCTGCCTACGGCATCTCCCCCCAAAGGGGGGAGAAAACGAGAAGGGTAGCCGACTGGTTCGATGCCTGCGGTTATTCGACAGGCGCCATCAAGGTGTCGAGGATTTCGTCGACAAACCGTTCGGCGTGATCGTGCATCTCGGCATCGGTGCGGTCCTGCATCGGATGCGGGATGAAGACGCGACGCACTTCCTCGAGTCCGAGACGCTCAGCCTGATGGCTGGCGGCCTTGATGAACTCGGAAGTCGCGACGAAGACGCTTGGCTTGCCCTGCAGTTCGAAGAAAACGGTGTCGTGCACACTGCACGTCGTGCAGGATCCTCAATCAGCCAGCGCTTCGATGACGAAGTCGCACTCCTCCAGGATTGCATCTTTGATCGGTTGCGGAGCCGGCTTGGCGACGGTCGGCTTCATGAAGCGTCGCGTCTCAACACCGGGCGCGCGCTCGTGCAGAAGTTCCTCAAGTCGATCGAGGAAGACGTCACCGCGCGGCTTGGAGATGTCGAGCAGGGCGATCGTCCCATGCAGCGCTTCGGGGCGCGGCGTGAGAGAGCGCTTGATAGGCACTCGTTCATCGGTTGGATCAAGGATCTGGGTAACCATGGGACCTCTCCATCAACGCGCCAACTGCAGGGTCGCGACGCGCCATGTGTCTGACAGGCAGTCTACTCTTCCCAATCGCTGGTCTCAGGCTCAGTCCTGGCGAACGCTTGGCTCGAACGCCCCGAGATCTCGCCCACCTGAACTGCGCTTGTCCATGTCGGACCCTCTGGCTCCACGGATGTCCAGGCAGCCGTTGGGTCCGATCGTTGCGCTTGTCGGTGTGGAGTAGACTCCGCCGGCCCAGCCTCCGAGGATGGTGGAGAACTTGGCGGCGGACGATCCGGCGACGACGAGGATGATGTTGGACTTCTCCCGGAACTTCGGCACGGGGAGATCGAGCGCTGCTTCGCCTCCGAAGCGCTCGACGACGCTCTGCGGCAATCCACAGCCCGCGTCGTCGGAACGTAGACGATGTTTCAAGGGGATCGCCGTCTCTTCCATGATGCATTCGCGCACGTCGTCCTTGGACCAGCCTGAGCGGCCAAAGATGCCGGCGTGGTCGGGCGAGAGCACAACGAGCGTGTCGACCATCGGAGACTTCGGGTCTTGCATGCAGCTCATCGACATAGCGAGCGTGCCAGCCATGCCGCGGGCTTCGCGCGAGCGCTCATCGGCGATGGTGGCCGGGCCGCCGGACATTGCCATGAGTGTGGCGACGTCGTCGGTGGGTTCGAAGCCGTATTCGACGGCGAGCGACTCCCAGGGGCTGGCGTCTTCGTTCTCGGCGAAGTTCATCGTCAGACGATGCGGTCCGCCCTGTGTGGCGCGGTCGGTACCGCCAGGGATGCTGCCGCCGACGTTGCGAGCGCAGAGCCGCAGCGCCCGTCCGATGGCGGCGTTGGCGCGGTTGCCGGAGCCGAGCGCACCGTGCAGGTAGTTCATGCCGATCCGGTCGCGGATCGGACCGTTGAAGATGCCGACGGGCGTCGCGCCCATGGTGGTGGCGAGGACTCCATGGATGTTGAAGCTCTCGGTGCAAGCGATCTCGACTAGGGCGATGATCGAGGGCAAGTACTCGGGCTTGGCTCCGGCCATAACGGCGTTGATCGCGATCTTTTCGACCGTGATCGGGGCGAGGTTGGGCGGCATGATGGCCACCTCGTCCTGCGGATCGCGAGTGGTGCCCTGGAGCATTTTCCAGACGCGCTCGCGGGTCGGCGGGACCACAGGGAAGCCATCGGTGTAGCCCTGCTCGTACATGAACTCATGGATGTCGTCGCTCGAAGCGAGATCGACGAGACGGGAGAGCAGATCGCCGCTCTTGAGCGCCCGCAGGCGTTCATAGATGCCCGGTTCGTAGTTGCGCGCGCCGCAGCCGGGCCGTTGTTCAGGTAGCGAATCCCAATCGATCGCCGCTCCACCGCTGGGGCGGCCGGCGAGCGTCATCGATTCGTTGGCGATCTCGCGCCATTCGTGCTTGTCGAAGCCGAATGTCTGGAGGGTGCAGTTCTGCTCTTGGTCGTAGAGGAAGAGCGTCGGCACAGTGTCAATATCGGTCTCATAGGACAGATCAAGGGCGTCATCGTCAAGGAGGGGCATCGTCAGGTCATGACGATTCTTGAGGACGGCGATGTCGTCGCGCTTTTGCACTGCCACCCAGACGTCGAGTGCGTCGTCTGTGGCTCGGTGAACGGCTTCCAGAAGCGGCAGAGTCAGGTTGCAGGTGTCGCAGTCTTCTTTGACCAGGGCGAGCAGCACCGGTCCATCGGGCGGGAACTGCTTCTCCTGGCCATCGGCGTCGAGCAGGGAGAATTTGGTCGGTGGGTGCATGCTCCTAGTCTAGCGTTGACCCTGTGCCAGGTTGGCGCGAAACTGTGACGAGAATAGTTGAGAGGTGTGATCCAATGTCTCAGCTTCGTCGATTGCTGTTCGCGTTCATGGTCGTCGCTGGCTTAGGTGCGTTGACGCTTGGCGCGGTGGCGGCTGGTGAGTACGCCGTTGAGGAACCGATGCAAGTCGCCGAGGCTGGCGAAGACGAAGAAGAAGGTGTCCACGTCTCGGATGAGACGCTTGCAACCTCGCTATTCATCCCGTTTTGCTTCGTTGGCGCGACGCTGGTGATCTTCATTTGGGCGATCCGGAACCGGGCCCGACCGATCGACGATGAGACGCCGATGCCGTGGTGGCGGACGCGTCAGTGGTACACACGGGGGACTGAAGAGGACGAGGCGTAGTCGCCTTCAGCTAGAAGAGCAGCCGACCCAACCGCTTGCGATACTCCGCGACAACCGGTTGGTCATCTCCCAACATCCCGAAGATGCCGAGCAGCGTCTTTCGCGCGGCTTCGTCGCCAGCCGACTTGTCTAGCCTGACCGACTCGAGCATTTCATCGAGCGCCTCCATCCACTGGCTCTCGATGGCGAGCAGGCAACCGTGACGGTATCTGACCATCGGATCGTCTGGATTCGCGGCGACAGCTTGACGAATCTCATCAGCCCCGTAACCCTCTAAGGCGGCGGTGAGCTCCATAGAGGTCAGGACACTTTTGCTCATCGGATGGTTCGGCCAACGACGCGCAAGCTGCGCTGCTCGTTCGGTTTCTCCCACTCTGACGAGGATTGCAGCCAGCCCGACGCCTGCGGGTTCGTGATCGGGGTTCTCTTCAAGCGCGGCTTCGAAGTGCAGCCGTGCAATGGGGATCTGGTTCTCCTGCATCATGCGATATCCCTCGGCCGCCTTGATGTCGGCTTCGGAGGGAATCAACGAGTCGTAGAACTCACGCACCTGTTCTTCGGGGATCGCGCCTACGAACTTGTTGACGAGCTGTCCGCCGACAAACGCGAAGACGGCGGGAATGCCCTCGACCTGCAGCGCCTGTGCGACTTGTGGGTTCTCGTCGGTATTGACCTTGACGAGCTGAACCTGACCATCACGCTCATAGGCCAGCTTTTCGAGGATTGGACCGAGGATCCGACAGGGTCCGCACCACGGTGCCCAGCAATCAACAACCACCGGCAGCTCGTGCGAGCGTTGAATCACGTCCTGGGCGAAGGTGGTATCGGTCGAGTCGATGACGGCTGCGACGTGGCCTTCCAGACCCTGAGGTTCGCCTGATTCGACCGAGTCCCGTCGCTGGCTGGGCGGTGGAGTCTGGCGAATCGGCACCGGAGCCGGCGGCGGCGGGGTCGGCGTCTGTTGGACGCGGCGCATCGGCTGGCCGGAAGCCGAGTAGATGACTGGACCGGATGGTTGTTGTTGCTGAGGAGGCGGCGGAGGCGCGCCCCGTTGGACTCGGTCGCGGGGAAACGGGATCGGGTCGGGCGGACGCTGACTCATGCGGCTCTCCGGACGATGGCGTGACTACCAGTTGGTGTAGCGCTTGCGCTTGGGGAAGTTGGCAGATCGATTCTTGGTCGAGTTGTTCTCGAAGATACCGGCCATGACGCGATCAGAAGCGGCCTCGCAACTGGGACAGGCCTGGGGCTCCGAAGCCTGCGTCATCGGACGAATCTTTTCGAAGTTCTCGCTGCATTGTTCGCAGCGATAGGTATAGACGGGCATATTGTTGGTCTCCTGCAGTCGTTGCCTATTGCAGCGAGTTTATCGCCAAGTCGGTCCGTTGCAGGGCACGAGCCGCCGAAGACACGTTTAGCGCCCAGGCGACCTCCTCGACATCATGGACTCGGACGACGTGAGCGCCCATCCAGGCAGCCAACACATTGAAGGCGATCGTCGCTTCCAACATTCCCGGTCGGGCCTGCGCATCGTGTGAGCGCAGCTGACCATGCCCCAACATCTCCGCAAGGAATCCCTTTCGCGATGCTGAGATCAGGACCGGAAACCCGAGTTGCGCAAGATTGGGTAGGTCGACCAAGAGGCGCAGATTGTCTTCGAGTCCGCGCCCGAATTGGAAGCCGGGATCGATCCAGACCTCCGGCGCGCCGGCTGCCTTGATCTCGCGTGCACGGCTGCCGAGATAATGGCGCACCTCGAGGGCGACATCGTCATATACGTGGGCCACCTCGCGGTGCCGTTGGGGTCGACCGCGCATGTGCATCACGGCGATCGGCGTGTTGGTGTCGACGGCAACCGCCACGGTCTCCGAATCGGCGCCGGTGATGTCGTTGATCAAGTGGGCGCCAGACTCAACGGCCGCACGGGCGACGGGGGCAGTCCAGGTGTCCACGGAGACGAGATGGCCTTCGGCGACCAGGACTTCAATGACCGGCGAGACGCGGGCGATCTCCTGGTCAGGTGAGAGTTCGATCGCACCGGTGCGGGTTGACTGTGCGCCGACATCGATGATGGATGCGCCGGCCTCGCGCAACTCCGCCGCACGGCGAGGCGCGTCTCCTACGTTGACAATCGAGTCGGTCACCGGCGAATCGGTGGCGACATTGAGGATGCCCATCACATGGCAACGATCGGTGGCGTCGAGCGCTTGTCCGCCGAGTTCGATCAGCATCAGCGGCGCCGCGTGAGGTAGTGAGGGCTGCGCCCGAAAAAGACCTGGGCGGCCTCCATGATCGACTCGTTCAATGTCGGGTGAGCGTGAATCGATTCGGCCAGGTCGGAGGCACGTGCGCCCAGCTCGACGGCCAGCACGCCTTCGCCGATTAGCTCACCAGCGCCGGACCCGACAACCTGCATGCCAAGCACGCGCTCCGATCCGCGTTCGATCACCAGACGGGTGAGGCCATCGTTGCGTCCTGAGGCGGTGGCGCGGCCTAACGCGGCCCAAGGGAAACTGACGGTGGTCGCTTCAATGTCCAGCGCCGTGGCCTCGGCCTGGGTGAGTCCACACCAGGCGATCTCCGGGTCGGTGAAGATGACGGCTGGGACGGCCAGAGGTCGGAATGCGGACGGCTCGCCGATGATCGCCTCAACCGCTACCGAGGCTTCGGCTGTCGCTTTGTGGGCCAGCATCGGTTCGCCGGCGACATCGCCGATCGCAAATATCGACGGTTCGGCTGTGCGTCGCTGTTCGTCGGTGACGATGAAGCCGCCGGCATCGACGTGGACGCCCGTTCGGTGGAGTCCCAATCCGGCGCTATTGGGTCTGCGTCCCGTGGCGATCAGCACGCGGTCAAAACACTCAGTGCTCTCTACGCCTTCCTTGTCGGCGATTACCGCTTCGATGCCGTCTTCAATCTCAGCCAATGAGACGACGGACGTATCAACCCTGATCGATTTCAGCCGCGGGCGCAGGCTTCGCTCCAGAATGCGCACGAGCTCGCGCTCGACGCCGGTGAGGATCTGCGGCAACGCCTCAACGACCGTCACCTCGGCACCGAGCTCGGCGTAAACGGTACCCAGCTCGAGGCCGATGTATCCGCCGCCAATGACCAGGAGCGACTCAGGCACCTCAGTCAGGTTCAACGCATCGGTGGAGTCCATGATTCGCTCGGACTCAAGTTGAAGTGGTCGCGGCACAGTGGGTGTTGATCCGGTGGCGACGATCAGGGCATCGAAATCTAGCGGCACGACTTCGCCATCGGACTCGACATTGAGCTGGTTAGCATCGCGGATGCGTCCGTAGCCCTGCTGATAGCGCACGTTGTGCTGCCGACGGAGCAGGCCGAGGCCGTTGGTCATCTTGCCGACGACGCCGTCCTTCCAGTCGCGTAGGGCGTCGATATCGATGGTCGGCTCGGCGAAGTTGATTCCCCACTCTGACGCGTGCCGGGCCTCATGCAGCAGCTTGGCGATGTGCAAGAGCGCCTTCGAGGGGATACAGCCTTCGTACAGGCAGATGCCCCCAGGTTGTGAGCGTGTGTCGATCAGTGTCACATCGAGGCCGCGCTCTGCGGCGTGAAAGGCGGCGGGATAGCCGCCCGGACCGGCTCCGAGCACGACGAGATGGAAATCGCCGTTGGTGGAGGCATCGGCGGAGGCCACGGGCTACCCCCCGAGCGCCAGCACGAGGGGCTGGCGGATGACATCGGCGATCCAGGTCATGAATCGGGCACCGTCGGCGCCGTCCATGACGCGGTGATCGAAGGTAAACGACATCGGCAGGATGCTGCGCGGCTCCCAGCTGTCGAGCACGTCGGACCATTCTGGCCGTTTCTCTGCTAGGCCGATACCAAGGATCGCCGAATTGGGATGGTGAATGATCGGCGTGAAATGACCAGTTCCCATGCCGCCGAGATTGGTCAAGGTGAAACTGCTGCCACGGAAGTCTTGAAGACCCAGGTCGCCCGAGCGCGCGCGTTCGGAAATGTCAGTCAGCTCCACGGAGAGTTCGATGATGTTCTTCCTATCGACATCGCGAATCACGGGGACTACCAGTCCACGGGGCGTATCTACCGCGACGCCGACGTTTACGTACTTCTTGAGCACGAGTTCGTCGTTTTCCGCGTCGATTGAACTGTTGACGTGCGGGTGCGCCATCAGCGCCGCGGCAGTGATCTTGAGCAGGATCGCGGTGATGGTTAGGCGTCCGCCGGCCTCCTCGGCGCGCTCCCGGTAGTCGCGGCGGACCTGCTCCAACTCTGTCACGTCGGCTGTGTGGAACAGCGTCACGTGCGGCACTTCATGCCAGGACACAGTCATGTTGCGCTTGATCGTGCGACGCAGCCGACTCATGGGGATGCGCTCGACGGCGCCGAATTCGGAAAAGTCCGGCAGCGGACCCGGAAAGCGCTCCGAATTTCCTGGATTCGGCGCTTGTGGAGGCGTCTCGCGTGCGTGACGCTTGATGTCTGCCTGGTCGATCCTGCCACCGGGTCCGCTGCCGCGCACCGTACGAATGTCGACGCCAATCTCCCGCGCGAACCGTCGCACCGATGGCGAGGCGAACACGGGTCGCGATTCGAGGTCGCCTTCGAGCAGCGGTGCCGGAGCGGCCGGCGGGACGCGCAAGATCGGCGCGGGATGATCAGGATCCACTTTCGGTTCACGAGTTGGCGCGGGCTCCGGCTCTATCTGGGCTGTCGTCTCGATTGGCGGCGATGACGAATCGGCGACCAGCTCCGCGGGCGCTTGCTGCAGTAGGGGTGGCCCGGTTGGGGACGTCGTGGAGTCGACGCTAAGCACGGGATCTCCGGGCCGGATAGTATCTCCAGCTCGGACGTGAATTTCGATGACGGTGCCGGCAACCGGCGAGGGCAGGTCCAGGGTGGCTTTCTCAGTCTCGATCTCGGCGATTGGTTGTTCCAGGACCACCTCGTCTCCGACGCTCACGTAGATCTGGAGCACATCTGCTTCTTCGATGTCCTCGCCCAGGTCGGGCAGGAGAACAGCACCGGCGCCTGATGCGGTGGTCATCATGCTGTTTCCCTAACGCAGCATCGGGTCGGGGCGAGCCGGGTCGATACCCAGGGTCTCGCGAGCCTTGAGCAGCACGTCGCCGTCAATCTCGTCGCGACGGCTGAGCGCGCTCAGTGCAGACCAGACCACGTGATTGGCGTCAACTTCGAAGAAGTCGCGCAAGGCTTCCCTGGTATCGGACCGGCCAAAGCCGTCGGTACCCAATGCTGTCAATGGACCTGGCAGCCAACGAGCGACCAGGTCGGGCAGTGAGGCGGTGTAGTCGGTTGCAGCAACGATCGGCGCATCACATCCATCAAGCGAGGATTCGAGCCAGGACGTGCGCGGTTGCTCAAACGGATGCAAGCGATTCCATCGATCAGTCTGCAAAGCCTCGCGTCTGAGTTCGGTATATGACGTCACCGACCAGAGGTCGGCGCGGACATCGAAGTCGTCTCGCAGTGTTTCTTGGGCGCGGCGGACTTCGTTGAGGATCGGTCCGCTGCCGAACAATCGAACCTGCGGAGCCTCGCAGGGGACGAGCGGATAGATGCCGCGCAGGATACCCTCGCGGACAGCTTCGGATTCGGGCATCGGCGGCTGAACATAGGACTCGTTCTCGACGGTGATGTAGTAGAAGATGCTCTCATCCGCATCATGCATCCGGCGAATACCGTCCTGCACAATGACGGCGATCTCGTAGGCGTAGGCCGGGTCGTAGGAGACGAGATTTGGGATTGTCGACGCCAGTACGTGGCTGTGACCGTCCTGGTGTTGCAGACCCTCGCCATTCAGTGTGGTGCGACCAGCTGTGGCGCCGATCAGAAAGCCTCGCGTGCGCGCGTCGCCCGCAGCAAACGCGAGGTCGCCGAAGCGCTGCAGTCCGAACATCGAGTAGAAGATGAAAAACGGGATCATTGGCACCTTGAGCGATGAGTAAGCCATGCCACCAGCCATGAACGAGCACATCGCGCCGGCCTCGGTAATGCCTTCCTCGAGGATCTGACCATCACGTGACTCGTTGTAGAAGAGCAATCGATCCGAGTCGACAGGCTCGTAGAGCTGGCCGGTGGAGGCGTAGATCCCGAACTCGCGGAACATGCCCTCCATACCAAATGTGCGCGACTCGTCCGGGACGATCGGGACGATGTGCTGACCGAGGTCGCGGTCGCGCATTAGACGACTGAGCATTCTGACGAAACCCATCGTGGTCGACGCTTCGCGCTCGCCGGTACCCTCGTGGAACTCAGAAAAGGTCTCGTCGGGTGGTGCGGTCAGGTTCGACTTTGGCGCACGGCGTTCGGGAACGTGACCGCCGAGCGTCGCCTTGCGCTCGGCGATGTAGTTGGCCTCTCGACTCTCGCTCGCCGGCCGGTAGAGCGGCGCACCGACGACCTCTGCGTCAGAGAGCGGGATCGCAAAGCGGTCGCGGAACTGCATCAGTTCGCGCTCATTGAGTTCCTTCTGCTGATGGGTGATATTGCGACCCTCGCCGGCCTCGCCAAGTCCATAACCTTTGATCGTGCGTGCCAGAATCACGGTGGGTGCCCCGCGATGATTAGCAGCGGCGTTGTAAGCGGCGTGGACCTTGAGCGGATCGTGGCCGCCCAGCCGCATGCGCCAAAGTTCGTCGTCGGAGACGTCGTCAACCATGCGTAACAGACGAGGGTCGACGCCCCAGAACTGCTGGCGGATGTAGCTGCCGCCAGCGACGGTGTACTTCTGATACTCGCCGTCGACCACTTCGCCCATTCGCTGGACGAGTAGGCCGTGTTCGTCCCTTGCGAGCAGCTGGTCCCATTCGGAGCCCCAGATGACCTTGATCACGTTCCAGCCGACGCCTCGGAACACCGCCTCGAGCTCCTGGATGATCTGGCCGTTGCCGCGAACCGGCCCGTCGAGCCGCTGCAGGTTGCAGTTGATGACGAATATGAGGTTGTCGAGCTTCCCGCGCACGGGCATAGTGATCGCGCCCATGGCGTCCGGTTCGTCGGTTTCGCGGTCGCCGAGCAGGCACCAGACCTTGCGGTCCTGGGCGGGCAGGATGCCGCGGTGCTCGAGGTAGCGCATGAAGCGCGCCTGGTAGATGGCCATAAGCGGCCCGAGCCCCATCGAAACCGTCGGGAACTGCCAGAAGTCCGGCATGAGCCAGGGGTGCGGATAGGACGACAGGCCCGGACCCGCAACCTCCTGCCTGAAGTGGTCGAGCTGCTCTTCGCTGAGCCGGTCCTCGAGAAAGGCACGGGCATAGATGCCCGGCGAGGAATGGCCTTGGAAATAGATCAGGTCGCCCCCGTGCTCGTCGGTCGGTGCCCGCCAGAAGTGGTTGAAACCGACCTCGTGCAGCGTTGCGGCCGATGCGTAGCTTGCGATGTGGCCGCCGTATTCGGAACTTTTCCGGTTCGCGTGCACGACCATCGCCATCGCGTTCCAGCGGATGTAGGCCTCGATGCGCCGCTCGATGAGCCGGTCGCCCGGGTACTCCGGCTGCTGATCGACGGGAATCGTATTCAGGTATGCGGTATTGGGACTGTACGGCAGATACGCCCCCGAACGCCGCGCATGATCGATCATCCGCTCGAGCAGGTAGTGGGCGCGCTCGGCGCCGTGCACGCGCAGCACCGAATCGATCGACTCAAGCCACTCCTGCGTTTCCTCGGCGTCGGGGTCGTCGGGCGCAATGCCGGTGAACGGCAACGGTTGTGCGCTGGCCACCGCTAGCGGCCTCGCCGGAATGCGGCGGCCGGGAACTTCCGAAGTGATTTCACGAGGGCCTCCTGCTAGGATGCGGCGGCTATGCCAACCGATGCCGGGCCGGCGCCATGCGGGCG
>DAOUHS010000058.1:0-17013 GCA_034428415.1 Dehalococcoidia bacterium
CGCCAGAAAGTGATCGAGGAAGCGCCTTCACCGGCGGTCGACCACACGCTGCGAGAACGGCTGGGCGAGGCCGCCTTGCAGGTCTGTCGCGCCGCGGGATATGTCGGCGCCGGCACGGTTGAATTCATCCTGATGCCGGACGGCGAGTTCATGTTCCTGGAGGTGAACGCCCGCATTCAGGTCGAGCACCCGGTCACGGAGATGCTGACTGGACTCGACCTGGTTGAATTGCAGCTCCGCGTGGCGGCCAACGAACCGCTTCCGGTCTCGCAAGACGACGTCGCGTTCACTGGCCATGCGATCGAGACCCGCATCTACGCCGAAGACCCCGCGCGCGGGTACGTGCCCTCGACCGGACGACTGCGCTGGTTCGAGCCCCTTGATCATCGCGCGCGGCACGATTCCGGTCCGACGACAGGGGACGTCGTGACCCCGCACTACGATCCGATGCTGGCCAAGACCATCGTCCATGCGGCAACGCGGGAAGAAGCGCTGGCTCGTTCCTCGGAGGCCCTGGATGCTTGGGCCATCGACGGCCTGACCACCAATCTTGGTCAACTCACGGCGGTGCTGGCTTCGCAGGACTTTTGCAGCGGTTCGGTGGATATCGGCTGGCTCGACCGAGTCGAACTACCCGACCGTGTCGTTCCCACCGAAGCCTTGAGCGCCGCCGCGCTCGCCGAAGTATCGGATGGCGCCTGGCGGTCATCGGGCGAGCTGCTGCGTACATACCTCTTACACGGCCGCGCCCACGAAGTTCGGCTGCGACGCTCCTCCGAAGGTTGGTCGGCCACCGTTGACGGAGGCGAGGCGCAACAGGCTCCGAGGACTCGCGATTGGTCGGCTGAGGTGTCGGGCAAGGGTGTGGTCGTCGCCCACGGCGCTTGCCGTTGGGTCTTCCTGCGCCAGCGCCGAAGCCGCACCGCGGGAGCGCGCAGCCGCGCGGCGGGCGCGAACGTGGTTCGCGCGCCGATGCCGGGCACGATGATCGAAGTGTTGGTCGCGGTCGGCGACGAGGTGGAAGCGGGTCAGACGCTGGCCGTCATGGAGGCGATGAAGATTGAACACCTGCTGACCGCACCCAATGCCGGCGTCGTCTCCGCGATTCATACGTCCGCCGGCGCCTCGGTCGAAGAGGACACCGTCTTGATTGAACTCGGAGCGGCGTCATGAGCGATGCTGCCATCCTGCGCGAGCGACGTCAGCGGGTTGAAACCGCCTGGGCGGGGACCGAGTTTGACGGCCCGGTCTTGATTCCTGCCAGCCTGCCGATTCCCATCGACGGCACTGACCAGTTCCACGAGTTTCACGCGCACCCCGAGTTCCAATACCTGACCGGCGTGGCCGAGCCGGGCGCGGCGCTGGCCTGGGAGCCCGGCCACGGCTGGACCCTGTTCGCGCCGTCGCTGTCAGTGGAAGATCTCGTCTGGATGTCGGCCCCGCCCTCGGCGGACGAGTTGGTCGCCGAGACCGGCATTTCGCGCTCGGTCGACCGCTCCGAGTTGGCCGGCTGGTTGGAGTCCCGGCGCGGACGCGGCATGGCGCTGCTGGGCTCACGGGACGTCGAGCTACGTGGCACCGAGTACGGCCTGGAGTCCTGGTCATCGCTCGAGGCGGTCGTCGACGAAGACGCCACCGACCACCTGGGCAAGGCGCTGGCCGAGCTGCGGCGGGCCAAGGACGCGGTTGAACTGGATCGGATGACTCGCGCCGTCGAAGCCGCCGTTCACGGACATCTCGCCGCCCAGCAACTGGCGCGCCACGGACTGACCGAGCGCGCGTTGCAGATCGAGATGGAGGCGGAGTTCTTCCGCCAGGGCGGCGCCCGGACGGCCTACGGATCAATAGTCGGAACAGGGCCAAACTCGGCGATCCTGCACGGCACGCCGGGCAATCGAGTGATGTCCGCCGGAGAACTGGTCTTGATCGACGCGGGGGCCGAGGTCGAGGGCTACGCCTCGGATGTCACCCGGACATTCCCCGTCTCGGCGGAGTTCACCGGCATCCAGCGGGATCTGTACAACGTAGTGCTGGCTGCGCAGCAAGAAGCGATCTCGGGAGCGGGCCCAGGTGTGGAATACAAGTCGCTGCACATGCAGGCCGCGACGACGATCGCGCAGGGACTGGCCGATGCGGGGATCCTGCGAGGATCCCCACACGATCTCGTCACCGCCGGTGCGCACGCGCTGTTCTTCCCGCACGGCCTCGGCCACATGCTTGGACTGTCGACGCACGATTGCGGAGGCTACCTCGAGGGCCGCCTGCCCGAGGATCGATTCGGGCTCGCCTACCTGCGAGCCGACCTGCCGCTCGCCCCGGGTTATGTCGTCACCATTGAGCCGGGCATCTACTTCGTGCCCGCGCTACTGACTGACCCGGCACGGCGACAGCGTTTCGCGGAGATGGTTGACTGGGACGTAGTGGACGGGCTGTTGGATTTCGGCGGGATTCGGATCGAGGACGATGTCCTGATCACGCCCGACGGCTGTGACGTGATGAGCGCTGCCTTGCCGAAGTCGGCGGCCGAGATTGAGGCGATACGCCGAGATGCGTTGGGTGCGTCGAGTGGCTGATCGGCTGACGATTTCAGATGTCGCAACCTACCCGCGTCCGGGCATGGACGCGCCCGGCATGGTCGGCTTCACCCCCGACAGTTCGGCAATCAACTGGTTGCACGCCGACGATGGCGGCCTGGTGCGATCCTTGTGGCGGATTGACGTCCAGACCGGCGAACGCTCAGTCCTCGCCGGACCAGCCGCCGTAGCGCCGATGTCGCGCGAAGAGGAGTTGTTGCGTGAACGCACCCGGACGCGCGAGCTCGGCGTGTCGGCCTACGCATGGGCGCGCGATTCCCAATCGCCGGTCTTGATGATTCCCGGGCCAACGCTTCGAATCTCGGTCGGCGGCGAACCACTGCGTGAGTTGGCGGGCAGCGAGGGTGCGATCACGCCAACCCTCAGTCCCAACGGCACGCAGCTCTCGTTCGTGCACGGCGGTGAACTGTTCGTCCTCGCAGTGGACGGCTCGTCTGAGGCCAGACAACTCACATCCGGCGCGCAGGACGGTCTCACCCACGGCCTCGCCGACTACATCGCCCAGGAAGAGTTCGGCCAACTGCGCGGTCACTGGTGGTCAAACGACGGCCGCATCGCCTACCTCGAGGCGGACGATCGGCATATCGCTCCCTATCCGATCGTCCACCAGGGCGCGGACGGCGTAGACGTGGAAACCCATCGCTACCCCTTCGCCGGCGGCGAGAACCCGCGCGTGTCCTTGCGCTTGATTGATCCACGCAGCGGCGAGGACGAAGAACTTCCGCTGCCCGAAGAGGACGGATACCTCGTCCGCGTCGCTTGGTGGCCTAGCGAGGACGGAGGACAGCGGCTGGTGGCGCAGTGGATTGATCGAGAACAGAAACGTCTGCAACTGTTCGCCTTTGACGGCCGAACATCGGTCAGGCTGATAGACGAGACGCAGGAACCATGGATCAACGTCGCAGACGATGCGCGCGGACTGGAGGACGGAACCTTCCTCTGGTCCTCCGAGGCATCGGGCTTTCGACATCTCTCGCTGCGCTCGGCGGACGGCTCGGAGATACGGACGTTGACCGATGGCGGATGGATGGTAGATGGAGTCATCGGAGTCGATCAGGAAGCAGGTTGGGTCTACTTCAACAGCACCCGCGGGTCGCCGCTCGAGCGGCGCGTGGAGCGCGTGTCGCTGAGCGGAGGCGAGATCGAAACGCTGTCCGAACCCGGCGGCCTGCATGGAGCATCGCTCTCAAGGGACGGCACGTGGTTGGCGATGCTCAGCTCGTCGCTCGGTTCGCCGCCCTCGATCTCGCTGCTGGCTACCGACGGATCGGAGCGCCGGACGCTCTATCAGTCCGAGCTCTCGGCCGCCGCACTGGGGCTCGCTCCACCGGAGTTGCGAACGTTCACAGCGAACGACGGCACGACCCTGTACGGAGCTCTGTACCGGCCCGAGGGCGACGGTCCCCATCCGCTGCTGGCCGCCGTCTACGGCGGACCCCATGCGCAGACCGTCGTTGACGCCTGGGGATTGACGGTCGACCTCCGGGCGCAATACCTCGCTCAACAGGGCTTTCTCGTAATCAAGCTGGACAATCGCGGTATGGCGGGCCGCGGCCTCGAATTCGAGGCCCATCTGCACCGGCAGATGGGCACGATCGAGGTCGATGATCAGGCCGCGGCGGTCGACAAGTTGGTCGCCGAGGGACTGGCCGATCCGGACCGGGTCGGCGTCTATGGCTGGTCGTATGGGGGATACATGACAGCGATGTCGATGCTGCGCCGGCCCGACATGTTCAAGGTCGGCGTCTCCGGAGCGCCGGTCTCGGACTGGGACGGCTACGACACGGGCTATACCGAGCGCTACATGGGAACGCCGCAGAACAATGCCGAGGGCTATCGCGAGGGCTCCCTGCTCACCCATGCGGACAGGCTGCAGGGTCAACTGCTGCTCATTCACGGCGGCGTCGACGAAAACGTCCACTTCCGCCACACGGCAAGATTGATCACGGCGCTCACCGCCGCAGGCCGCGACTACGATCTGCTGATCTTCCCGGAGGAGCGTCACATGCCCCGCGATCAGGCCGGGCTCGAGTACCAGGAGCGCCGCGTCGCGCGCTACTTCGAGCAACACTTGAAGACCAGAGGCTAGGAGAGAAGATGCCGATCCCCAGCACCGTCACGGATGCCGCCGCGCTCTTGGGCGTCGGTCCGACGGCCGACCGCGACACGATCCGCGACCGCTACCGGCGTCTGGCCCGCATCTACCATCCCGATGCCAATCCCGACGACGACGCGGCCGGGACTCGGATGCTGGAACTCAATGCGGCGATCGACCTGCTGCTCGGATCCGACACACCGACAATCGACACGGACTTTGAACCGCAGCCGCAGTCCCGCTCGCTCACCCCGCGCGAGCGGCGGCGCGATGCCCGGATTCGCTCCGCACTGCAACACTTGCCCTACGGCATCTACGTCGTCGGTACCGTGACGCCGGAAGGCAAGGCCAACGCGATGGTCGCCGACTGGGTGATGCAGGTTTCCTTCCGGCCGAGGATCATCTGCATCTCGTTCGAGCGCGACGCGGCCTCGTTGCGCAACCTGCGCGAGACTCGCCAGCTCACTGTCTGCCTCCTGCCCGAATCTGGCATGGACCTCGCCGCCCGGTTCCTGCAGCCGACCGATCCCTCGAAGATCGAAGGCAGATCGGCCAAGTTCGCCGCGCCCGAGAAGATGCGCGGCGTCGGCTACGTGCAGCTGGAACATCCCGATCTCGAAACAGGAGCCCCGGTGCTGGAAGACTCACTCGCCTGGATCGCCGCCGAGGCCCAGCAGTTCGTCCCGGTCGGGGAGCACATCCTCGCCCTCTGCCGCGTCTTCGATGGCGACGCCCTGCCGATCGACGAAGGGCCGCTGACCTCGCTCTACACCGGCTGGCACTACGGCGGCTAGGCCGCTGACCATGCGCCAAGCCCGGCTGGCGCTCGATTGTCGACTATCTTGACGCCATCGGTCACCGGTTCGACCACGAGTTGAGAGGGGCGGGCATGATTACGTATCTCGATCACGTGGGGATCGTGGCACATTCACTGGAGGAAGCGGGCGCAGTGCTGGTCGATCAGCTCGGCCTGCTCTACGACGAAGAACGCACGCCGTTCCCAGCAGGAGGGTTCTTCGCCCCGGAACGGACCAAGATCTTCTTCGTCAAGGTCAACCTCGGAGAGACGCGGATCGAGATCCTGCTGCCCGAGGACAACCTCAGCGGCATCGGCAAGTTCCTTGAGCGTCGAGGACCGGGGCTGCATCATCTCGGCTACGGCTCAACCGACGTCGTCGGCGATACCAGGCTGTTCATGGAGCGCGGACTGTCCTATATCGACTTCGGCGGTCCGATCGAAGAGATCACCGCCTCCTTCTTCCACCCCAAGACCGCCGGCGGGATTCTGACTGAGATCGTCCCGGATCGAAGGCCGCAAGCCTAGTTGAGCGTGCGCGATGGCCAGCCTCAAAGGATTCGAGGAGCGGCGACTCGCACTGGTGCTCAGCGGCGGCGGCGCTTCCGGCATCGTCCAGGTCCCGTTTCTCGAGGAACTGATCCGTCGAGGCATTCGTCCGGACCTAATCGTCGGATCGTCCGTCGGAGCCGTCAACGGCGCATTTCTCGCCTTTCATCCGAACAACATCGAGGGACTCGCCAATCTTTGGATGGCCCTCCGCAACACTCGGCTTTGGCACAGGAACCTCCTGAGGATCACGAGAAATCTTCTCACCAAAGGCACCTCCGTCTACTCCAATCGGTTTCTCCGAGACCTGTTCGAGCAGCATGTCACCATCAACGAGATCGCCGCAGCTGAGATTCCCCTTTACATCGTCACCACCAGCCTCTCGAGCGGACGCAAACGGATCCTCACGCGGGGGCAACTGCTGGCCGCCGTCATGGCCTCGATCGCCCTGCCCGGACTCTTTCCACCGGTCCGGCTCGACGGCGACTGGTGCGTCGACGGCGGGCTCTCCTCGGGCCTGGACTTGGAAACGGCCATCCTGCAGGGGGCGACCCATTCGATCGCCGTCGACCTCGGCGTCCAACCCTCCCCCTATCAGCCCCGCGGGCTCGTCGATCTGTTGGCCCGTTCGATGGAGATCGCGGCGCAAGAACGTACCAAGGCCGAGATCGACCAGTTCGGTTCGATGCTGCCCACCGTGGTCTGGCGCCCCGGCCTGCGGGCCGCGTCCTTCGGCTCCTTCCACGACGTCAACGATCTCTACGCCGAGGCCAAGGAGCTGGCCCCGGTCATGATCGACCAGGCGCTGGATCGACAGGGTGAATGGATTCCCGGCATCTACGAGGGGGCCGTCCCCCTGGCAAGGGTGTAGAGCGTGCCAGCCATGACAGGTATGTCCGGCCTGCGCGTGCTTGACCTGAGCGACCAGGTCTCAGGCGCATACGCCGCGCGCCTGCTGGCCACGGCCGGAGCCCAGGTCACCCTCGTCGAACCAAGCTCCGGCTCCAGCCTGCGCTCCAGGCCGCCGCTCCTGACTGCCGCTGATCCGATCCGCAGCGCCGCCTTCGAGTATCTCTCCGCCTGGAAGCGCGGCGTCGCGCTGGACTGGAACTCCGATCCGGGATTCGACGCTCTAGGCCGGCTGCTCGATCAGGCCGATCTGCTGATCACCTCGCTGGCGGCCTCGAAGGCGGAGATGTTCGACCGCCGGGTCCGCGCCGATCGTCCCTCCCTGATCCACGTCTCCGCTACGCCGTACGGGCTGACCGGGCCGTGGGCCGGGTGGCGCTCGTCCGATCTGACCGACTGGGCATCGGGCGGCTATCTCTACATCACCGGTGATCCAATGCGCGAACCGCTGCAGGGAGCCGGTCCTTGGACTTCATACGTGGCCGGCGTCACGGCAGCCGTCGGAGCGCTGGCCGCGCTGCATGCTCGGCGAGCGACGGGACGCGGCCAACTGGTCGATGTCGGCACGATGGAGTCGATGGCCGCCTCGCACCAGTGGAGCCTGGTCATGTGGTCCCACCAGGGTCGGATCAAGCACCGCGCCAACAATCGCCACGCTGAGGCCCATCATCCGGTCTCGTTGATGCAGGTCCGTGACGGTTGGGTCTGCATCGCCGCCCCGTCACAGGCGCAGTGGGTCAATCTCTGTATCGCGTTCGAATTGCCCCAAATGGCCGATGACCCTCGCTTCGCCACCGCTGGACTCCGCTTCGACGCGGCCGAAGAGATCGACGGACGATTCGCTCCATTCCTCATGGCTCGGACGCGAACCGAGGTCGTTGAGCTCCTGCAGAACGCTCACGTCCCTGCCAGCGCCGTGCTCTCGATGGATGAGGTCCAGCAAGACGAACAACTCCAGGCCCGCGCCTTTTGGGCCTATCCCGAACACCTCGGCGACGGCGCTAGGATGCCGGGCCTGCCCTTCGTACTCCCTTCGTCGCCCGCCGAGTTCCGCGCCGCCCCGCTACTCGGCGCGGATACGCACGTCGCACTCTCCGAGGCCGGACTAGATGACACCGAGATTGAATCGCTGGCTCAAGCCGGAGTGATCAACCTGAACGGATCGGCCGATGGCTGAGGGCATGCTCTCCGGTCTGCGTGTGATCGAGTTCGGCTATGCCTGGGCGGGGCCGTTGGTCGGTCGCACACTGGGCGATCTCGGGGCGGACGTGATCAAGCTCGAACAGGACAACTCGCGCGGCGGCCATCTGCCCGATGATCAGGCGCTGCGTGCCGCCCTCGACGACTGGACTCGCGGCGAAGCGGTCGAACCCACCTTGCGCGCCTCCGTCTTCCCCGAAGGCGAGCCGCAACCGGAGCCCTGGAATCGGGCCGGCATCTTCAACAAGCACAACCGCAACAAACGCAGTCTCTGCGCCAATCTGAAGAAGCCGTCCGGCAGACGGATCTGGCGCCGCCTGGTCGAGCAGTCGGACGTGATCGTCGACAACTTCAGCCCGCGCGGATCGAAGAGTCTGGGCATCGACTACGCGACCGTGAGCGGCTGGAATCCGCGGATCATCTCCGTCTCCTGCACCGGCTACGGACACACCGGGCCCTTCCGGCAACGGGTCTCCTACGGACCAGTGCTGGAGGCGCACTCTGGCGCGACCGCAGTCACCGGCTACGCCGAGGGCGGGCCGATCAAGATGGGCCACGCCTTCCCCGATCCGATCGGCGGACTGCACGGAGCATTTGCGGTGCTGGCCGCGCTTTGGGAACGGGACGAGACCGGACGAGGCTGTTTCGTCGACCTCTCTCAGCTACAGACCTACACCGCCGTCGCCGGAGACCTGGTCCTAGAGACCTCTGTCCAGGGTCAGCCGCCGACCCATGGCAACCGCTCCAGGGACGGCGCTCTGCAAGGCGTCTACCGCTGCCGCGACGAGAGTCCCGACGCGCGCGAATCGATGGACATGTGGATCGCAATCACGATCGAGGACGACCAGGCCTGGCAACGGTTCAAAGGCGTGGTCGGCGACCAGCGCCTCGACCACGCCCGGTTCGACAGCAGGTCCGACCGCTTCGAGCGGCACGACGAGCTCGACGCGTTGATCACCGAGTGGACGCGACCGCAGAATCGGTTCGACCTGGCCGAACGCCTGCAAGACGGCGGAGTGACGGCGCTCCCGGTGATGACCAACGGCGACCTCGTGGCGTCCCAGCACCTGCGCGAACGTCGCTTCATCGTCCACTGGGACCAGCCCGGCGTCGGCGTCTACGAGTACGGCGGCTCGCCGATCCATTTCAGCGATTGGGGACCAGCCGAGATGCGTCCCGCCCCGACCCTTGGCGGCGACAACCGTCTGATCTGCGAGGAACTGGGGTTCTCCCTTGATGAGATTGACGAGATGGTTGCCGACGGAACCCTGGTCGACAAGCCGCCGGTCCGGGGCAGTCGTTGAGACTTACTCGTCCGTCGACGGCGTGCGGATGTGCTGGTGCGAACGCAAGGATTCGCGAGTCATCATCAGCGCCGTGATGCCCTCGCCGACCGCGGCCCCGAGTTGCTTGGTCGAGCCGGCCCGGGCATCGCCGGCAGCGTAGATCGTATCGATGCTTGTTTGAAAGCGATCGTCGGTCTTGATGAAACCTCGATCGTCGAGGTCGACGACGCCTTGCAGGAAGTCTGTGTTGGGCTGTAACCCGATGAAGACGAACACGCCATCGGGCCTGGTTTGGACGGTTCCTGCGCCCGACTCCAGTCTCAGCGCCGACAGTTTGCCGTTGCTCTCCATTGCACTGACCGAGGTGTTGAGCGACAACTCAATCTGCGGATGCGACTGTACTTTCTCCTGCAAGACGGCTGAGCCGGAGAGTTGCTCGCCGCGGTGAATGATGTGTACCTGCTGCGCGAACTGGGTCAGGTACAATCCCTCCTCCAGCGCTGAGTTGCCTCCGCCGATCACAGCGAGCTGCTTCGCGCCGGCGTAGAACGGGCCGTCGCAGGTTGAGCAGAAATGGACCGATGTGCCGATCAGGTCATCCTCGCCGGGGACACCGAGTCGTCGATACGTGCTGCCTGGAGTCAGAATCGCCGCGTGCGCAGCGACGAGGTCTCCAGAGGACAACCTGACCTGGACGTCCGGCGACACCGTGATCTCGGTCGCTCCAACTGCCGACAACAGTTCCACACCGAAGCGCCGCGCCTGCGCGACGAATCTTGACATGAGGTCATCGCCATCTATGCCATCGGGAAAGCCGGGGTAGTTGTCAATCCTGTTGGTGAGGCCAGCCTGACCGCCGAGCGCTGAGCGTTCGACCACGACGGTATCAATGCCTTCGCGGGCGGCGTAGATCGATGCCGCCAGTCCCCCCGGTCCGCCGCCGATGATCGCGAGGTCATAGAACTGTCGCTGTGGCCGAACCTGGATCCCCAGCGCTTGTGCGAGCTGTTCGTCGCTGGGTTCGACGAGCATACCGCCGTCGGGCAAGATCACGGTTGGGATCGAGCGGCCGCCCTTCTGCAGCTCCTCAACGTAGGCGAGCGCATCGGCGTCCTGGTCGATATCGATCCAGTCGTAGTCGATCCGGTGCTCGCTGAGGAAGGCCTTGGAGCGGCGGCAGTCCGGGCACCAGGGCGCGCCGTAGACCTTGAGCTCAGCCATCATGTCCTGCCTGGGCCAGGGCCGCAATCCCACCCGCGTCCAGCCGGTACAGCAGCCACTCCGACTCGTGTTCCATCCCGAGTTGTTCGTAGAACCGACGGGCCGGGTTCCAGTCGAGTACTGACAGATCCAGGCGTTTCCAACCTCGATCTCTAGCAATCTCGGCCAATGCCCGCATCAACGCGAATCCGGCTCCGGATCCCCGCGCCTCGGGAATGACGAAGAGGTCTTCCAGGTAGAGCGCCGGTGTACCGGTCCAGGTCGAGTAATGCGGAAAAAACAGCGCCATGCCGATCGGCACACCTTCGCGCTCGGCGACCAGTGTCTCAAACAGCCGCCCATCGCCAAACCCGTCCCGCCGAATGCTCTCAACCGTCGCCCGCACGATCGAACGCGGCTCATGCTCGAACTCGGCCAGGCCAATGATGAAGTCGAGAATCAACTGCGCGTCGGCGGCGACGGCCTCGCGGACGATGACATCAGACATGTCGGATCCAACTATTCGCCGGTGAAGACCGGCGGCCGCTTCTCGATAAACGAGGCCTGCGCCTCGTGCACGTCATGCTCCGAGCGCGTCGCATGAGAGATGGCGGTGATTTCGTTGCGCAACGCCTCTTCCAGCGTGGCGTTGAGGTTGCGCTGCATGACGCGCTTGGCGGCTCGTGAAGCGAGCGGCGGCCAGAATGCAATCTCGGTGGCCATCGCTCGGGCGCTGATCATCAATTCCTCATGCGGCACGCGCCGGTTGAGCAATCCGATCTGCAGCGCCTCGTCCGACTCGACGAAGCGGCTGGTCTGGACAAGTTCGACCGCCTTCGGGTAGCCGACTACGCGGGGCAGGAACCAGGTCATCCCCGCGTCGGGGCTGAGCGAGCGCTCCAGGAAGACGACCTTGAAGCGCGCCTGGTCGGAGCCGACGCGCAGGTCGCAGGACAGCGCCAGGCTCATGCCGGCGCCGGCCGCGACGCCATTGACGGCGGCGATCGTCGGCTTATCGAGCTGACCGAACGCCAGTGCCTGATGTCCAACCCAGCCGAACTCGTCCATCCGATCATTCTGGGTGTCAGGGGCGTCGTCACGGGGCCGAGCGGTCAGGTCCGCGCCCGAGCAGAATCCGCGTCCGGCGCCAGTCACGATCACCACGCGCACGTCATCGTCGGCCTGCAACTGGCTGGCCGCGGCGACCATCTCGTTGTGCAGGTCACGTGAGAGCGCGTTCAGTTTCTCCGGTCGATCCAGCGTGATCGTGCCGATCTGGTCGGAGATATCGAGGCGCAAATGTTGGAAGGTCATGTGTCGCTCCGTTCGTTGAGCAGCCTATCGCGCAGCCGGACGATCTCCGGGAAGCGAAAGCAGGTGGAGGCATGATCGTTGACAATCCCTACCGCCTGCATGAAGGCGTAACAGGTCGTTGGGCCGACGAAGCGGAATCCACGCCGCTTGAGTTCGCGCGACATCGCCCGCGACTCGGCGGTCTGTGCCTGGATATCAGTGCGCGGCTCATTCGACGGGTCGGCGTAGGCCCAGACAATCTCGGCCAGCGACAGTCCCTGCTCAGGCAACAACAGAGTCGCCCTAGCGTTGGCAATGGTCGACTCGATCTTGCCCCGGTGTCTAATGATGCCTGTGTCTTGCACCAAGATGTCGACACCAGCCTCGTCAATCCCCGCAACAGCTTCGAGGTCCCAGTCGAGGAATGCGCGTCGGTAGCCATCGCGCCGCATCAGAATCGTGTGCCACGAGAGTCCGGCCTGGGCGCCCTCGAGCGTCAAGGCTTCGAAGAGGGTTGATTCGTCGCGGGTCGGGACTCCCCATTCGCGATCGTGGTACGGGATCTCGTCAGGATCGTCGCCCGGCCAGGAACATCGTTGGGGCATTGGTCCAACCGACTTTCTTCGAGAGCATGATTCCATGAATCAGAGTACGTGTGTCTGGGATCGAGAAGCGGGAGCCGAAGGTAACCTGTGCCAATGGCCTTCGTCCTCGGCGTGACCGGATCGATTGCATGCGGCAAGTCGTTGCTCTGCCAGCATCTCGTCGACAAGCACGGCGCGAAGCACATCGACGCCGACCGCCATGTCCACACGATGTATGAGCCGGGCAAACCGGCCTTCGACCGGATCGTGGCCGAGTTCGGCCAGCAGGTCGTGGGCGCGGAGGGCTTCATCGACCGCAAGGCTTTGGGTGACATCGTCTTTGGAAAGCCGGATCTGCTGGCCGCGCTGCGCACGGCGATCGGCGACATCGAGGGCGAGTTCATGCGGTTGCTGCGCGAGCTGAAGGACGATCCGGCTCCAATCGCCGTGTTTGAGGCGGTTCGTCTGTTTGAGGGGCCCTACATGGAGATCTGCGATGCCGGTTGGTTGGTCGCATCGGAAGACGAAACCGCGATCACGCGCTTGATGGCGCGCAACAACCTCACGCGCGAAGAGGCCGAACAGCGCATGGCCTCAGCGACGCACTGGACCGAGCGAGCGCCCAGGGCAAGTCTCGTAGTGCACAACGACGGGTCGGTGAATGACTTCCTGTCAACGGTCGACGATGCCATCGGGCGCACGCTCAGCGACCACGCATAGGGACCATGCTTAGGGATCATGCATAGGAATCATGCAGAGGGACCAGGCACAGCCTTTAGCCTCTAGTCATATCGAACGATTCCAGCGATGGAGGCGGAAATGGGTGCGCTCGACGGACTTCGCGTGATTGATTTCGGCCAGTACATGGCCGGCCCGTTGGCGGCGATGATGTTCGCCGATCACGGGGCCGACGTGATTCGCGTCGACCCGCCTTCCGGACCGATGTGGGACACGCCGGCCAACGCTGTCTGGAATCGAGGCAAGCGGCGCATCTCGCTCGATCTCAAGACGGCCGATGGTCGGCGAACCGCGCAGCAACTGATCGCCTCTGCCGATGTCGTGGTCGAGAACTTCCGCCCCGGCGTCATGGACCGGCTCGGCCTCGGAGCGGAAGAATCGACCAACATTAGCGACCGCCTGATCTATCTCTCAATGCCGGGATTCTCGTCCGATGACGAACGTGCCTCCGTTCCGGGATGGGAGGGCGTCGTTTCGGCACCGGTAGGGACGTACAGTGGATCGCTCCTCGAAGATGCCCCTCAGCCGGTGTACACAGCGGTGCCGATCGCATCGTCGTACGCCGCCTTCACCGGCTGCGCCGGCGTCGCCATGGCGCTGGTCGCGCGGGAACGGGACGGATTTGGCCAACGGATTGAGGCCTCGCTGCACGACAGCCTCTACCAGGCGATCGGCATTCGGGGGCTCAAGTTCCTGGACCGTGAGGCACCTCGCGGCCCGGTGCCTTGGGTCGGACCGTACGAGTGCGCCGACGGACGCTGGGTCTTTTTCCATGCCGCATACTCCCATTTCATCCGCCAGTTCTGTGTCGCCGCCGGTGTACCGCAATGGCTCGACGAACCCTGGTCGAAGGCATCGGAGATCCAGCAGGACTTCTCGCTCGCCGACACGGCGATCGCTCACCTGACCAACATCTTCCTGACCCGCACCGGGCAGGAGTGGGAGGACTTGATCAACGATGGCGGCAATGGCCCGCCCACCGTCCGCTGCCTCGACTCCTCCGAATGGCTCCATGAGCCTCACGCTCGGGAGGCCGAGATCATCGTCGAACTCGACGACCCCGAGCTCGGCCCAATGCTGCAGCCCGGCGTTCAGGTCCGGATGGGTGGGACGCCGGGCGAGATTCGCGGACCGAGGCAAGCGCTCGACACCGACCACGACGACATCCTGGCCGAGTTGTCGGCGACCGTACCCTCCGCGATGCGCGCACCCGGCAACCGGCTCAACCAGGCGCTCGAGGGCATGACCGCGCTCGATCTCTGCATCATCCTCGCCGGTCCGACCTGCGGCCGGACGCTGGCCGAATTCGGCGCAGATGTCGTCAAGATCGATAATCCCTCGCGCGAGAACGGGATCATGCTGCACGAGGACATCAACCGCGGCAAACGCTCGGTGCTGCTCGACCTCAAGCGAGACGAAGGCCGCGAGGTATTCCTGGAACTGGCTGCAGACGTTGATGTCGTCGTCCAGAACTATCGCCTTGGCAAAGTCGGCGGACTGGGCGTTGACTATGAGGAGATCCGTAAGGTGAACCCCGACGTGGTCTACGCCTCGCTCAATGCGTTTGGCGAAATCGGTCCCTGGGCCGAGCGCGCCGGCTGGGAGCAACTGGCGCAGTCGGCCAGCGGCATGATGACCCGCTACGGCGACACCTCGCCCACGCTGCAGCCGTTCGCAATCAACGACTACGGCACGGGGATCAACGGCGCGTTCGGCGTCGGCATGGCGCTCTACCACAAGCTGCGCACGGGAGAGGGACAACAGGTCTTCACCGCCCTTGCGCGTACGGCCAGCACGTTGCAGTCGAACATGCTGCACAGCTACGAGGGCAAGCATTGGGACGAGCCGGCCGGCCAGGACGCCGTCGGTGAGGGACCGTTGCACCGACTGTACGAGGCCTCCGACGGCTGGCTCTTCGTCGGCGCGAAACCGGAGCAAGCGGAGGATATGCCCAGCGCGGACGAGTTCGCGAGCAGAACAGTTGCGGAATGGGTTTCCGAGTTGACGGCCAAAGGGATCGGCGCCGCGCCGGTGGGATCAGTGGAGGAAGCGATGACCGAATATCGCGCCGTCTCGAACGGTCTGTCAGTGACTCGCGAGCATGACGGGCGAGGACGGGTCAGGACGAACGGTCCTTCGATCAAGATGAGTCGGACGCCGGCCACGATTGGGCGTCCAGCGATGCTGCCGGGCTCGGCGGCGAAGGATGTCCTTGGCGACAGAGAACGCGATCTGTCGGAGGCCGGGGTCGTCGTTGCGGCGGACTGACAGAATCGAATCCTCAGAGTGGCTATCCTCACGCCAGACGTGAGAGGGGCTGGCCATGGCCTTGGCGCTTTCGGACGTTCGGATTCTGGACTTGACCCAGTATGAGGCGGGGACCTCTTCGACCCAGGCTCTGGGCTGGCTTGGGGCTCAGATCGTCAAGGTCGAGCCGCCTGGACGGGGCGAGCCGGGCCGGCGGTTGCGCTCTGGCAGTGAAGTCGACTCGACCTATTTCATCACCTTGAACAACAACAAGCGCTCGCTGACGCTTGACCTGAAGTCTGATGAGGGCCGTGAGATCTTCCTCCAACTCGTGCCGAAGTTCGACATCGTGGTTGAGAACTTCACTCTGGGCACGATGGAGCGGCTGGGGATCGGCTACGACACACTCAAGGAACTCCATCCACAACTGATCTACTGCACGGTCAAAGGCTTCGGCACAACCGGACCGTGGGCGCCGACGAAGTCGTTCGACATGGTCGCCCAGGCGGCCGGCGGGGCGATGTCGCTGACCGGCATGGAAGACGGTATGCCGCTCAAACCCGGGCCGACGATCGGCGACACCGGCACGGGGGTGCAGGCGGCGATCGGCATGCTGGCGGCGCTCTGGCAACGGCAACGCGATGGAGTTGGCCAAAAGGTCGAACTCTCGATGCAGGAAGCGGTGACCAACTACACGCGCGTGCCGATGACGCGGCGCGAGGTCTCGGGCGATCCGGCTCCGCCGTACGGCGACGGCCTGACTGCGCCGACCGGGCTCTTCCCCTGCAAGCCGGGGGGACGGGCGGACTGGGTCTGGATCGTGGTCGCCGGCAGGCGGATGCGCAAGGCACTGATGGACACGATCGAGCGGCCAGACCTGGCTGAGTCGAACGGCGCTCGGGGGATCACGCGCGATGAGGGCGACGACGTCCGCCAGGCGATCGAAGCCTGGACCAGTCAGCGGACCAAGTACGAGGTGATGGAGAAGATGCGCGAAGTCGGGGTGCCCTCCGGTCCGGTGCTCGACTCGGGCGAGATCTTCACCAACGAGCACCTGCGTGAGCGAGGCATGCTGGTCGACATCGAGCATCCAACTCGGGGGCCGATGACATTGCTGGGCTGCCCGATTCGGTTGAGCGAGAGTCCCGCCGTGCATCGCCGAGCGCCGCTGCTCGGCGAGCACACGGCCGAGATCCTGGCTGAGGAACTCGGCCTTGGGGCATCGGATGTGGATGCGCTGGCTACGTCAGGGGTCGTGTCTACCGCGTGAGCCACGATCGCCGAGCGTTCAGCCCACTGCGACATCCCAGCGCTCGGCGCAGTTCTCGACGACCAGATCGACATCCTCTGCCAACACCAGGTGCTCAGAGGCGAGCCGCTCGGCGTCGGCCCGGACGAGGTCGAGGTATGTCGCTCTGTCTCCGTACCGAGCGAGAATCTCGTCTCGGCTGAACCACTGGGTCAGACCGACGAAGTGACTGGTCAGATCTTCGCCTCCGGTATCCGGGTGTCGTGGATTCCA
>DAOUHS010000059.1:0-3405 GCA_034428415.1 Dehalococcoidia bacterium
GATCTCGGTGTCGGCTTCGGCGGCGGGTCCGGGACCGACCTCAATCTGACCGTCTGTGATGGTGAACCAGAAGCCCGCTACGTTGTCGGCGAATCCGAGGTGCGGGGGCGCGTTCCGCCAGCGTTCGGTCACCGACCACTTGACGCCGTCCAGGGCCTCGGGATGTCGGGCGGCCTGTTCCTGGAGGTAACGCTCCGCCTCTTCCGACCACTCTTTCGAGGCGAACTCGACCCACTCGCTCGGGGGAACCGGCAGCTCTGTCCTGGTCGACATCGGGGCCTCCTCGCCGTACTCGGCGAAGATAGCGAACCTCAGACGGTCGATATCAGCCCTGCCAGAGCTGGCCGTTGTCGGTCTGGTTGGTGATTGCGAACCAGTAGGCGTTGTGCCCGGCGACGCGCGGCAACACCTCTCCGTCGGGCCCGAGCAGACTGTTTTCGCGAATCATCCAGATGCCGCCTTCGGCGTCGCTCAGCGTGTTGCCCGCCGGATCCGCGGACCGGAATTCGATGCCGCCGGACTCGTAGGAACGGCCTCCCTCGCCGCTAGCAGTGGCGACGACAACAATCGGCACACCACCCACCTCATCCAGCGCGAACGTTCGCTCCGCGAGCAGGTCGATTGGATAGGCGGTCAGATCCTCGCCGACTCGAACGGCGTAGACGTTGTCCTTCTGGGCCAGGCGATCGTCCGCGACCGGCACGTTGAACCAGGTGATGGGGCTGTTGAAGTAGTCGTTGTAGGCGACACCGGGCCCGTAGTCGCGGGCGAAACCGGTTTCGATACTCAGCACGGTCGTGTCGGGGTGGCGTGCGAGCCAGTCGCCCCAGGTCGTGACCACGACTGGCAGCACTTTGAGCCGGATGTCCTCGCCGACCAATGGTCCCCAGGCCGGCTTGCCGCTGAACTGATTCCAGAGGGTGCGCGTGTTGCGGTCGTACATCAGCTTGTTCGAGCGGTAGAGCAGCCCGCTGGTGCCGAATCGATAGACCTCCGGCCCCACTCGGCCGTCGAACAGGATCGCCGAGCCGCAGAGCGTGCAGTAGGCCAGCGAGACGGGGACGCCTCCGATGGTGTCGTTGACCATCTCGTGCCAGGCGATGATTCGAATCGGATAGGCGCGGGCGTCACCGTCAATCTCGACGCCGACCACGATGTCTGTGTCGTTGATCCACTCGGCTGCTTCGTCGGGGAAGAGCTGGGTCGGGAACTCGAGCGGCGGGATGCCGTCGACTCGCACGCCGCCCCACATGATTTCTCGGGCGTCGATCACGATCTCTTCGTCGGGGTTCATCATCTCGGCCATATCCTCGAACTGGCTGCCGAAGAGTGCCTGCTTGAAGCGGAGGTAGCCCGGCGTTGTGGCGTCCTCCGGATCAAAGTCGAAGAGTTCTCGGTACTCGTAGACCGACCGGTGATCCTGGCCAAAACGTTCTTCCAGGTAGCCGAGGACCTGCTCCCAGTAGGGGTTGGGAAACGCGGCCAGATCGATCACGTACTTGTTGATCGCCCCCGAATCGGAGGCCAGCAGTTGGTCGAGAAGCAGTTGTCCGGCCACGGGGATCGGCAGGAAGCGTCCAAAGAAGCCGTCCAACGGTCCCCAGAAGATCAACTGCGTCATGTCGATGGCGTCGGGGTCGAACGGCCCGTCATTGGGGATCGCCGCCTGCTGTTGCGAGGCCTGGGAATTCAGCTGCTGGACCGATTGGACGATCGACCGTTCGCTTTGCTCTTCCGTCTGAACGGTTGATTCTTCTGCGTCGTCTATCGCCTGAGGCTGTCCTTGTTGCGGTTGCTCCGGCTCTGGTTGAATCTGTGTTACTGCCGGTTGCGGAGCATGTTCCAGCTCTTGAGGCCTCTCAGCGTCGTCTGATCCGCTGCAGGCCGAGGCCGACAAGACGCACACGAGAATCGACAGTGGCCAACGCATCTCGCCGCCCATCACCTCCGCTCTTCACAGGGTATGGCGCGAACGCGTGCCGGCCTGCGCTCGGATCGCCTCGATGCCCTCGCACTCAGGGTTGCCCGTATCTTCTGACTCATCCGCGCCCCACCAAGAAATGGAGTCCGTCGATGACTGAACCGCCTCTGCTGTTTGAGCCAGACCGTGCGAATCGGCGCGCCTTGATGACCTTCAACCGTCCCGAGCGGATGAACGCGATGAGCCCAGAACTGCAGGTGCTTCAGCGCGAGGCGATCGAGGAGTTCAAGAACGATCCCGATCTCTGGGTGCTGATCGTGACGGGCGCCGGCGAGCGGGCATTCAGCGCCGGCGCAGATCTGGGCAGCACGATCCCCAACGCAACCCAGGCGAGCCGCGACGAGCCGCTCAAGGTCAATGACACTCGCGGTCTGCACGACGTGCACAAGCCGGTGATCGCCGCAGTCAACGGCTACTGCATCGCCGGCGGGCTCGAATTCATGCTCGGCACGGACATCCGCGTGGCTGCCGAACATGCGGAGTTCGGCCTTCAGGAAGTGCGCTGGGGGATCATTCCGATCGGCGGATCGCACATCCGCTTGCCGCGACAGATTCCCTGGTGTTGGGCGATGGAGATCCTGCTGACCGGTCGTCGGCTGTCTGCTCACGAGGCGCTGCAGTGCGGGTTGATCAATCGCGTGGTTCCCGCTGATCAGTTGATGGAGACGGCCCAGGGCATCGCCGACCTGATCTGCCGCAACGGTCCGTTGGCTGTTCGGACGGCGAAGGAGATCGCCGTGCGTGGGGCGATGGGGATGTCGTGGGAGCAGGCCTGGAGCCTGGAGTCGTTGCTGGGAGCTCGGGCGTTCGGCAGCGAGGATGCGATTGAGGGTCCGCGGGCGTTCATGGAAAAGCGCGATCCTGTGTTCAAGGGTCGATAGGCCGATAGGCTCTGACTCGAAACAAGGAGGCTGCCAATGTCCGATCAGACAGATTTGCCGCTGATTTACGAGAAAGATCCCGCCAACAAGCGCTGTGTGATTACGTTCAACCGTCCCGAGCGGATGAACGCGATGTCGCTTGAACTCCTGTCGCTCTTGCGCGACGCGACCGAGGACTTCAACAACGACCCCGATCTCTGGGTTGCGATTATCACCGGAGCCGGCGAGCGCGCCTTCTGCGCCGGCGCCGACCTTGCCAGCACCATTCCGGCGAAGGCCGGCGGCGCTCGCAATGAGCCGCTCAAGGTGAATGAGACTCGCAACCTGCATCGCGTGTTCAAGCCTGTGCTGTCCGCGATCAACGGCTACTGCATCGCCGGCGGCCTCGAGTACATGCTGGGTACCGACATCCGTGTCGCTGCAGAGCACGCCGAGTTCGGTCTGCAGGAAGTCCGCTGGGGCATCGTCCCGGATGCAGGGGCGCACATTCGCCTGCCGCGCCAGATCCCCTGGGCCTGGGCGATGGAGATTCTCCTGACCGGT
>DAOUHS010000060.1:0-3973 GCA_034428415.1 Dehalococcoidia bacterium
TTTGAGCGCGTGGCGACGGGCCAACTCTTCGATCTCTTGCTGCCAGCTCATGGATGACTCCCTCGGCCTGGTGGTTGCATCGCCAACGTGTCGCCGGTGGCTAGGCTACGCGCTGGTCGGCTCGTTGATTGCCCGCGCGGCGTCCAACTCCGTCGCACTCCGTCCAAGTGTGTCCAGTGGCGTGCAACCGTGTCCAGATCTGTCCAAAACTGCCCAAGTTTGTCCAAATCTGTCTAACTGTGTCTAACTGTGTCTAAATCTGTCCAACTGTGTCCAATCCTGTTCAACCATTTCCAACCAGCTAGGACGGCGTTGGCGGCCTGTCGGTTGGACGAAGCGGGGCCGGGAGCGTACCTGGGGCCTGAGAGGTCCGGCGTTGAAGCAACGGTGGCGTGGTTTCAGCGGACGCCTGCCTCGAATCTGGGCGACAGAGCATGGGACCTACTCTCTGTACAGGACTTGTGTTCTGATAGTGCCATGATCGGGACGCGAGGTCAAGGACGGGAATGTGCATTGGGCCACTGTCATGAGCGGACGGCGCGTCGCCGCCCCCCATCGTTCAGCATGTGTGTCTGGCTCTAGCCTCTCTTGCAGCGGGAAGGAACGAGTCATGCAGTTTCGCCAGCCGGACCAGGAGGCGATCGCTCGCGGAGAGTTGACGATGACGTTTCGGCGCTGGCGCCGTCCGCAGGCTCGGGTGGGCGGCCGATACCGCGTCGGCTCGCACGTGATTGAGGTCACGTCGGTCGATCTGGTCGACCCAGCCGAGATATCGGTCGAGGATGCGCTGGCAGCCGGTCACGCTTCTGCGGAGGCTGCGCTCGAAGCGATTCGGCGCAATCAGCGCAAATCGGGCGACGCGAATGCGCCGCTCTATCGGGTTGCTTTCCAGTGTCTGGGTGAGCAGGCCGATCCGCGTACCATCCTCGCGTCCGACACGCGTCTCAGTGAAGCGGAAGTCGGCGTCATCACGGATCGTTTGGCCAAGATGGACGGTCGCGCTCGGCAAGGACCGTGGACGCAGACCGCGCTGGAGGCGATCGCCGTCGCGCCGGGCCGCCGCGCTGCCGAACTGGCTGCTGAACAGGGTCGCGAGACGGCGAGGTTCAAGGCCGACGTTCGCAAACTGAAGGCGCTCGGTCTCACGACCAGCCTGGAAGTTGGATATGAACTGTCACCGAGGGGACGGGTCGTGCTGGACGCGCTCCAGACGACGGACGATTAGGTCTGGTGCGACTCGACGATCTCGCGCGCCGCGCTGACGACGCTCGGCATGATCTCGGCCACGTGGCCGGCGTCGAGTGCATTAGCCACAGCGGGATAGCCTGCGCGCTCAATCATTGCTTCCAGGCGCCCGCGCTCGAAGCAGTTCAGGGTCCAGTCGAGTGCGTCGCCGGCGGCGGTCAGGTCGAGCATCAGACGTTCGTCGTCGGCCTCCGGCCCGTAGTGGTAGTGCGGCGCGACGCGGAAGCAGTCGAAACGGAGCAACTCGGTGTCGTGTCCCTCGACATCGGCGCGGACCTCTATGCAAAGCCCCTCGTCACCCGCGATGTCGTCTCGGTAGCGCATGGCGAACGCGATCGCCCCGGCGTCTACTCGTGCCTTGTCTTCAGTCATGATCCGTCTCCTGGCTCTCGGGGCGGGCGCTCAAGCTAGCACAAGTGCAAGGGCTGTCGACACGCGGCGTCGCCCGACTCCCTATCCTCGTGCAGACATCCATCCAGCGGGAGACTAAAAGATGACTACGACCATTGAATCGCCCTCCGCCGCAGTGCGTGCGCGTCTCGACCACCCGATCATTGACGGCGACTCGCACATTGTCGAGTTCATGCCGACCTTTTTCGACTATCTCAAGGATGTGGGCGGGTCGGAGGTCGTCAAGCGCTACCGCGACTCCAGCGTCAGCCGTCGCTGGGCGGCGATGAGCTGGGACGAGCGCCGCGCTGAGCGGGTGACCGTCCCGCCCTGGTGGGCGCTACCAACCGAGAACACCCTGGACCGCGCGACGGCCATGATGCCCGCGCTGCTACACGAGCGCATGGATGAAGTCGGTATGGACTTCGTCGTGCTCTATCCCACGATCGGTCTTGGCTTCCCGCACATGCAGGACGATGAAGTGCGACAAGCCGTCTGCCGGGCCTTCAATGAGTTCACGGCCGAACAGTACGGCGGTTTTTCCGACCGCATGACCGTGGCGGCGGTGATTCCCATGCATACGCCCGAGGAAGGCATCGCCGAGCTGGAGCACGCGCACTCGTTGGGCCTCAAGGTTGCGCAGATGCCGGCCTTTGTTCGGCGCCCGGTGCCGGCGGTTGCCGAGAAGTATCCCGAGCTTGCGCAGACCGTGACCTGGCTGGACTCGTTCGCCATCGACAGCGAGTACGACTATGACCCGTTCTGGCAGCGCTGCCTCGACCTCGGCTTTGCCGTCGCCTCGCATTCTTCGGGTATGGGGTTCATCGACCGCGCCTCAATCTCGAACTACATGTACAACCACATCGGCCACTTCGCCGCGGCCGGCGAGGTGCTCTGCAAATCGTTGCTGATGGGCGGCGTGACGACGCGATTCCCCGAACTGCGCGTGGCTCTGCTCGAAGGCGGCGTGGCGCACGGCGCTCGAATCTACGCCGACATCATCGCGCGCTGGGAGAAGCGCGGCCCGGACCAACTCCACAACCTCGATCCGGCCAATATCGACATCGAGCTCGCCCAGGATCTGTTTACTCGCTACGGCGGCGAGCTCACGGAAGGCAAGCTCGACAATCTGCCCAGGACGCTCGGCATGACCGCGCCTGATGTCGAGGAACGCCTGCGGGACAACTTCAGAGAGATGAACATCGAGAAGGCTGAGGATTTCTACGACCGATTCATCCCCTCGTTCTATTTCGGTTGCGAGGCAGACGACCCGATCACGGCTTGGGCGTTCGATGATCAGGTCAACCCGTTCGGCGCCAAGATTCGCGCCTTCATGAGCACCGACCTCGGTCACTGGGATGTGCCCGACATGTCGGAAGCGGTTGCCGAGGCGTACGAACCGGTTGAGAACGGACTGATCAGTCCGGAGGACTTCCGCGACTTCGCCTTCACCAACCAGCTACGCCTCTACGCCCACAACAACCCCAACTTCTTCAAGGGCACCATCGTCGAAGACGCGGCCACCGAGGCGTTGGCACAGGAGTCGGCCAACGGGGCTTAAGTCCTCACGGCTGGGTCTTCGTCCTTAAGCGCAGCGGAAGGGAAGCGAAGAGTGCGTATCTCAGTGCTTGGTGGCAGCGGATTCATTGGGCCGCGGGTGATGCGGCGGCTGGTTGAGCACGGGCATGAGGTCCATTGCATGGACATCAATCCCAACGCCCCTGTCCTGGATCCGCTACGCGACAAGATCGAGATCATCCAAGGCGACATCACCGTGATGGGCGACGTGGTCGAGGCGCTCGTTGCGGCGAAGCCAGACCGCGTGATCAACCTCGCTTACGTCCTGGGCGCCTCCGAGCGCGATCCGCATCCGCAGGTCAAGATCAACATCCTCGGCATGGACAACTGCTTCGAGGCGGCGCGCCTGCTCGACATTCGGCGCGTGGTCTACGCAAGCTCGCTCGCGGTCTACGGCCCGCAGCGACTGCACGGCGACAAGATAGTGACCGAGGACGATCTGTGTCTGGGCACGGGCATCTACTCGGTCTCGAAACGGTTCAACGAGCACCAGGCCGACTGGTACAACCGCGCCTACGACATGGCGATCACCGGAATCCGGCCGGCCAACATCACGGGTCCGGACAAGGTGCGCGGCTCGATGAATCACGTCCAGTGCCAGGTGCTGCCCGCACGCGAGGAGCCGGTCAGCTTCCCTCATCGCGACACAATGACGCTGCCGCTGCACGTCGAGGACATTGCCGAGGTATTCGTCCGCGTGACGCTGGCCGAGGAAACGGCCCATTCGATCTACAACTCGGGCGGTCATCCGACGAGTATG
>DAOUHS010000061.1:0-4646 GCA_034428415.1 Dehalococcoidia bacterium
AAACGACGCCGATCAGCGCAGCGAATAGCATCATCGTCGTCAGACGGTGTGAGATCAGCACCGCCGCCGCCGCGGGCGTGACCAGCATCGCGACTGCGAGGATTACACCGACCAGGCGGAAGGCCACGACGGTCGCGAGCGCAATCAGGATCAGCAAGCCTACTTGCATCAAGGTGACCGGTACGCCGGAAACAGCGGCGACTTCCGGGTCATACGCCGTGAATCGCAGTTCCGGCAGAAAGGCCAGCACCGCAATCAAGACGACGCCAGTCAGGATCGCCATCACGATCAAATCGGTCCACGATGCACCGAGAATGTGTCCGACCAGCAATGAGCCGAGGTCGACCGCAAAGGTCCGTTCGCGCGAGATCAGCAACACGCCCAACGCGAAGAAGCCGGCGAACATGATCCCGATCGCCGTGTCTTCTCTCAATCGAGCGCGGATCGTCAGCAGCGCGACGCCGAGCGCCGTGAGCACCGCTGCGATGCCGGCGCCCAGTGTGATCAGCACCGCTCCGCCGCCAAGCACCAGCGCCACCGCTGCGCCGGCCAGCTGCGTGTGGGCGACGGCGTCGCCGAGGAACGCGAGGCCGCGCAGAACGACAAACACGCCAACCATGGCGGCAGCGACCGACACTACGGTGCCGGCCAGCAGCGCGCGCTGCATGAACTCAAACGACCAGGGCTCGGTGAGCCAGTCCACGCAATCTCTTGCTAGGCCCCAACCCACGACGCGCCACTACCATCTGCGAAGACAGGCGATTCGGAAGGCGGAGGCGTCCCAATGGTACTTGAGCGACAGGTCACGCTGATCACCGGCGCATCCCGAGGCTTCGGTCTCGCCGCCGCCGAGGAGCTCACACAGCGAGGTCACCGAGTCATTGCCACGATGCGCAACCCCGACCGCGACGGACCGAACCTCGCCAACATGGACTCCAACCTGGTCGAAATTGCCCAGTGCGATGTCACGGATCGCGAGTCGATTGATGCAGCGGTCGAAGCTGGCTTGAAACGCTTCGGGCGGGTCGACTCACTCTTCAACAACGCCGGATACGGCCTGTATGGCCCGGTAGAAGACATGTCCGACGAAGAAGTCGCGCGCCAGATGGACACCAACTTCATCGGCCAGATCCGAATGGCCCAGGCCGTGCTGCCGGCAATGCGCGAGCAACATCACGGCAAGATCATCAACGTCTCCTCGCTCGCCGGCCGAATCGTCGCGCCGATGATGGGCCTCTACGCCGCCTCAAAGTGGGCCGTCGAAGCGATGTCCGAGGCGCTGCGCTACGAGGTCTCACGCTGGAACGTCGACGTCACCATCCTCGAGCCCGGCATGTACGCCTCCGACTGGCAAACGACCAACCTCGACGTCGCCGCCGCCGTCCGAGAAGGCCGCTCGCCCTACCAGGAATCTGCCGATCACGCCCTCAAGACATTTCGCACGCGAGCCGCGACCCGTCCCGGTTCACGATCGGTCGCAACCGCCGTCGCCGACATCGTCGAGCTGGAACAGAAACTGCCGATGCGCTGGCCGATCGGCGAGGACACGATTCAGACGATCCGTCTGCGCGAAGCGATGACCGATCAGGAATGGGAAGAGCGGGTCCGCGGAGACACGAAGATCTACCGGGGCGCATTCTTCAGAGGTGTCGACAACCCGCTCGAAGAAAAACCCCGCTGAGGGAACCCCGACTCAGCCGTGCTTGCCGACCGTCCAGCCCGACTGCGCTAGGTGAGCGTCCGAGAACTCAACCGCGTCCGGCTCCAGCTCGTTGGCCAGCGTGTCATTGAACCGGTTGAGGAACCCGAACATCGAGATCACGCAGACGATCTCGACCATCTCGGAGTCCGACCAGTACTTGCGCAGTTCGTCGAACTGCTCGTCCGTAGCGGCATTGGGGACGCCGCCAGAGTCCCGTGCGACTCGCAAGGCGGCACGTTCCGCATCCGAGAACAGCTCCGAAGTCTCGAATGCCCAGACAGCCTCGACCCTATCGTAGGTCTCGCCAGCCAGCGTGTGCGCGAAATGTCCGGTGTGCGCCTGGCAGTACAGACACCCCGCCGTCCGCGAGACCACGTGGGCAATCAACTGCTTCAAGCCAGCCGGAACCGTTCCTTCGCGCATGATCGATCCAAAGAACGGCTGGAACGCTTCCAGCACCTTCGGACGACGGCCCAGCACGTGGAACGATGTCGGAATCGTGATGCCGTTGTCCTGCATGGCCGACAGAAACGGCGCAGCCTCCAGCAGCTCGTCGGTGGTCAGTGGTGTGACTCGGTTCATGTCGCCCTCCAGCGAATCAACATCTGTTTCGGTTGATCGGGCAGCGACCATTCGCCGTCCCGTTCAATCAGTAGTTCCGCCACCGCCTCACGCAGGACCGGCACCTTTGCCGAGTCCTCGGATAACCATAGCCGTCTGCGCGCCCAATCCATGGCTTGCTCTGGCGCTGCGAAGACGAACCGCTGCCGGTCACCGCGACGCTCCAGATCGCTGACTTCAACGTCGGCTCCGCGAGCCTCCAGCAGCGCAATGAACTCCGTCGCGCCGGGCAGGTGGGCCTGTGGCTCCCCATGGATCGCCGGCCACACCTGCCAGAACATTGACCCCGGTGCGTGGTCGTATTGCAGCGCGACGCACTCTCGAGTGGCAGCCCGCTCCATCGTGTCGAGAAACTCCCCCATCGGCTCGATGTCATAACCGACGTGGGAGATCAGCCCGACATCTGCCATCCCGGTAATCTCTGGATCGAGCGACGGCCAGTGTTGATCACGAATGTCGACATTCGTGATCCCGTGCTCGATCTGTAAGTTCGCCAGCTCCGCCCGCATGGCCGGCGACGGCTCGATCGCAATCACTCGCTCTATGTGCAGTGCAAGCGGAAGCGAAAATCGCCCGGCGCCGGCTCCGATGTCGACCCAGGTGTCCTCGGGCGAGGCAATCGAGAGCAAAGCCTCCAGCGCCGAGTCCCCGGTTCGTCGCGGATCCGCGCGGAACGCCGACGCCAACGGCCGATAGTGGTCGCCGCCGTCCGATTCCTCGCGCAGCCGCTCCGCCTGTTCGCGATTGGCCGCCACCCGGTCCGCCCAGGCCAGCGTCAATTCCGCCTCCGACGAACCACCCGTGCTGGAGTAAACTTCGCTCATGACCACCTCACCCGACCTCAATATTGACGAACGCCCCGACCTGACTGATCCTGTGCTGATCGTTGCCTGGGAAGGCTGGAACGATGCCGGCGAGTCAGCTTCGACGGCAGCTCAATATCTGATTCAGCAACTGGGCGCCAAGCCCTTCGCAACGATCGATCCAGAAGAATTCTACGACTTCACGGAAGCACGGCCGATGGCGCGCTATCGCAACGGCGAGCGCTACATCTCCTGGCCGGCGACCGAGTTTGTTCATCTCCAAAGCGCCGGCGATGGACGAGACGTCGTCGTCGGCATTGGGATCGAGCCACATTATCGCTGGAAGCGCTACCTGACCGCGCTCTCGGAGTTGGTCGACGAGATCGGTGCCAAACTGATTCTCTCGCTCGGCGCAGTTGCGGCAGGGACACCGCACACGCAGCCGGTGCACGTCCGCGGTTCGGCAAACAACTCGGAGCTGGCAGCGCGCTACAACATGCACCCCTCCCGCTTCGAGGGCCCCTCCGGCATCGTCGGCGTCTTCCATGACCACTGCCGCCGACGAGACGTGGCCGGTGTCTCCCTCTGGGCCTCGGTGCCGCACTATCTGCCCGGCATCACCAACCCCGTCGGCGCGGAGGCGCTGCTCCGCGTGGTCTCTGACATGACCGGACTACGCTTCGACCTCGACCCGCTCGAGCGCGGCATCCAGCGATTCCACACCCAGCTCGAAGAGGCTCTCCGCGACAACAACGAACTGCGCGACTACGTCGCCCGACTCGAAGCCGCCAATCCGGAGCCTGAGGCAGAGCAGCAACCCGAGGGCGAACTGCCCAGCGCCGACGCCTTGATCGCCGACCTCGAGGACTTCTTCCGACAAGGCGGCGACAGCGCCAACAACTAGGCGACATCGGGCTCCACAGCCAGGACCTACAGTGGAACCCACGACCGAAGTGCGAAACGGTTAGAGCGGTGGTGAGCGATGGCGGACGTTGATCAGGTCAGCGACGAGGATCGTCAGCAGGCGTCCGAGAAGAGCCTCAACAAGATGCGGAAGTTCGCCAGCAACTTCGCAGAGAAGAGCGGCTCGTACCTGCACCCACAGGAGGAGATCACCGAGTTCCTCGTGATCGGCCTGGCCAAGCACATCGACGACTACGGCCGTCCGCTCTGCCCCTGCAACTTCTACGAGGACAAGGCAGAAGAGGTCAAGGAATCGACCTGGATCTGTCCCTGCGAAGAGATGCAGCGCTGGAAATACTGCCATTGACTGCTCTTCTGCGATGAGGAAGGTCTTCCCATCACCGAGTATCTCCCCGAAGGACACGAAGAAGGTAGGCGGGAATTATGCGCGCCGCAAGCGGCGTCATCGCGAGGAAGATCACCGCGGGAAATATGCCGTAGAGCATCCCCTGGAGGAGTCTCCTTATGTAGGGAAGGGTGTGGCGGGCCATCTCTCCCAGGACTAAAAACGAGTTTTTCTGCCTCGCCCGCGCCTCGGCGATCGAGAGACTGAGAAG
>DAOUHS010000062.1:0-21199 GCA_034428415.1 Dehalococcoidia bacterium
ACCTGGAACGGCGTGCGGCTGGGCACGCGACCCTCGCCGGGGCTGGGCGAGCACTCAGAGGCAATTCTCAAGGAGGAGTTCGGCGTCGACGATGAGCGCTACGTCGAGTTGCTGATCGAGCAAGTGATTTACTAGCAGCTGCTCGCGTCATTCCCGCGACGGAGCGCGGGTATGACGGAGTTTGCTTTAGAGCACCTCGCGGCCGCGTTCTCCGGTTCGGACTCGGACGGCCTCCTCGACATCTGTTACGAAGATCTTGCCGTCTCCGGTGCTATCGGTGCGGGCGCCGGCGATGATGGCGTCGATCGCAGGTTCCACGTTGAAGTCGGAGATGACGGTGATGACTTTCACCTTGGGAATCATGTCGACGGTGTAGAACTGGCCGCCGCGTCCGGCCTGCACGACGCCGCCCTGGTAGCCGTGTCCGGCGACCCGCTCGACGTGGAGGCCGGTGATGCCGGCTTCGATCAGCTTGCGCTTGACTGGCTCCAGCGACTCGGGCCGGATGATTGCTTCGATCTTTTTCATGACAGCAACCTCTTCAGCGCTTCGGTTCCGCTGGGAATCTCCTCGTCAATCGTATCGCTGGCATCCCAACCGAATCCGATCTCGTCAAACTCGTAGGCCGGCTCGTTGTGGGTACTTCGGTCGAGTCCCATCATTTCGTCGTCCTCTTCAACCCGGAGCGGCATGAACCGCTGAATCAGCCAGAAGAGCCCAACCGACAGGCCGAAGGACCAGGCTAGTGCGGCGAGAATACCGACGATCTGCCGCCAGAGCAGGTCGGCGCTGCCGCCGATTGCTCCATCGACGCCGCCGATCTCAGCCACCGCGAAGAGTCCCGTTGCGAAGGCGCCCCACATGCCGCAAACCCCATGGACCGCGAAGACGTCCAAGGTGTCATCCATGTCACGCCAGTTGTGCAACGCACGGATGGCGAAGAAGCCGAGGATCGCGGCCACGACGCCAATACAGAGTGCAGGGAAAAAGTTGAGGTAACCGTCAGTCGCAGGCCACTGGCCGACGAATCCGGCTGCGGGTGTGATCGCCACCAGACCAGCTACCGCTCCGGTCGCCGCGCCGATGATCGAGGGGTGTCCGGTGTATCTCCAGGAGAGCAGCGTCCAGGCGACGAGGCCGCCGGCGGCGGAGATCTGAGTCTGGACGAAGGCGTTGACAGCGCCGCCATCGGCGGCGAGCGCGGAGCCGGCGTTGAAGCCGAACCAGCCGAACCAGAGCAGCCCAGCGCCGATCACGACCTTGGACACGTCGTGGGGTCGAGTCTCGGCGACCGAGTCGCGTCGTCGTCCAACGAACAGGGCGCCGGCCAGAGCCGCGGCGCCGGCATTGATGTGGACCACGGTGCCGCCGGCGAAGTCGGCCGCGCCGAGATCGAGCAGCCAGCCGCCGTCAGCCCAGACCCAGTGACAGAGCGGAGCGTAGACGACGGTGATCCAGAGCACTGTGAAAACCAACAGCGCCTTGAACGAGATGCGTTCGACGAATGCGCCGGTGATCAGGGCCGGCGTGATGATCGCGAACATTAGCTGGAATGCCATGAACAGCAGACCGTCGCCTTCCAGCCCACGTAGGCCGAATACGGTGAGGTTGCCGACGAAGCCACCGATGTCGGTGCCGAAGGCCAGCGAATAGCCCCAGAGCACCCAGACGACCGTGGCCACGCCGATCATGATGAACGACTGCATGATCGTCGCGGCAGCAGACTTGGTTCGGACCAAGCCCGAATAGAAGAACGCGAGGCCCGGGGTCATCAGCAGCACGAGGGCTGCCGATGTCAACAACCAGGCAGTATTTCCGGAATCCATACGCAACCCCTATATCCGGGCGCAGTTGACGTAGAGAGACTAGGTCAACTACCACGCGCCCGTCCGCAGAACCAGTGCGCATAGTGTCGCGGAACGGGGTCGTCTTCTGGTTACAGGCGTATGAATTCGCCATACCGATTCGGTGGTAGCCTCGAGCCCATGGTTCGCTCGAACGTCGCCGGCGACGCTCTTTCGCTGTCTGGTGAGGTTGCGCTGGTCACCGGCGCGTCGCGCGGGATCGGCCGCGCGATCGCCCTGGAGCTGGCAACACAGGGTGCAGACATCGGGGTCAACTACACGGCATCGTCTGACGCGGCCGAGGCGGTTGCTCAACAGGTTCGTGATCTCGGTCGCCGTGCATATGTCGCGCGGGCTGATATTGCTGACTCCGATGCCGTGGCGACAATGACCAAATCCGTGACCTCGGAACTCGGAGCGCCCACGATCCTGATCAACAACGCCGGCATCACCCGCGACATGCTGGCGATGCGAATGAAATCGGCCGACTGGGACGCCGTCGTGTCGACAAACCTGACCGGATCCTTTCTGACCACACAGTCGGTGCTGCGCGGCATGATTCGGGCCCGTAAGGGGCGGATCATCACGATCGGCTCGGTGATCGGCACGGTCGGGAATGCCGGACAGGCGAACTACGCTGCGGCTAAGGCTGGCCTGGCGGGAATGACCCGCTCGCTCGCCCATGAACTGGGTTCGCGCGGGATCACGGTCAACCTCGTTGCGCCGGGATTCATCCAGACCGACATTACCGCCAACCTCTCCGAGGACGTGATCAACAGTGTGATGCTGCGGATTCCCCTTGACCGATTGGGCGAGCCGGCCGATGTCGCGCCGCTGGTCGCGTTCCTCGCTGGACCGGGCGGCGCCTACATTACGGGACAGGTGATCCACGTCGACGGGGGAATGGTGATGGGCTAATCGGCTCTCGCGGGGCCGATCTGGTTCATTCGCACACACGTATTGTTCGCTAATCCGCAGAGCGTTCCGATTATGAAGCAATCCAAGCCGCAGAGTCGGTAGAATTGCATAGCACCGATCCGATGCAGCGTCAGCCAAGCGACGCCGTTGGACCGCAGGAGCCGAGATGGAAACTTTGACCCAGCAAGAGGAAGCTGCGGATGAACCACCAAGTGGTGAACATCCGGCGCTCACCGATGACGAGTACGCCCTGCTCTTCCCCGGTCAAGGATCGCAATCAATCGGCATGGCGGGCAAAGTCCTCCGGGTCTATCCCAATGCCCAACACTGGTTCACCCGAGCCAATGAGGTGCTGGATTACGATCTGCTCCACCTGATCGAGCATGGTCCCCACGCAGAACTGAATCAAACCACGCATTCGCAACCGGCGATTTTCGTCGCCTCGGTCGCGTGGCTGGAGGCATTGCGAGACCAATGGGAGCGGGCCGGTCGGACGCTTGCCCCGAAGGTGGTCTCGGGACACAGTATGGGCCAGATCACGGCGATGCTTGCCGCGCGCGCCGTTGACTTTGACGATGCGCTGCGGCTAGTTCGCCGGCGCGCAGAGATCATGCATGCGGCCGACAGCCTGCGGCCGGGCGGCATGGCCTCGATCATCGGCTTGCGCGACCGAGTCCTGCGCCGGCTGGTCGGCGAGGCATCGAGTGAAGGCACATTGGTCGTAGCCAACGACAACTGTCCCGGACAAACGGTCGTTTCCGGAGACGAAGCACCTTTGCAGAAAATCATGCGGCTCGCCGACGAACAGGGCGCGCGGCGCGTGGTGCGACTGCCGATTTCGATCGCTTCGCACTCGCCCCTAATGTCGGATGCGCAGTCGCATTTCTCGGAGGCCGTCAGCGCGATTCAGTGGCGCGACCCGGTCGTGCCGGTGGTGAGCAATATCTCCGGCGGTCTGATGCACACCAAGGACCAGCTCGCGCACGAATTGTCCGAGGCGCTGACGGCGCCGGTGCAGTGGCAACAGGCGGTGAAAACGATGGCCGCTCAGGGCTCGACGCTATTCGTGGAGGCCGGGCCAGGCGATGTGCTCTCAAAGCTGGTGCGCCGAATCTCTCGCACATCCTGGACATTCCCGCTCTCGGACGACGACCAGGGCCTGTCGACGCGCGACTACCCGGACAAGAGCGACGGGATCCCCAAGTAGTGGCTGCGAAGGTTTCCTCTACCCCGCGCCGCGTAGTGATTACCGGCGTTGGAGCCGTCACACCTGTCGGCAACGACATGCCGAGCACCTGGCGCAACCTGATCGGCGGCCAGAGCGGGGTTGGCCGAATCGAGCGATTCGATCCCGAGGGCTGGGGCGTAAAGACGCCCGTCGCCGCTGAAGTCAAGGACTTTGATCCTGAGCCACTCCTGCCCGACGCCAAAGCGCTCCGGCACATGGACCTCAACACCCAGTACGGCATGGTCTCCGGACTGGAAGCGTTGTCAGACTCCGGCCTGGAGATCACCGAGGACAATCAGCACCGCGTCGGGATCATTTTCGGCTCCGGCGGCGGCGGTATGGAACTCGTCACTCGCTGGCAGGACACGCTGGTCAACCGGGGCGCACGACGTGTATCGCCGTTCGCCATGCCCAATCTGATCGCAGACGCTGCTTCCGGACATCTCTCGATCGCGACCGGCGCAACCGGTCCGAACTACTCACCGACCTCAGCCTGTGCGACCGGCGCGAACGCGGTCGCCGACGGTTTACTGCACATCAAGGCCGGACGCGCCGATGCGCTGTTGGTCGGGGGCTCGGAGGCGATCATCCTGCCGCTCTTCCACATCTGCTTCGAGCGCATGGGCGTGCTCGCCACGCCGGCGGAGCCGCTGACGGCGTCTTGCGCGCCCTACGACCTGCATCGCAACGGATTCGTCCCTGGCGAAGGCGCGGCGGCAATGATGATCGAGGATCTCGACCACGCGCTCGAACGCGGCGCGCCGATCTATGCGGAAGTGGTCGGTGGCGGATCGGCCAATGACGCACACGACATCGCGCAGCCGGAACCGCATGGACGCGGCCTGATGGTCAGCGTGCAGCAGGCAATGCAGGAATCTGAGATTGATCCGGATAGCGTCGGCTATGTTTCTACACACGGCACGGCGACCAAGCTCGGCGATCAAGTCGAAGTGGCCGCGATCAAGCGCATGTTCGGATCACACGCAGACGACCTGGCAATCTCGTCAATCAAACCCGCGACGGGCCACATGATGGGTGCGTCGGGGGCGCTGGAGGTGATCGTGTCCGCCATGGTGCTCAAGGAAGGCATTGCTCCTCCGACACTCAATCACGAGACGCCGGACCCGGAGTTGGACATTGACGTGATTCCCAAGGAAGCCCGGGAGCTCAGCACGGAGGCCGCGCTCTCGTTCTCGGTTGGCCTGGGCGGACACAACGCCGCCGTTCTATTGAAGCGTTTCGACGAGTGAGGGCCCGCATCCGAGTAACCGAACGTCCGCCCGAAGAGCGCATCGTGATCACAGGAATCGGACCGGTGACACCGATTGGCGTGGGCGTCAACGCGTTCTGGAACTCGCTTACGCAAGGCCGGTCGGGGGCGCGCCGCGTTCCGGAGCTGGTAGAAGCAGGGCTGAAAGTGCAGATCGCCGCCGACATCCCTGACTTCGATCCGTCCGACTACATGGAGACCAAGTCTGCTCGCCGGATGGCGCGGTTCGCTCAGCTCGCGGTCGCCGCGTCGAGGCTCGCTGTCGAGGACGCCGGACTGGATCTGTCTATGCACGACCCCGAGCGGGTCGCCGCGGTGATCAACACAGGTGGCGGCGGCGTGACGACGATCTCACAACAGACCGAAGTCTTGAACAGCAAGGGACCCGGTCGGGTCTCTGCGATGTTCGTGCCGATGATGGCCGGGAACATGGCCTCCTGCCAGGTCTCGATCCAGCTCGGCCTACGCGGTCCGGCCTTAACCTCGCTCGCGGCCTGCGCAGCCAGCATCTACGCATTCATCGACAGCCGACAGTTGGTGCTCGGCGGTGAAGCAGATCTTGCCCTGACCGGCGGTACGGAATCAAACGTCTCCGCCCTCGGCATCGCCGGCCTGGCCAACATGCAGGCGTTGTCGCGCCGCAACGACGATCCTGAGGCCGCTTCTCGGCCGTTCGACAAGGCTCGCGATGGGTTCGTCTTCGGCGAGGGCGCCGTCGTCTGCGTCACGGAATCGCTCGCCTGCGCCCGAGAACGTGGAGCTCGAATATATGCCGAGGTGCTGGGCGGCGGTCGAACCGCCGATGCCTACCACATCACGGCTCCCGACCCGGACGGCGACGGCGCGGCCCGCGCCATGTCGGCGGCGCTGCGCAATTCGGGCTTGAACCCCGAAGAGATTGGTTACATCTGCGCACACGGCACGTCGACCCCGCTGAACGACGCGATCGAGACGCGCGCGATCCGTACAGTGTTCCGCGATCACGCCGATCAACTGGCGGTCTCTTCGGTCAAGTCGATGACTGGTCACCTGATGGGCGCTGCCGGAGCGCTGTCGGGCGCTGCTACGGCACTGGCGCTCTACCACGGAGTGCTGCCGCCGACGATTAACCACGAGACTCCCGATCCGGATTGCGACCTTGATTATGTCCCCAACGAGGCGCGCGACTGCGGCTTGAACGTCGCTCTGGTCAACGGCTTTGGTTTCGGTGGACAGAACGGGGTCGTTGCGCTCTCGCGGGTTGACAACTGAGCGCTTACCCTCAACGCGGGACCAGGCCGACATCTGACAGCCCGCTGTACAGCTAGACGGGAACCGCCAAATGTCCGACGACACCAGTCTGCTCGCACGGGTTTCGAGACTCGTGGCCGACCAGCTCCGTCAACCGCTGGAGAAGGTCACGGCTGACGCACACCTGATCGATGACCTTGACGCAGACTCGCTCGACATCGTGGACCTCACCATTGCCGTCGAGGAGGAGTTCTCGACCGACGACATCCAGCTTGAAATTCCCGAAGAAGACGCAGCGGAAATTCGTATGGTGCAAGATCTGATTGACTACCTCACGAACGCCGGAATCAAGTAGTTATGCCCCTGCGTCGCATCACCGCCAGCGCGGGTGGCGCCATCAACTCAACAGCATCCGACCTTGCATCTGAAGCGGTCCGCCTTCCGGCCGGCGAACGTGCGCTCAATCGCCAGACCAACGCCGCCACCGCGCTGATCGTCGCCAAAGGCGAGGTTGCGATTGGCACTCTGGACGACAACGCAACGCTGAAAGCAGGTGAGGGCGTCCTGCTCGATGCCGATTCCCCCTACTCGCTGATCGCTGAGTCTGATTCGCTGGCGCTGCTCTTCTCGATACCGACAGAGCGCTCCGGAACCTAGCCCGTTGCGAGTACTTTTTCGGGTTGCCAGGTGGCGGCGCTGAGTTCGTCCCTTCGGAGCACTGCTGCCACTTGGTTATCGGCATTGACTGCGAGCGCACGGTCCCAACCGTCGACTGGGGCGTGCCGGATCTTCTGTCCGCGCTTGATCCGCTGCAACTGCTCGCCGTGTAGGTGGAACTGGGGCCAGTCCGGGAACAGCTCGGCTGGTGATACCGACATGGACCAGATGTCTCCGGCTTCGGCGGCAGCGGCAAGCGCGTCAGGAGCATGTCCCTCGCTCGCCGAACGATGACCGATTTTCGTCCGACGCATCTCGATCACATGCGCGCCGCAGCCGAGGGCCTCGCCGAGGTCTCGCGCGATCGCTCGGACGTAGGTGCCGGTGCTGACCGACATTGCCAGGCGCACGTAGGGCAGATTGACGTCTGTTGCTTCTAGCTCGTGGATGGTGACGGCGCGCGGTTCGATCTGGACGTGCTCACCGGCCCGCGCCGAGCGATAGGCCGCAACGCCGTCGCGCTTGACCGCGCTGAACTGCGGCGGCACCTGTTCGATCTCGCCGCGGAACTTGTCCAGCGCAGCGTCGATCTCTTGCGCCGTCAGAGGCGGTACCACGGCCGTCGAAATCACCTGGCCCTCGCCGTCATCGGTGTCGGTGGCCTGACCGATGAGCACGGTCGCCTCGTAGGACTTGCGGTATGGCGCGAGGTATTCATTCAGGCGAGTTGCGGCGCCGACGAAGATTGGCAGCAGTCCGCTGGCCAAGGGATCGAGTGTGCCGCCGTGACCAACGCGACGCAGTCCCGTCCAGCGGCGGACGTCGCGGACGATGTCGTGCGACGTCGGACCGGTCGGCTTGTCGACGAGGAAGACGGCGCCGGGGTGGTGCGGTTCCTTGCGGCGCCTGGTCATGAGTCGGGCCCGTCGCCGTGGAGTGCGCGAAGGCGCTCCTGGATCTCGGCCGAGCCTGCGATCCGCGGATCGAGCTCAAACGCGGGCCAGGGGACACGCTTCATGTGCAGGCGTCGACGGATCGTGCGGTGAATGAAGGGAGCGGCGTGATCGAGTGCATCGATCGCGGCGACGGCGGCTTTCGCTTGCGCCTCGACGGTGGTGTTGGGGTCTGACATTGCCGAGACGTAGACTCGGGCGGTGCTCAGATCTCTCGAGGCGCGCACCTCGGTGACACTGAGCAGCGCCAGGTCGAGCCGAGGATCCTTGAGTTCCCTGGCCACGACTTCCGCGAGCGTGTCGCGCAGGAGATCGTTGACGCGTTCCATGCGGTCAACGCCGCCCGCATCGCGGGTCGCGCTGAATGGTCGTGTGTTGCGTGCCATCTTCGCTGCCGCGACTAGCGGGTGACGTTGCGGATTTCGCCGCCCTGGACGATCCGCGACTGTGTCTCGATGTGGAAGAACTCAAGCTGATCACCGGCTTCGAAGGCGTCGTAGCGGGCCAGCGCCACACCGAATTCCTGTCCGGCGTCGACCTCTTGCACCGAGTCCTGGAATCGCCGCAGGCTCGAAATCGGCGACTCTGCGACCTGTTCTCCGCCTCGATAGACATGTACCTGGGCATCGCTGCGGATCGAACCGTCGAGCGAACGGCAGCCGGCGATGTTGCCCAGGCCGCGAATTGGGAACACCTGCAGGACCTCTGCGTGCCCGTCGACGACCTGCATCTGGACCGGCTCGAGCAGGCCGCTGATCGCCGCCTCGACCTGTTCGATCACTTCATAGATGATCGAGTAAGCGCGAACCTCGACGCCTTCCTGCTCCGCGAGCCGCTCGGCACCAGGCTCGACCGGGGTGCTGAACGCGATCACCAGTCCTTCGGAGGCGAGCGCCAGGTTCACGTCCGCAACGGACACGGGTCCGGCCGCGGCGTGAATGACCTTGACGGCGACTTCCTCGTTGGAGAGCTGTTCAAGCGAGTCGCGCAAGGCCTCGACCGAGCCGACGACGTCGGTCTTGACGATCAGGTTGAGCGCGGACACGTCGCCGCGGGATATCTCACCGAACAGCGCATCCAGGGAGGCTGAATGTTGGATCTGCGCGTCACGCGCCTCGCGCTCGCGTCGGGCTTGCTCGTAGATGCGCTTCGCCTCGCGGTCGGTCTCGGCCACGCGGAACGGGTCGCCAGCATCGGCGACATCCTGCAGTCCGAGTACGACCACCGGAGTCGACGGACCCGCCTCGCGGATGCGCTTGCCGACGAAGTCGGTCATCGCCTTGATTCGACCCCAGGTCTGCCCGACCAACACCGCGTCGCCCTGCCGCAGGGTCCCCTTCTGGACCAACAGCGTGGTTCGTGGTCCCTGGCGGCGGTCGAGTTCGGCTTCGAGCACAACACCTGATGCCAGGCGATCCGGATTGGCCGAGAACTCGGCGATGTCGGCGACCAGCAACAGCGTGTCGAGCAGATCACTCATGCCGTCGCCGCGCGTCGCCGAGACCGGCACCAGCGGCACGTCTCCACCGTATTCCTCGATCTGGACGCCGACATCGGCGAGCGCCGCCTTAACTCGGTCGGGATTGATGTTGTCGAGGTCGATCTTGTTGAGGGCCACGACATAGGGCACGCCGGCAGCGTGGATGTGATTGATCGCCTCCCGTGTCTGGGGCATCACGCCATCATTGGCCGCGACGACCAAGATGGCGATGTCGGTCGCGCTCGCGCCGCGAGCTCGCATTTCGGTGAAGGCGGCATGTCCGGGCGTGTCGATAAACGTAATCAGCCGATTGTTGGCCGTGGCCTGATAGGCGCCGACCCGCTGGGTGATGCCGCCCGCTTCGCCTTCGGCGACATTTGCGTCCCGGATGTGGTCGAGCAACGAAGTCTTGCCGTGGTCAACGTGGCCGAGGACTGCCACGACGGGCGGTCGATCACGCAGGCTGGCGGGGTCCTCTTGCTCCTCTTCAGCGGGCGCGCCGAGAATGTCGAGCGTTGACGGCGCAACCTCTTCCTCGACGACATCACCGGCCTCTTCAGGTTCGAAGCCGCGATCCATCGCCACGATCGCCGCCGTGCCGTAGTCGAGCGTCTTGGACACATCGGCCATGATGCCGTTGGTCATCAGGGTCTTGATGATGGCGACGGGTGTTTCGTCCAGCAGGTCGGCGAGTTCACGCACGGTCAACGTCCGCGGGATCAGGACGGTGTTTTCGGCTGGAGCCGTGCTTTGAGGTTGTCGGATGGTCTGTTGTGTCGCCATGAGGTTCTCCGATTAATCAGGGTATGTCAGTGGTGTCTGTGCCGGCTGTCGACTCCGGCTATTGCGCCGCGATCTGCCGCAGCATCTCCTGCGGACGGTTCTGTTCAAGGGCTCGCGCCCGCGGTCCTGGACTTGCCGCCGCAGCGTCCAGAGATTCCGGGCTGCGGTAGACGTATGCGTTGCGACGGTCTCGAATCGGACCGATCTCGATGCCGCCGTCAGCGCGGCGCAGCATTCTGAACAGTTCCGGTTTGTAGGCCGAATCGCCGCAAACGATGGAGCGGTGTTTTGGTTGCACTGGCGAAGCAAAGGCGGACATTCGATTCCTTCGTGCTGCGCGGGGCTGGAACCCGCGTCCTCGACAGACGGGAGGGAGGATCGGGAGGTGAGGCCTAGAAGTCCTCCTCGTATTCCGAGTATTCGGCGTAGGGATCTTCTTCGAGTCCCTCGTCGGTTTCGTGGTAGCGCGGCCGGCGTCGGCGACGATCGCGCTGTTGCTGTTGTTCTTCCTCGCGGCGGAGCAAGTCCTCGCCGAAGCGAATCTGCCCATCGTCTCGAGCCGCAGGCGCGATTTCGGTTGCCTGCAGGACTGGTTCGAGTTCCGGTTCCTCTTCGACGGCGTCTGGCTGCGGGGCAGTTGGAGGCGTAGCAGCAACCTCGACCGGGGTCGGTGGCGGAGTCACCGCAGGCTGTTCGACTCGTGGCGCGGTGCGGACGGGTTCCGGTTCGACGACCGGCTCCGGCTCGATTGCGATCTCCTCCTGCGGCGCGAACGGGCCGCGACCTTCCTGCTGCATACGTTCGGCCACAGTCTGCGGCTTGATATCAATCCTGTATCCGGTCAGTCGGGCCGCCAGGCGAGCGTTTTGACCTTCGCGTCCGATCGCGAGACTGAGCTGCATGTCGGGCACAGCACACTCGGCCGTATTGGTCTCTTGGTCAATGCGAACGGCGAGAATCTGGGCTGGGCTGAGCGCGTGTTCGACGAAGCGGCGCGGGTCGCGATCCCACTGGATCACATCGACGCGCTCACCGTGGAGTTCATTGACGATGTTCTGGATTCGCATCGCGCGCATGCCGATGCAACTACCCACCGGGTCGACGCCGGACTGCCGTGACCAGACGGCGATCTTGGTGCGGTGGCCGGGCTCGCGTGCGACGCCTCGAATCTCGACGACGCCTCGGGCGATCTCCGGGACCTCCAGTTCGAACAGGCGACGGACAAACTCGGGCCGCGAACGTGAGACCACGATCTGTGGTCCTTTGTTGGCGCGCAGCACCTCGACCATGATCGCTTTGACCCGCTGCCCGGTGCGGTAGCGCTCCATGCGCACCTGCTCCTGGGCCGGCATCACGGTCTCGGTGTGGTCGCTGAGTTCGACAATCACCTGATGCGGCTCGACGCGCTGCACGTCACCGCTGACGACCCCGCCCTCTTCGCCGGAATACTTTGAGAAGACTGCCTCGCGCTCAGCCTCGCGCAGGGCCTGGAGGACCACCTGTTTGGCGGTTTGCGCCTCGATCCGCCCGCCGACGTAGTCGATCTCGTGCTTCTCGCGCAGCGTCGAACCGATATTCACGCTCGGGTCGCTGAGCTGGGCACGTTCAAGTTCAATCTGCAGGTCGGGGTCGGCGATGTCCTCTTCAATCTCGACGACCTCGCGCTCCGACCAGACTTGCATGCTGCCGTCGTAGCGATCGATCTTGACGATCACATTGCCGGGCAGGTCGTAGCGACGCTTGACCGCGGCGGCCATACCCCGCTCGACGGCGTGGAAGATGACGTCGTCGTCGAGATTCTTGTCAGAGTGCAGCTGCTTGATGGCAAGCAGAAAGTCAGTCTTCATGTTTGGAGACCCTGCGCAGCGCTGTGTTGAACGATCCTTGCGTGTCGCGCAGGATCAGACAGGACAGCCCGACCCCCACCCGACATCCTCATCCTGACTATACACGCCGACCCGGCGCCGACGGCGATCACTATCAAGTGGCTATCAGCCGTCGAGCGAGGCCAGCGCCTGCTGGACCGCCGCGGCGGCTTGCTCGAGTGGTACAGATACAGCCTCCGCCTCTCGGCGGAGTTTGAGCTCGATCTGACCCTGTCTGAGTCCGCGTGCGCCGATCGTGATTCGCAGCGGAGCGCCCATCAGGTCGGCGTCGTTGAACTTGACCCCGGCGCGTTCATCACGGTCGTCGGTGAGGACGTTGAGCCCCATCTGAGAGAGTGCTGCTTCAATCGAATTCACGGCCGAGGCAACGTCGTCGCTTCCACCAAGGGGGACGATATGCACCTCGTAGGGTGCGATGCTTGGCGGCCAGATGATGCCGAGTTCATCGTGGTTGGCCTGCACGGCGGCAGCCATCAAGCGCTCCACGCCGATCCCGTAGCAACCCATGATTGGCACGCGCCGCTCGCCGTCGGCGTCCAGGAAGGAGGCTTGCATCGGCTCGGCATATCGCGTGCCGAGCTTGAAGATGTGCCCGAGCTCGATCCCACGCTGCATTTCGAGCGCCGAGCCACAGTGCGCGCACTGGTCGCCCGGTCGCGCCATGCCGATGTCGGCGATCGTGTCGGCCGACCAGTCGCGCCCGTAAGTGACATGATGCAGATGGACGTTCTCGCGGTTGGCGCCGGCGACCAGCCCGCCCGCATCGACCACGCTGGGGTCGGCTACCACTCGACCCGGGTCAACGCCGATTGGCGATGCGTATCCGGCGACCCAGCCGGCTTCCTCGACTTCCTCGGCCAAGAGCGGCCGAGCGTCCAGGCCGTCGAGCGCGTTGATCAGCTTGAGTTCATTGACCTCAAGATCGCCTCGAATGACGGTGAAGGTCGGCTGGCCATCGACAAGGAAGAAGGCCGCCTTGGCCGTTGCCTGAGCGGGGACACCGAGGAATTCGGCGAGCCCTTCGATCGTCGTGATTCCCGGAGTCTCGACCTCTTGCAGCTCGCCGTCCGCGCCAGCTCCCTGACCGCGGGCAAACTCGGCACGCTCCTGATTGGCAGCGTAGCCGCAGGACGGACAGAGGATGATGTTGTCCTCGCCGATCTCGGTGAGAAAGATGAACTCCTCGGACTGCTTGCCGCCGATCGCTCCGGAGTCCGCCTGTACGGCGACGACGGGCACACCGCAGCGCCGGAACACGTTGTAGTAGGCCTGACGCATCGCGTCGTAGCTGAGTTGGAACGCGTCGTCGTCGACGTCGAAGGTGTAGGCGTCCTTCATGATGAACTCGCGCACGCGGACGAGGCCGCCGCGGGGACGCGGTTCGTCGCGGAATTTGGTCTGCATCTGGAAGACGCTTTGGGGCAAGTCGCGGTAGGACTGCACGACCTTACGGAAGAGGTCGGTGACCGATTCCTCATGGGTTGGCGCGAGGACCATCGTGCGGTCGCGGCGATCCTGGAGATTGAACAGCACGGAACCATAGGAGTCGGCGCGACCCGACTCCTCCCACAGCTCGCGGGGCTGGATCGCGGGCATGCGCATCTCTTGCGATCCGGCGGCCTCCATCTCCTCACGGATGATCTGTTCGATCTTCAACAGCGTCCTCCAGGCGGGCGGCAAGAACGAGTAGACGCCCGCGGCCAACTGGACGATCAGACCGCTGCGCAGCAAGAGCTGATGATTGGCGGAGTCGGCGTCGGCCGGCGCCTCACGTAAAGTGCGACCGAACAGCGCGGACATCCGTGTGACGGGCATTTCAGGAATCCCAATATCTGTTTGCCATTGGAGCGACGATATCAGCGATGGCGGCGCGCCAGCCGAGCGAAACGCTCTCCCAGATTGAAGGCGTCCCAGACCTGGAAACTCAGCCAAGCGGCGAGGCCGGAGCTGACCAGGGCAGCGATCATCGAGATACCGATGCCAAGCTGATTGTCGAGTCCTGCGAGCGGTACAAGTGCGCCACCGCCTACGCCGCCGAGGACAGCGAACGGCGCTGCCCAGAGTGCGCCTCGGGCTTGTCGCGGCAGGCTCAGGGCAATCCAACTCAACATCGAGAGGAAGGACCAGGCCGCGACGAACAGGATCAAGAAGATCACATTGAAGAGCACGCATCAACGGTACGATGCAGGTGAGCGGCTGAGGAGAGGCGGCATCAATGGAGGAGACGATTCAGCTGACCGGCGATCTGCGGCGCAATCCGACGCGGTCGGTCAGGGTGGGAGACATGACGATCGGCGGCGGCAACCCGATCGTCGTGCAATCGATGGCGGCAACACGGACGCAGGACATTGAGGCGACGGTCCGCCAGGTGAAGCTGCTCGAAGCGGCGGGCGCCGACCTCGTACGAGTTGCGGTCGACTCACGCAAGGACGTTGAAGCTCTGGCCACGGTCCGAGAGCAGACTGAGGCTCCGCTCTCCGTGGACCTGCAGGAGAACTATCGCCTCTGCACGCAGGTTGCACCGCACGTCGACAAGATTCGCTACAACCCGGGTCATCTGCACCACCATGAGAGATCCAAGTCGGTCCGCGAGAAGGTCGCTTTTGTCGCTGAGACCGCCGCCGAATATGACTGCGCAATTCGGGTTGGCGTGAATTGCGGGTCGATCGATCCTCGTATGTTGGAGCGCTATCCCAACGATCACGTATCGGCGATCGTGGCGTCGGCGAGCGAGCACTGCGGGCTCTTGGATGAATTCAGCTTTGACCGCTACGTCGTTTCAATCAAGGATTCCGACTGGAAGCAGGTCGTGGAGGCCAACCAGAAGTTCGCCGAAGAACGCCCCGACGTTCCCCTGCATCTTGGCGTGACCGAGGCTGGGATGCCGCCTGAAGGCGTGATCAAGACGCGCGTTGCGTTTGAACAACTCGTCTCGCAGGGCATTGGCGACACGGTGCGTGTCTCGCTCACCGTTCCGTTCGACGACAAAGGGATGGAGATTCACGTCGCCCGCGAGATCCTGTCCGACATCGCCGCCGGCCGCTTTCGCTCGGTCCCACCGAAGTTCGACGAGGGCCTGAACATCATCTCGTGTCCGTCATGTTCGAGAGTCGAGAACGAGAAGTTCGTCGACCTCGCGCAAGACGTCAAGGCGATGACCGAGTACGCCTCGGAGTACGACATCACGATCGCAGTGATGGGCTGCCGGGTGAACGGTCCGGGGGAAACCGACGACGCTGATCTCGGCCTCTGGTGCGGTCCGCTGGCGGTCAATCTGAAGCGCGGCGAGGAGTCGTTGGGGCACTATCCCTACGACGAGATCTTGCCTCGGCTGAAGCAGGAGTTGGATGCGATCATTGAGGATCGGCGCTAAGGACCAAGTTCACTAGCTGCCGAATGTCTCGCCGTCGAAGCGGTCGATTGTCGTAAAGTCCTCAACCGGGCCCCTCTTCAACCTTGTGAGTTGCTTGACAGGCTTGCCGATCGGCAGGAAGGCTGCGATGGCGTAGTGATCGGGCAGGCCGAGTAGGGGCTTGAGTTCGGGTTCGTTGGCGATCGGAATCGTGGTCAGCGTTCCGCCGAAGCCTTCGTTGCGGGCCATCATCAGGATGCTCCAGGCGAACGGGTAGATTGAGCCGCCGGAAATCACTCCAACGCGGTCGAGTTCCTTGTCGACGGAGGCGACGACACCCAGGTCGACGCACACGGCCAGCAGCGCGGGCGCCTCGATGTAGGGGTCCATCAGCCTTCTCGGCGTGGGTAGGCTGGCAGCCGATTCGTCTGTGACTGAAGATGGGAATGCGGCGTTCCAGGGACCTTCGCCTGCCTGCTGCATGGCCATGTAGCGCTTGGCCGGGCGCTCGGCAGCCTGGGCGATGGCTGCGCGAATTTCGGGGTCTCGGACGACGATCACGTGCCAGCCCTGTCGGTTGCCGCCGGAGGGGGCGAAGCGGGCGTGTTCGAGCATGCGCACGATTGCTTCGTCGGGGACCGGGTCGTCGGTGAACTGTCGGGCGGCGAAGGTGGTGCGGATGACCTCGGTGATGTCCATGACGGCTCCTACAGTGAGATAAATCCAGCCGGTTGGTCTCTGGGGAGTCTAGGTGAGCATCCTCGAAGCGATTGTCCTCGCCGTCGTTCAGGGACTGACCGAGTTCCTGCCGATTTCCTCGAGTGGTCACTTGGTCCTGGCGCGCTGGATCTTCGGCTGGGACGACGCGGGGTTGGACTTCGATGTGGCCGTGCATATCGGAACGTTGGGCGCGATTCTCTTCGTCTTCCGGCGGGAGGTCTGGGACGTTCTGCGTGGGCTGCGTGACGATGCCGGCGAGGTCGAAGGCCTCAGGCCACGCCGGCTGATCTGGCTGGGACTGATTGGCACGATTCCGATCGTGATCGTCGGCGGGTTGTTCTACGACTCGCTGCAAGACGAACTGCGCGATGCGACGACGGCCGGGGCATTTCTGCTCGTCACGGGCTTGCTGATCGCCGGGGCGGAGTGGCGCATCCGCGGCGTCGGTACGGGCGCAGGGCTCGGGAGCCTTGACGGGCGCCATTCGCTGGCCATTGGCCTGGCGCAGTGCCTTGCGGTGCTGCCCGGGATTTCGCGCTCGGGGATGTGCATTGTGGCCGGAATGGCGCTGGGGCACACGAGAGAGGCAGCTGCGCGCTGGACGTTCTGGCTGTCGATGCCGGCGCTGGCTGGAGCGGGCGTGTTGGCGGTTGCGGCGCTGATCGACGAGCGGGAATCGGTCGACGCTGCTGCGCTCGTTGTTGGAGCGCTCGTCTCGTTCGCGACGGCGCTGCTGGCGATTCGAGCGCTGCTCTGGCTGGTTCGTGGGTGGTCGCTGGCTCCGTTTGCTGCCTACTGTCTCCTGGCTGGAATGGCTGTCCTCATCGCGCGCGCCGTTGGAGCTTAGGGCCGGACGCCGTAGAGCGGTTTCGACTCCAGTTCGTGCGGGAGGACCTTGTAGGCGCGTTCGACGAACTGCTGCAGGTAGCTGCGGGTCTTGCGCGGGTCGATGATCTCTTCGATGCCGAAGGTCTCCGCGGTGAGGAAGACGTTACGGAGTTGGCGCAGATCGGCTTCGATCTCTTCGCGCTTGGCATCTGGATCGGCGGCGTTGGCGATCTCGCGTCGGTAGGCGGCGTCGACGCCTCCCTCGATGGGGATTGAACCCCACTCTCCCGAGGGCCAGCCGAGACGGTAGTTGAGGCGGCGCGGGTTGCCAGTGGCCATGCCGGCCATGCCGTAGCACTTGCGGATCACGATTGTCAGTTGCGGGACGGTCGCCTGCAGGCCGACCCAGACGGCTCGCATGCCTGCGCGCAGGGTGCCTTCCTGCTCGGCTTGCTCGCCGATCATGAAACCGGGCACGTCGACCAGGTAGACGATGGGAATGTGGAAGTAGTTGCAGAGCTCGAGGAAGTGGGTCTGCTTGTCCGAGCCGTCGCGGTCCAGCGCGCCGCCGTTCTTGAGCGGGTTGTTGGCGACGATGCCGATCGGCAGACCGTCGACGCGTGCCAGCGCGGTGATGACCGAGGTGCCCCAGTGCGGCTTGACCTCGAAAAAGTCGCCGCCGTCGACGACCGAGCCGATCAACTTGTACATCGAATAGGGACGGCGGGTGTTCCGGGGGACGAGGTCGATTAGCTTCTCGCCGGCGCCTTCGGGTGCATCGACGGCGGGCGCGGCGGGAGGCAGCTCGTTGACGTTGTCGGGCAGGAAGGAGAGCATCGTGCGGATCTGGTGGAAGGCGTCGAGTTCGTCCTCGGCCTCGTTGTCGATGCAGCCCGAGGTATGGACGTGGACCTGTGAGCCGCCCAGCGACTCGTTGGTGACCTCGTGCCCGATGCCGCGCTTCACGACCGGCGGACCGGCGGCGAACATCGCCGAGCGGCCCCTGGTCATCACGCTCCAGTGGACCATCAGCGCCCGTCCCGCCGGACCGCCGGCGATCGCGCCGAGGACTCCGGCGAGCACGGGGACGTTGCGCATCGCTTCGATCGAGGTGACGAAGTTGGTGCCGCCGTTGGGCAGATAGGTGGTGCCCATCCGTTTGGTCGCGGCGACGTTGGCGCCGGCGCCGTCGATCAGCAGGATCAGTGGCACCTGGTACTCAACCGCCAACTCTTCGCAGAAGCCACCGAGACCGCCCTTGGAGCGCTGCATCGGGAAGAGGGCTGAACCGCCCTGGATGGTGAAATCCTCGCCGCCGATCGCGACGGTGCGGCCGTCGATCTTGCCGAGGCCCATGACGTAGGAGGCGGGCGTGAAGTCGACCAGCTCGCCTTCGTCGTACTCTCCGAGGCCGGCCAGCGCGCCGACCTCGTGGAAGGAGCCCTGGTCGAGCAGGCCATCGATGCGCTCACGGACCGTCAGACGTCCGAGGCGGTGCTGACGATCGATTCGATCGGGCGTGCCTCCCCGACTCGAGAGTTCCGTCCGCCGTCGTAGTTCCTCAACCTCGGGTTCCCAGACCATGATTCGCTCCAGAGCTCAACGTAGGATGGGCTGAGTCTAGGCGGCGCTCGGGCGCAGGAAGGCTGGAAGACGATGGCGGGATTCAAGAATCGACTGCACGAGCAGCTCGCGCGACGGACGGCGCGCGAAGCCTTTCGCGGCGCCGGCGGAGGGACGCCGGTGGCCGCGGCGTGCGAACCGTGCGAGGCGCAGTTCAGCTCGGTTCGCGAGGATGATCTGCGAGATCAGCTCGAAGCGCACTACAAGACGGCGGAACACCGGATGGCGACGCAGTTGCCGGTGCACAAGCAGCGCGGCGACAACTGAGAGGTTGTCAAGCGGCGGATCTTGGTTAGGCGGCCCTTCCCTTGCGACGGTTGGAGGTCGAGCGTTGGAGGCGTCGGCGTTCGGATCGACTGAGGGTGGGGGAATTTTGGTCGAAACTGGGTGAATTGCCGTTGCGGGCTAGGGATGGGGCCGATTCTCGTTCGGGCTTGTTCGGTTCTGTTCGGCTGGGTTCGAGCGCGGCCGGCTGGGCGCGGCCGGCTGGATCGCCGCGCGAGACCTCCGTCAGGGGGGGAGGCGTCAGATCCTGTTCGACTGTGTTCGGTTCCGTTCGGCTGGGTTCGGGGAGGAGGGCGAGGAGTTGGTCGGGTTCGGGTTGGCAGGACGGGGGCTCGAGCTGTTCGATTTGGGCGAGCTCTTCGGGGGTCGGCGGGTGCAGCTGGTCGGGTTTGGGGAAGCGCTGGCCGTAGCGGTCGATGGCGACCCCGGCCTGGAGGATTTCGATGGTGCGTTCGTTCTCGTCGCGGCGGATGCCGGGCAAGCCGGCGAGCAGCAAGCGCAGTTCGCGGATGTCGGCCAAGCGGCGCTCGTGGTGCGGATCGTCGAGGTCGGCCAGCTGGATCAGATGACTGACGATCTGGTCAGCGGCCAGTTCGCCGATCAGGTCGGTGCGGAATTGCTCGAAGGCGTGCAGGTAGCTGTGCACGGTGGAGACGGCGCGGTCCATGCGTTCGCCGATCTGGCGATACGTGAGGCCCTGTTGCCGGAGCAAGTGGGCCTGGAGCATCTGGGCGCGCTGGGCCGGGTTCGGATAGTGCGGAAAGGACATGGTCTGGGTCTCCTCTTCGGGCTGTAGTTCGGTTCCTGACATGATATATATGTTCCGAATATATGTGTGATGATGATATGTGTCGGAGTTGACAGGAGCGCGGGTGGTCCGTCCGGCGGCGGCGACGATCTACCCTGCAGTGGCCGAGCAGCGAACCGGGTGCAGTACAGGCGGTACAGGAGGTACAGGCGGTGGAGGGACTATGACGACGGCGTTGGGCGGACTTCGCGTCCTCGATATCTCAGAAGGGCTAGCGGGGCCGTTTGCGGCGAAGCTGCTGGGCGATCTCGGCGCGGAGGTGATCAAGCTGGAGCCTCCCGAAGGCGATTCTGCCAGGCGACGGGCTCCGTTTGCGGGTTCCGAGGAGATCGAGTCGTCGGCGCCCTTTCTATATGCGAACACATCGAAGCGCAGCGTGGTTGTCGACCCGTCCCAGGCGGACGATCTGGCGCTGAGAGAGAACTTGCTCGGCTGGGCGGATGTGGTGATCTCGCATGAGACGGAGCCGAGTCTGGCGGCTCGCGGGTTGGGCTATGAATCGCTCTCGGAGCGCAATCCGCAGATGGTGTTGACGACGGTGACCGGCTTCGGCTCGGACGGGCCGTATGCGGACTGGCGGTGGAACCATCTGATCGCCGGCGCGCTGGGCGGCTTTACGTATCTGTGCGGTCGCGAGGGCCGTGAGCCGCTGCAACTGGGGACGTCGCTGACCGAGACGCTGAGCGGCGCGTATGCGGCTGTGGCTTCGCTGATCGCTGCTCATGCGGCGCGGGAGCATGGACGCGGCGACCACGTGGATGTGTCGGTGGTCGAGGCGGCGATCAACGCGGCGCTATTGCCGGTGCAGCGCTACGACTACACGGGCGACAGCGGCGTACGTCGGGCCGACATCGGGCCATCGCCGTCGTTCATTCTGCCGACCTCGGACGGCTATGTCGGCGCGAACGTGCTGACGCAGGCGCAATGGGAGATGATGTGCCAGTTCTTTGGCCGGCCGGAGCTGATTGATGATCCGCTGTTCGCCGACGGCTGGTCGCGGATGGCCAACTCGCGGGAGTTGGCGGGCGAGCTGGCCGACCTGACCCGGTCGCGGACTGCGGAGGACGTGTTCCACGACGCGCAGACCTGGCGGATCCCGTTCGGCCTGATTCCGTCGATGTCGGATGTGATGAATTTGCTACCGCATCGGGAGCGGGAGTTCTTCCTCGACTTCGAGCATCCGCGGGCGGGTCGAGTGCGGATGCCGGGGATTCCCTGGATGTATGGCGACGAGCGGCCGGTGGGTTCAAGGACTCCATTGTTGGGCGAGCATGATGGGGAAGTGTGAGCAGGGGCTTGGGAGCAGGCTGGTCACCCCCCTCTGCCTTCGGCAT
>DAOUHS010000063.1:0-8258 GCA_034428415.1 Dehalococcoidia bacterium
GCGGTCAGGCCGTGCCGTTGCGTCTCGGAACGCCGAGATGCCTGGCGATGTCTTCCGTTCGCCGACCGATTTCATTGAGCAGGTTGAGCATCTGAGCCTGGACCGTGGCGCTCTCGCCCAGCAAGCTCTTGACGTCAGCGACCTCGGTTTCGAGTCGGGTCAAGCGCTCGTCGAACGAGTCTCGCTGGGTGGTCATCGGTGGCGCTCCTCGGCTAACAGTTTAGGGCAGAGGTGCATGTAGCAGGACCGCGATATGGTCGGAACTGAGGAGCAGGCGATGGCACTCACTCGCGAGTTCAGGGAGACGGTGCGTGTGCGGGCTCAGCGCGACCCGGAGTTTCGCCGGGCGCTGCTGCAGGAGGGGATCGAGTGCCTGCTGGCGGGAGATGTGGACACCGGCAAGATCGTGTTGCGCGACTACATCAACGCGACGATTGGCTTTGAGGAGTTAGGGTCGCGCACGGCCAGACAACCGAAGGGATTGATGCGGATGTTTGGTCCGACCGGCAATCCGCAGGCGCGGAACCTCTTCCAGGTGATTGCCTGCCTGCAGGATCATGAAGGCATCCATCTGGAGGTCACGGCGAGCGGCTATTCGGGAGCGTCCGTACTGGCTGCCGGCGTGACTGAAGCGGAGCGAGCGAAGTACTGCTAATCCGTAGGCTGGAGGTCCGAGTTCTCGGGGGGGCACAGCTCGGTCAGATCTGCGCGCCTTCTAACGGCTCCAGCGCATATCCAACACGACGACATTGTCATCCGTTTCGCGACCGAACACTGGTGGTTCTTGCTTCGCGGTTTCTGATGCTCGCTCGCTGGCAGCGGCCAATGCATCGTGTGGGTCATAGGCGCGGCGAGCGTCGGCAACCAACTGTTCTAGGTCGGCATCGGCTATGGCAAGATGCTCGACTAGTACCTCGGCAGGAGATTGGCCGGCCTCGATCGCCACCTCGACTCCGGTGACTCCAAGCAGATCCAATAGGCGCAAGATCGCAGCCCCGCTGGCATAGAATCTGCTGAACGAGTAGTAGTCCTTGACTGTCAGACCAGTCGGCAGGTTTGGGTCCGTGAACAAGCTCGTTGCGTAGTCACCGACAACAGAACGAAACGGTGCGTCGACGCTGGCGAGACGGTGTTCGAGATAGCGGGCGGTACCTTCGAAGCGTTCCTGATCGTTGTCTAATCTGATCCGCTGGTCGGCTGTGAGGCGAGTGATTCGGACCGCAGCGAAGTGGCGCGCCGCCGTAGCTCGCAAGTCGTCATCTGTCGTGGAGATTGCCTTAGTCAGGGCGCGATCTTCTAGCGCCGCTAGCGCAAGGTTTTCGGCGGTCAGCGGATACCCTTCCAGGTTCTGAGGGCCCCGTACTCCTCTGAATGCGGCGAATTGACAACGATGAAACAACTCGTGAACGAACAGTACACTCCAGCGCAGCCCGGCTGGATCGAAGACAAAGTCGCCCTTACGGGCGACAACGACAAAAGAGTCGACGCCTCCGAGAATTGCATTGAACTCGAAGAACTCAATCCGCATCAATACCGTTGCAATATCGGCCTCAAGGCTGTCGATTCGGTGTAGCGAGCTGAATGGGGTGTGATCAGTACTCAGCCCCGTGGCGTTGCCCAACACTTCGGGGGATGGGAAGTTGAGCGCAAGAGCGGAATCGATGTCGCCGCTTTCAGTCTTGAGCACCGCCAACGCTGGATGGTCGCTCGGTTCAAAGCCGGTCCAGACTCCTTGGACGCCCTGGTAAGCAGCAGCGAGGTTTACAATTGCGGCGGACGTCCAGTCGTCATCGTCTGCCGGCGTCGGTTCTGCGACTGGCTCCTGGTTTGCGATCTGTGACGTCACCGGAGTTTGATCTGTGGCGGCAGCCTCAGTGGTCTCGGTGGGTTCTTCAGTTGCCGCCCGGGTCTGGGGTGCCCCGGACTGGCCCTGTTGCTGCGGTTGCAATCGCTCCGGCTGTGGCAGGTCGGGGTCAGGACCGGAGCACGCTAACGCGGCCCAGGCGAGGAGCAGCGCTGTCGATGCCAAGCCGAAATGTATACGCAACCGACGCAATTCGAGGTCGAGCCTGGAAAGGCGGTGGCGGAGCATTTCCGTGACTTGCCTCGGTGAGGCGAGCGGCCTGTTGGGTGTCAGACCGCTTTAGGTTTCCTCTGCGTGCGGCTACTGGGCGTAGACGCCGGCTCCGGGGCCTTCTGCGGTGGCCCAAAACTTGTCGCTGATCTGGTCGATCAGGTCGATGAGTTCCTGGCCCTTGGCGGTGTCGTTGGTCTTCTTGGCTTCGCCGGCGACCTTGGTGGCGTTCCACATGAGCTCGTGGATTGAGGCGTCGGCCTCGAGGTGGTGGGGCTTGAAGAAGTCGGTCCAGAGGACCCAGAGGTGGTGCTTGACTTCCTCGGCGCGCTGTTCCTTGACGATCGTGCAGCGGGCTTTGAAGTCGTGGTCGTCGGAGTCGTTGTACTTCTCCATCGACTTGAGGACGGACATGGCCTCGATTTTGGCCTGGGCGGGGTCGTAGACGCCGCAGGGCAGGTCGCAGTGTGCGGAGGCGGTCTGGAACAGTCGGCTCATCGGGTGGCTCCTTGTTGGTGCTTGGCTGTCACGGCTGACGCCGCGCGATGTGTCGCATTGCGCGCTGCCACACATCTTACTAGAGGGTCAGTCGAGCGAGACCACACCACAGGCGACGCGGCCGCCGGCCATGGCGTCTTCGCCGTAGCTGTCGGGATTGACGTGGATCACGATTGCCGAACCATCGGCGTCGAAGAGGGAATACGCGATACCGGACGCGAGCGTAACGTCCTCGGTGTAGTAGTCGGCCAGTCCGGCGCCGTCGTCGTGGGCGATGAGGTTCGGGATGTCGCCGGCGTGGTGACCGCCCTCGTGCAACGGTCCGTGTCCGGCACTCGTCGGATTGAAGTGTCCGCGAGCGGCACCGAAGTCGGGCTCGCATGAACCGGTCTCGTGGATGTGGAATCCATGCGGGCCGGCCTCGAGACCGCTGACCCGCGCCTGGATCAACACGCCTCGCGGACCCTGGGTGAAGGTCACTTCGCCCATCGGCTCGCCGTCGGGGCTGCTGAGCGCGGCGGTGGCGGTGAGACCGACGGCTGCCGGGTCGAGGCCGTCGGAGTCCTCGATGTGGATGGACGAGCTGGAGCGCCAGCGTCCTGCTTCCGAGTCGGCGGCCAGGAATCGGTGAAGGGGAAGCACGGGATCACCCCAAGCATGGTCAGCGTCGCGGATTTGCAGGCCGACCTCCGTCCGACCGTCGTCCGTATGGCGCGCGATGATGCGGACCTCATTGTCGCCACCGCCAGAGCTACTCGCAGCAACGACAGCGCCAACCACAGCGGAGATCAGCACCGTGGCAGCGGCAATGGCGAGCAATCTGGTTTTGAAGACAGAGTTTCGGAAGTAGAACATCGTGATCTCCAATCGTTCTCGATAGAAAACACTGATGAGCACGGTACTTGAGCCGTATGCGGAATCAATCGGCGCGGGTGCGAGAGCGGAGGGCGAGGGAGGCGATGGTGAGGGTGAAGACGCTGAAGCCGGCCAGCGAGACGAAGGCCCAGTGCAGGCCTGGAGGGTCCTGGGTCAGGGGGCGGCCGTCGTCGCCGAAGACCATCTGGCCGCCTTCGGTCACGGGCCAGCCGTAGTTCTCCATCACGAGACCACGCATGCCTTCCATGATGTAGGTGACCGGATTGACGGTGGCGATCCACCTGAGCCAATCATCGAACACGGCCAAGGGGGCGAAGGCGGGGGCCATGAAGAGCAAGGGGAAAAACAGGAGGAAGCCGGCTTGAGCGGCCTGGGCGTTGCCGGTCCGCATCGCGATGAAGATGCCGATGCCGCTGTAGGCGCCGCCGAAGAGTCCGGCGATGACGAGGATGAGGATTGCGCCGGGCACGCCGGTGGCCATACCGGAGCCGGCGACGAGCGCGGCGATCAGCATGAGCGAGGCGAAGAAGACGGCGCGCACGGCGTCGGCCGAAACGCGACCGATGATGATTGACCAGCGCGAGGCGGGCGTCAGTAACAGCTTGTCGAAATAGCCGCGCTCCATATCCAGCACGATCGCGATGCCTGAGGCGGCGGACGACCCGGCGACGGCCTGTAACACAGCGACCGGGAGCTGGAATGCGAGATAGTTCTGGACTCCGAAGCCGCGTTCCGAGAAGCCGGCGATCGCTCCGGTCGACACGGCGAGGAAGAAGAGCGGAATGAAGACGTTGGTGATTTCGACGCCCGGCTGTCGCAGCGACTCACGAATGGCGCGTCCGGCGAGATAACGGGCATGGAGCAGGACGTCGAGTGGTCTGGCATCCTGCGAGAGCGAGACTGGGGGGGCGCTGCGAGCGGAAGCCGTGCTCACGATGGCGCACCTGGAGCGCTGGGGGCAGGCGTGTGTGATGGTTGGCCGGATTGGTCGCCTGGCTCGATGCGGTGTCCGGTTGCTTTGAAGAAGACATCGTCGAGCGTAGCGCGGGCGAGTCGGAGATTGCTGAACGGCAGGTTCTGGTCGTCCAGCGTGCGGACCACGCGGGGCAGGGTGTCGTGTCCGCTCCTGGTGTAGACGGCGATGCCTTCGTTGTAGTCCCAGTTGGCGTCTTCGACGTTGGGCAGGGGCAAGAGGGCGCCGACCGCTTGCTGCTGGGCGCGCTCGTCGCCATCGACCTGGACATAGATCACGTCAGCCGAGACCGTAGATTTGAGTCCATCCGGGGTACCCTGCTGGACGATTTCGCCGGCGTCGAGGATGGCGATCTCGTCGCAGAGCTGGTCGGCCTCTTCGAGGTATTGCGTGGTCAGGAAGAAGGTGACGCCGTCCTCGCGATTGAGGCGCTGGATGTATTCCCAGAGGTTCTGCCGGGAGACGGGGTCGAGACCGGTGGTCGGCTCGTCGAGGAAGATGATCGAGGGAGAGTGGACGAGCGCGGAGGCGAGATCGAGACGTCGCTGCATGCCGCCGGAGTAGCCGGCGATGCGGCGGTCGGCGTCCTCAGCGAGGTCGACGACTTCGAGCAGGTGAGCGACGCGGTCTTCGATCTGTCCGCGGGGGACGTTGTACAGGCGTGATTGGAGTCGCAGGAGTTCGCGGCCGGTCTGGAGGATGTCGAGTCCGGCTTCCTGGAGGGCGACGCCGATCGCACGGCGGATTTGCTGTTGATCGGTGTCGATGTCGAGTCCCGAGACCCGTGCGGAGCCTTGAGTGGGACGCAGTAGCGTCGTCAGCATGCGCACGGTCGTGGTCTTGCCGCTGCCGTTCTGACCGAGGAATCCGAAGACTTGACCGGAGCGCACACGCAGGTCGATGCCATTGACGGCGTGGATTTCGCCGAAGTGCTTGACCAGGCCGTCAGCCTGGATGGCCAGATCGCGGTCACGAACATGTTGAGGCGCCGGCGCAACGATCTGGTCAATCAGGCGCTCGGCAATGGTGGGTGGTCGGCTGGACATCTCCGCGAGCGTATCGGTTCAGTCGGATGTCTTGGGACACACGGGTTGATACTTTGTCAGTACGTGTGTCCTATGTAACAGAGACCGGTCAGACCGGACGGAACACGGGGATGGGGTAGGAACCATCGCCCGCCTGATCCTCGAACTCGACCTTGACCCGCTGCCCGATGTGAATGTCCTTGGTCGGATCGTCGACGCCGACGATCGTGCTCATCATGCGGAAGCCTTCGTCGAGGTCGATGTAGGCGACGGCGTAGGCGCCGAGCTCCTGGAAGCCGGGCATCCGATTCTGGCGGACGACGGAGTAGGTGTAGACGGAGCCGAGGCCGGAGGAGACGTTCCAGCTCAGTTCGCGGTCGCCGGTGACGGTCGAGTGTCCGCGGGGGTAGAAGACGACGTTGCCGTCGGCGTCGGTCTGGTAGCGGAGCTCGCCCTCTTTGCAGCCTTCCCAGAAGTGCTGGGTGTCGGGTTCGGGGAAGCTGGGCTGTGGTCGATTGGCCATTGTGGTTTGCCTTTCGGGGTGGACGAGTTAGTCGGCGGCGAGGATGACGGTTCCGCCGGTGTGAGTGCCGCCGAGGAGTCCGCCGTTGCCGTGGGCGACGGCAAGTTTGGCTCCGTCGACCTGGCTGTTGGATTCGCCTCTGAGTTGGCGGACGGATTCGAGCAGGAGGAAGAGACCTCTCATGCCCGGGTGGTTGGAGGAGAGGCCGCCGCCGTCGGTGTTGAGGGTCAGCCCGGGCTGATCGAAGGCCAGGTGGCCGTCTTCGATGAACTGGCCGACCTCGCCCTTGGCGCAGAATCCGAGGTCTTCGAGCATGACGGCGACCGTGATGCTGAACGAGTCGTAGATCATGGCGATGTCGATCTCGTCGGGCGTGACGCCGGCCTGACCGTATGCGGCGGGGGCGCTCTGCGCGCCAGCCGAGGTGGTGATGTCGCCGCCGTTTTCGCGGTACTTGGTGGCCTCGCCGGCGCCGATGATCCAGACCGGCTTTTTCTTGATGTCGCGCGCGATTTCGGGCGAGACGAAGACGGCCGCTCCGCCACCATCGGAGATCATGCAGCATTCAAGCAGGTGCAGCGGGTCGGCGATGATGCGCGACTCGAGCACGTCTTCGACGGTGATCTCGTCGACCTTGACGAACTGCAGGTCGGTCATCGCCTTGACGGCCTCGGGGTTGCGCATCGCGTGCTTGCGCGTCGCCACCGAGATCTGAGCGAGTTGCTCGGTTGTGGTGCCGTACTCGTGCATGTGACGATGGGCGACCATGGCGTAGTTGCTGATCAGGGTGCCGCCGTAGGGCGCTTCCATGTTCTGCTGCCAAGAGGCTCCGCCGCGACCCAAGCCGCCGGTGCCAATCGGGACTCGCATTGAGGCGGCGGTGGAGCCGTAGGTCGTCACGGCGACGTTGCAGCGTCCGGCAGCGATGTCTCGGAGGGCGTGCGAGGCGTGGAATTCGTATGAGGAACCGCCGACCTGCGTCGTGTCGAGCAGTCGTGGCTTGATTCCCAGATAGGCCGCGAGGCCGAGGCCGCCTCCACCTTCGCCGTCGAGCGCGTCGTAGAGGCCATCGACGTCGCCCCAGTCGAGGCCGGCGTCGTCGAGCGCGCGCTTCATTGAATCGGCTTTGATTTGCATCGAGGAGACGCCGGGGGCGACTCTCAAGGGGTATTCGTGGATGCCGGCGATTGCCGCTAATCGTTCCTGTGCCATTTCACAGCCTTTCCTCGTCGTACAGACGCAAGCGGGCACAGGCTAGCGCCGATTCCTGCTCAGGCGTAGCCTGCCTGCATGCGCATCGGCCTGATTTCCGACACTCATCTTCCGCAGTTGCTGCATTCCATGGACGAACTAGGCTCTGGACCGGGCGAGGCGCTGACCGGGGTTGACTTGATATTGCATGGGGGTGACATCACGGTGCCCGCAGTGCTCGACTGGTGCGAACAGTTCGCGCCGGTGATCGCCGTGCGGGGCAACAATGACATCTTTGATGACCCTCGCCTGGAGGAACTTCACTTCCTCGATGTTGAGGGCTTTCGTGTCGGGCTCGCTCATGAGCTGCGACCTGAATCGAGGCCGATCGGCGAAATCCTCGCGGCGTCTCTGAACGGCGAGTGGGTTGACGTGTTGATTGGCGGCGATACGCACGTCGAGCGGCTCGAGTATCGCGATGGGGTCCTGTTGATCAATCCAGGCAGCCCGTCGCTGCCGCATCACCTGTCGACTCGGCTGGGCGCGATCGGCATGCTGACCGTGACGCCGAATCGGTTGGAAGCGGAGATTCTTGCGCTGGGACCGAGCGAGGGGCATCGCAACCCGACGCGTCCGCAACACGTGGTCGTCGAACACGGACATGTCGTTGCCGCATCGCTTGACGGGCACGAGATCACGCCCGGTGAATTTCTCAAGGCGCCACATGAGCGCGTCGTACCCACATCCGAGTTGAACGGAGCCTGAGATGGACCTGCAGCTTCAGGGCAAACGAGCACTGGTCACCGGTGGCAGCCGAGGAATCGGGAAGGCGATTGCGCGGGTGCTGGTCGAAGAGGGCTGCGATGTCGTGATCTCGGCTCGCGATCCCGGGCGTCTCGCTGAGGCATCCAATGAAGTCGGCGCGAAGGCCTGGTTTAGCTGCGAGATGTCGGACGACGAATCGGTCGAGGCGATGGTCTCAGGAGCGGCGGAAGCGCTGGGCGGGCTCGACATCCTGGTCAACAACGCCGCCTCGCCGGGCAGTGTGCACGGTCCGATGAAGTTGGCCGACTTGACTGCCGACCATGCGCTCGCCGA
>DAOUHS010000064.1:0-13845 GCA_034428415.1 Dehalococcoidia bacterium
CCACATGCCGGCGCGGCCCTCGATCATTTCGCTGGGCATGGCCGGGTTGTCGGTCGATTGACCATCGATCTCCATGTGGAAGCCGCGCTCGTTGAAGATGCCGCGCGGGGCGCGGTCGCGGTACTTGGCCGGCATGCGGTCGACGAACTCGCCGGTCTCGAGCCAGTGGCTGTCGGCTGAGATCACGGATGTCCCCGCCGGCAGCGGACGGGTGGTTTTGGGCAGTTCACGCTGGCTGGGCCAGGGCAGAGGACTGGTGCTGATGCTGCTCAGGGTCGTGGTCATGAATCGTGTGTCCGTTCGCGTTGGGCGGCCGACGAGTGCGAGGTGAGTCTCACGAACAAGATATCGCCATCGGCGGCGCCGTCGTCTGTGCAGTAACCACGAGATTCCCGCGCTTGACGCGGGAATGATGACTACGTTGTGAGGGTAGCCTGCGATCTATGGCTGTCGAAGCGACAACGTATGAACCTCGAGGCATCAGGCGGTGGCGAATTGGCCGGTTCTACTACGGCTGGTACGTGCTGTTCGGCATGGTCGTGGCGATGATTGTCGCCGAGGGGTTAACGCTCGGCTCGCTGAGCGCCTACACCGAGCCGCTTGAACAACGCTTCGGCTGGTCGCGGGCTGAGGTCTCGATGGGCTTCTCGGTCACCGTGGGGACGATCGGTCTGTTCGCCCCGATCATTGGACGGCTGATCGATGTGGTCGGCCCGCGACGGCTGATGCTGATCGGCGCGCCGTTGTGCGCCGTCGCGTTCGCGCTGCTGGCGTTCATGACGCAGCTCTGGCAGTGGTACGTCTACCTGGGCGTGTCATCGCTGGCGCTGGGGATGGTCGCCTACATGCCGGCCCAGGCGCTGGCCGTGCGCTGGTTCGACCGGCGCCGCGCGATCGCCCTGAGCATCATCGGCGCGTCGGTCTGGATGGGTCAGCTGATCATGTTGCCGCTGGTCCAGCTGATCATTACGAGACTCGGTTGGGCCGACGCGTTTCTCTATTCGGCGATGCTGATCGTGGGCGCCTACATCGTGGCCTTCATCTTCGTCCGCGATCACCCCAGAGAGGGCGAGAGCGACGCGCCAGCGACAACACTTGCCACGGCAGCGCCAGCGCAACCGGTCGTGCTCAGCGGGCTGACGATCGGACAGGCGATCCGCACGCCGCTGTTCTGGACGCTCGTGCTGGGGCTGATGCTGCTCTATTTTGTCGTCTTCGGCTGGTTGTCGCAGGGCGTCCCCTACTACCGCTCTGTCGGTTTCTCAGATACCTGGTCGGCGCAGATTGTATCGCTGACAGCGGGCGGCGCAGTGATCTGGTTGTTGACGGCCGGCACGCAGATTGAGCGGTTTCGGAGACCGGAGCGAGTGGCGTCGATCTGCGCGCTGTTTGTCTGTGGGTCGCTGATCGTGCTGTATCTGACGGGCGGCAGTATTCCCGGTGTCAGCATCGCGGTGGTGTTGTACGTGGTCGGCTTCGCGGCGGCGCCGCCGCTGGAGGCGCTGATGTTATCGCGCGCCTTCGGACTGAAGAACTTCGCCACGATCATGGGCACGGCGTTCATGTTCCAGACGATCGCGATCGTCTTCTCGCCGATCATCGCGGGCAGTATCTACGACCGGAACGGCAACTACGACCTGGTCCTGGTCATCTACGCTATCTGCGTCGCGGCGAGTTGCCTGGTGTTCCTGGTCGCGAGTCGGTTGCCTCAACCGTTTGCGGTGCGAGGGCCAATCAGCTCACAATCGCACCAACCAAGAAGATGAGCCAGACCGGCATCGTCACGAACGCGATGCTGACCAGCAGCCACGCCAACGTGCGCCCGGTCGGACGCAGCATGATCAAGCCCGCTAGCGCCGCGACGGCGCCGATGATGATCATAACGAGCGCGACGATCGAGAATCCCAACCAGCCGAACGCAGCGGCGGCAACTCCGATCAATACCAGGACGAACCCGAACTCTCGACGGCGCTGAGCCAAACGCCTCATGCCGAACCTCTCCTACCCACTGAGCGCCGGTTCGCATCACCGACGATGAACGATCCGTTCGTCAGGTGACGATCAGGATCGCCAGGGCGATGACGGCGATGGTCAGGAAGATCGCGTCGGGGAGGAGGTTGGCTCGTCGGGAGTGCACGTCGTCCACCGAATTCTGTCGCGTCGTTACGTTCCCTCGTTTGATTTTCAGGTTAGGCAGAACGGCGAATCGGTGTTCGGAGACAGCGTTACGACTGTTACAGGAATGTCAACGGAGAAGGAGATGATGGTCGGGGAGAGAGGATTTGAACCTCCGACCTCTTCGTCCCGAACGAAGCGCGCTGCCAGGCTGCGCCACTCCCCGACGGATTCAGCTTATCACCGCGGCGCCCGGCGGAGGCTCAGCGGCGATCGTCGCGGCCGTCGTAGATCGGTTCGTTCAGGTAGACGTCGCCGTTGCGAATCTTGAGATTGAAGAGGCACTTGGGGTCGGTGCAGACCCAGGCTTTGAAGTGGACGGCGGCGCCCTGTCCGCCGAAGTCGGAAAGCGGAACGAGCACTCCGCCTTCACACTGTGCGCACCTGGGAAATCCACTTTGCAACACACCGAGTTCGTCGTTCGCCATCGCCCCGCATCTCCCTTGGGCCGCGCCCGCTCACCGGCATCCACAGCACAGTCCCGCTCAGCAGCGACCCACGTTGTCCAATGGGCATGGTAGCGGCTACAGAATTCCGATCCCAACCGCTTGCCGCCGGAGGGGCTGGGTTACTCCCCCGAGCGGTCCTCGTTCCGCCACTGTTCGCGGTACAGGAGGTAGTACTCGTAGGCGTCGGCCAGGGCGATCCAGGACGCTTCGATGACATCGGGCGAGGCGCCGACGGTCGTCCAGATGCGCTGACCGTCGGTTGACTCGATCAACACGCGGGTTTGCGCCCTCGTGCCCGCGTCCGTGTCGATGATGCGCACCTTGTAATCGAGCAAGGAGACAGCTGCCAACTCGGGATAGGCCAGTTCGAGTCCCTTGCGCGCGGCGCTGTCCAAGGCGTTGACCGGTCCGTTGCCGTCAGCCGTGGTGTGGAAGAGGTCGTCGTCAACGCGGATCTTGGTGGTCGCTTCGGCCATCATCAGCGACTCGTCGGCGCCGCCGTTCGTGACCTGGTCCGAGCCTGGCCGACGGCGCTCGATCACCAGGAAATCGTCCAACTCAAAGGGCGCGCGATACTCGGGTCGGGAGCGAAGGGCGAGCAACTCGAAGGAGGCGTCAGCAGCCTCGTACTGGAAGCCGCGCGACTCCATCTTCTTGACCTGTCCGAGCAACGCGGTCGTTTCCTTGGGCGTGAGCGGCAGGTCGTGGCCGCGCTCGGCGAGCTTGAACTGAATGTTGCGGCGGCCCGACAGCTCGGAGACCAACACACGGCGGTCGTTGCCGACCTCGGCCGGCTCGATGTGCTGATAGTGCATCGGGTCTTTGACGACGGCGGCGACGTGGTAGCCCGCCTTGTGAGCGAAGGCCGACGCGCCGACATAGGGAGACAGTCCGTTGAGCGGCAGATTGGCCAGCTCGGCGACGAAGCGAGAGGCGGTCGTGATCTCCCGGAGCTGGTGGTCTTCGACGACGCGCAAACCCATCTTGAGCTGGAGATTGGGAATGATCGAGGAGAGATTGGCGTTGCCGCAGCGTTCGCCGTAACCGTTCAGGCAGCCCTGGACTTGGGTCACACCGGCCTGGACCGCAGCGAGCGAGTTGGCGACCGCCAGGTCGCAGTCGTTGTGCGTGTGGATGCCGAGCCTGGCCTCGGGCAATACCTCGCGAGCGGCCTTGATCGCGGTGATCACCTCGTCGGTCATCGCGCCGCCGTTGGTGTCGCAGAGGATCAGGTACTCGGCACCCGATCGCCAGGCCGTGCTGACGACGTTGAGGGTGTAGTCGGGGTCCTGCTTGAAGCCGTCGAAGAAATGCTCGGCATCGAAATGGACCTCGCGGCCGATCGACGCCATGTAGCCGACCGATTCGCGCACCATGGAGAGGTTCTCCTCACGCGAGGTGTTGAGCACGGTCTTGACCTGCGAAGCGATGGCCTTGCCGACTAAGGTGACGACCGGCGTCTCGGCCTCGCGCAGGGCGACGATGCTAAAGTCGGCTTCGACATCCGCACCGGGCTTGCGCGTGCCGCCGAAGGCAACCAGCTTGGCGCGTTCGAGCGGCTGCGCCTTCATCTGCTCGAAAAACGCCTTGTCCTTCTCGTTGGAGCCGGGGAAGCCGCCCTCGACGTAGTGGATGCCGAGCGAATCGAGCCGCCGTGCGACGGTGATCTTGTCCTGTAGCGAAAAGGTAATGCCCTCCATCTGCGAGCCGTCGCGGAGCAGCGTGTCGTAGAGCGCGATCGGAGAGTCAGTGAAGGTGGACATGGATTGAGGTTACAGCCGATCAGTGGCGGAACAAGCGCTGCCCTGTGAGCGCCATGACGATGCCGTACTGGTTGCAGGCGTCGGTCGTGTCGGCGTCGGCGATCGAGCCGCCCGGCTGCAGGATGTGAGTCACCGCCGAGGCCTGAGCGCGATCGACATTGTCGCGGAAGGGCATGAACGCATCATGGCTGAGAACGGTGCGAAACTGGCCGATCCACTGGCGCCGCTCGTCGTCTGAGAGCGGTCCCGGCCAGTTGGTCACCTGTGCTTGCAGCCGCTCGCGCTCCGGAAGAGAGAGCTCATTCCAGGCGATGCATTGCTCGCGAGCAGCGAAGCGGTCGGGCCGTTTGAGCGAGGCGTCAAATTCGAGGCCGAGCAGCTGATCGTGCTGCTGCAGCATCCAACGATCAGCCTTGCCGCAGGCCAACCGCGAGCAATGGATCCTTGACTGCTGCCCCGCACCCAGACCGATCACCTGACCGTCGGCGGCGACGCAGACCGAGTTGGATTGCGTGTAACGCAGCGCGATCGTCGCAATGAGCAGGTCGCGGCGGACGTCGTTGGGGAAGTCGGTGAGTTCTGTGACGGGATTGTCAAAGATCGAGTCACCGATCAACTTACGGTCGAGCGGTTGTTCCAGTCGGATGCCGAAGTGATCGCGGGACTCGAGTCCCGGCGCCGACGCGTCGGGGTCGGCCTGGAGGATCAGGTACCGCCCAGCTTTCTTCTTTCGCAGCATCTCCAGCGCTTCAGGCTCATAGGCCGGCGCGACGATCCCGTCGGAGACCTCTCTGCGGAGGAAGCCGGCCAGCGATTCGTCCACGACATCGGAGACGGCGGCGAAGTCGCCATACGCGCTGACCAGGTCTCCGCCGCGCGCCCTCACATATGCGGACGCGACCGGGGAGAGCTCGAGCTTCTCGACTTCGTAGGAGCGAGCGAGTCGTTCGGAGATCGGCAGGCCGATCGCCGCACCGGCGGGGGAGACATGTTTGAAGGACGCGGCGGCGGGTTGACCCAGCGCCGCTCGCAACTCCCGGACGAGGTTCCACGAACTAAGCGCGTCGAGCAGGTTGATGTAACCCGGCTGGCCGTTGAGGATCTCGAACGGCCACTCGTCGATCGCCGACGCCGTGGCGGGCGACTGGTGGGGATTGATGCCGTAGCGAAGCTGGATCTGGCCGGCCATCGTCGTCAGGCGACCAGGTCCCGGAGCGCAGAGTCGATCTCGGTGAACTTGAATCGGTAGCCCATCTCCAGCGTCCGCGTGGGCAGGATCCGCTGCGAGGCGAGCAAGACGCTCGCGCCCTCGCCGAGCGCCAGCTTCAGGGCCAGGGGCGGCACGGGCATGAGCGCCGGGCGTCCAAGCGCCCGACCGAGAGCTGCAGAGAACTGGCTGTTGCGGACGGGATTCGGCGCAGTCAGGTTGATCGCGCCCTCGATGTAGTTTTGCTCCAGCGCGTAGAGAATTGCGCCAACGGCATCGTCGAGGTGGATCCAGCTCCACCAGGCGCGGCCCATCCCGATCGGTCCACCGAGTCCGAGCTTGAAGGGCATCAGCAGGCGCGGCAGCGCGCCGCCCTCGTTGGCCAAGATGATGCCAATGCGAGGATTGACAGTCCGTACGCCGGCGATCTGAGACTCCGCCTCCCAGTCGACACAGAGCCGGGACAGGAAGTCGTCACCTGCTGGCGCCGCTTCGGTCGATTCGCGCTCCACCACGTTGCCGTAGTAGCCGATAGCCGACGCGCTGACCAGGACCGCTGGCTTTTCTGTCGCCTCCTGAATGGCCTGAACGACCTGCCGTGTGGTGTCGATCCGGCTATCGCGCAGGGCCGCCTTGCGGGCACTGCTCCAGCGCCGGTCAACGATCCCCTCGCCGGCCAGGTGGACCACCCCGGCCGCGCCCGAGACCGCGTCGGTCAGCCCATCCCAACCGGTCCAGTTGACGCCCGCGAGCGCCACGTGGGATCGCGGATTGCGCGACACGGCGATCACGCTGGTGCCGCGCTGTCGGAGCTCGTCGATGAGCGCGCCACCGACCAGTCCACTCGCGCCGGTGATGACTACGTGCATGAACTGGCTCCTGTCATTGCTGCTCGACCTGGCTCCCGTTGCCGCCTAGCCACCCATGTTGGGTCGCACCGGGTCCAGTCCGTGCATCCCGCGGATCAAGTTGATCTCGCCGCGGTGTCCGTTGAGATGCGTGCAGAGGTGCAGGGTGATCGACTGGCCGAGCGTCTCCGTGGCTTCGCCCAGCTTCACTTCGCGCGTCAGGTCGTCGTCGCTGAGCGAATCGAGGAAGGCATGGGTCGATTCGTTCACCGCATCCTGGTAAGCCCAGAAGGCGTCCATGTCGCCAATCGCAACCGCGGACGCTTCCTGCGTCGACTGGCCGGTGCCGAAACCGCGCTCGGGCAGGCCGGTTTTCTCGGCCCAGTTGCCCTCGCGCCAGATCTCCTGCTTGCCCTGCCAGGCGCCCTGGACTAGCAGATCCTCGACCCGCGCCGCGTGCCACAAGACCCAGGCGACCGAGTGCGATTCCCCATCGGGGACGAAGTGGAGCTGCTCCGCGGTCTGCCCGTTGCGGGCGTCGCGGAAGCCGCCGTGAATGAAACTGAGCATGTCCTTGATATAGCCAACGGCCGAGCTGCTCATGTTGCAGGTCCCTTCGGAGTGTCTTCGGAGGCATCGTCCTGGTTGTCCGCATCCGCCTCGGACGGTTCGGAATCGGCGAGTAGGTCTTCAAGCTGCTGCATGATCTTGGGATCGAGCGCCTGATGATCGTCATCGGACGGATCATCGGTCGGCTCGGCTTCCACCTCCAGAGCGTCGGACTCGAAACCGAATGCTCGAGAGAGTTCTTGCGCGACCCGCGGATCGAGTCCGCCGGCCTCGGCCAGACGCTGCGCCAACTCCCGCAACTGATCTTCGCTCACCCCCATCGAGGTCAGCGTCTCGCGCACGAGCCGCTGGACCTCGTCGTGGTCCTGACGGATCAATGCGTCGGCGAGTTCTAGCTGGGTCTCAATCGCACGGAATCCGACCCGGCGTTGACCCTCGTCGCGTTGGAGCAGAGTCGACATCAGCCGTGTAAACAACGTCGTCGTCCGAGCGATCCGCATGCGATCATCGGGATGCTCGGGGAAATCCCCGGTGACAGAGACTTCGAAGCCCGTGCTCTTGTCCCTGGCGACGTACTGTTCGACCATGATTCGATGTTACGCCTGTCCGTCTCGCGCCGCAGCGCCGAGGAAGTCCGAAACCGCCTCGAGAAAACCCGGGGTGTTCTGAGAGTGAACGTTGTGTCCACAATCCGGCACTTCGACGAGTCGGGCGTTGGGCAGATCGGAGACGAATCGCTCGGCCGCGTCGGCCTCGAGGATGTTGCTTGACTCACCCCGCACCAGCAAGGTGGGGCCTTTGAACTGGTGGAATCCGTCCGCGACATCGCGCCGGTCGGCAGCAGGTCGGCGGAAACCCGGATCGTGCAGGATGCGATCGGACTTCGAGACGTACTTGCCGTCGGAGCGCTGGACGAGGTTGTAGCGAGCGGTGCGCTCCATGTGCTCACGCGAGCGGAACGGATCGTAGGCGGCGACGCGCTCGATGAACTCATCGAGGTGCTCAAACTCGACGTTGCGGACAACGAAGTTGCGAATCTGTTCCGCGCCGCGCTGCGAGACCTCAGGCCCAACATCAACCAGAACGACAGCGCGCGGCAGCGACGGCTCGCGCGAGGTCAAGCGCATCGTGACCATGCCGCCCATCGAATGTCCCATCACGATCGGTCGCTCGATCCCGTCCTCGTGAATCAGTTGGAGCGCATCCGACGCCATCTGCTCGGGACCGTAGTCGGCGTCTCGGGCCCATTCCGAGTCGCCGTGACCGCGCTGGTCGGGAGCGACGATGTGGAATCGATCGGCCAGGTGCAGTGCGACCAGGTCCCAGCTATGCGCCGACTGGTTGCCGCCGTGCAACATCACGATGCTCGGGTTGGCCGGATCGCCCCACTCCAGAAGGTGCAGACGGAGGTGGTTGATCACCGTGTTGCGGGAGACGTAGCGAATCTCGGCTGCGTGCGAGATCCCCAGGTCAGAGGCGGATTCGCACAGCGAAGCGAACTCGTCGGTACCGGTCAGATCGACGGCATCGGCGGTGGGGGCAAAGGTGTTGAGGTAGGGCACGGGCAGGATGTCTCAGGCTGTGCTCGCGGTACGGACGCAGTCTATCGCGGGCGGTGGCTAACCTAGCCGTGAACCCGAACAACACGGACAAGGACAATCGATCATGGCGTTTGCGCATCCCCAATACCTGGTCTCAACCGATTGGCTGGCGGGGCATCTGGAGGACCCGGACGTTCGCATCTTCGAGTCGACCGTCTTCCTGCGGCCCCGCGAGGGCGGCGGCTACCGCGTCGAATCGGGCCGGGCCGAGTACGACTCCGGCCACATTCCCGGCGCTGGATACCTCGATCTGCAGGCCGATTTCTCCGACAACAGCCAGCGCCTGCGCTTCATGATGCCGTCGGCCGACGCCTTCGCAGAAGCGGCCGGCCGACACGGCATCTCTGAGACATCGAAGCTGATCCTCTACGACCGTCTCGGCTCGATGTGGGCGGCGCGACTGTGGTGGATGTTCCAGTCGATGGGCTGCATCGACGCCGCCGTGCTCGACGGCGGCTGGCGCCGCTGGTCCGACGAAGGCCGGGCCGGCTCAACTGCAGAGGCAACCTACGCGCCGACTACATTTACGCCAAGCGCCGACCTCGACCGCTTCGCCGACCTCGCCGAGGTCAACGCATTCGTCGAATCGGGCGGGAGCTGCCTGATCAACGCGCTCGGCCGGGACCAGCACTCGGGCGCCGACGGTGGTCGGACCTATGGTCGCGCCGGTCACATTCCGGGATCGACGAACGTGCCGGCGATGGAGCTGATTGATCCTGATACCGGTCTCTACCGCCCGTCGGACGAACTGGCCGACTTGTTTGATCAAGTCGCGCCGGACAAGTCACAGCGGGTCGTGACGTATTGCGGCGGCGGGATTGCGGCGTCCAACGATGCGCTCGTGTTGAGCCTGCTTGGCTACGAGAACGTCGCCGTCTATGACGCCTCGATGTCGGAGTATGCGGCCGACGAATCGCTGCCGCTGGTCGTGGATTGATCAATCAAGAGCTCCCCCCTTTGGGGAGATCCTTGGGCACTCCACTAACCCAAGTCGAACCGATCAAGGTTCATCACCTTGTCCCAGGCGGCGATGAAGTCGTGGATGAACTTCTCCTCAGCGTCGTTGGCTCCGTAGACCTCGGCCAGGGCCCTCAGCTCGGAGTGTGAACCGAAGATCAGGTCGACCCTGGTCGCGCTCCACTTCGATTTGCCGCTTGCGCGATCACATCCCTCAAACACTTCATGGTCCGCAGAGACCGACTGCCATTCGGTGTTCGAATCGAGCAAGTTGACGAAGAAGTCGTTGCTCAGCGTTCCCGGACGGTCGGTGAGCACGCCGTGTGGCGTGTGGCCGGCATTGGCGTCAAGCACGCGCATCCCACCGACGAGCGCCGTCATTTCTGGAGCCGTAAGCCTGAGCATCTCGGCCTTCTCGACCAGCAGTTCCTCGGCTCGTCCGCGACGCCAGGTCTGCAGATCTTGGCGCAGATAGTTGCGGAATCCATCAGCCTTGGGCTGGAGCACAGCAAACGACTCCGCGTCAGTCCACTCTTCTGATGCATCGGTGCGACCGGGTGTGAACGGAACCGTCACGTCGCAGCCGGCATCCTGCGCGGCCTGTTCGACAGCCGCGCATCCGCCGAGGACAATCAGATCGGCCAGCGACACACGCTTGCCGTCATTACGTGAGCTGTTGAACGCGGACTGCACGCCTTCCAGGGTCTCGAGCACCGCACCCAGCTCATCAGGGTCGTTGACCGCCCAACTTCGCTGCGGCTCCAGCCGGATGCGCGCACCATTGGCGCCGCCACGCTTGTCGGTGCCTCTGAATGACGCGGCTGCGCCCCAGGCAGTTCCGACCAGTTGCGAGCGCGACAAACCGGAAGCCAGCACGTCCGCCTTCAGCGAGACAATCTCAGCCTCACCGATCAGCTCGTGATCGACATCAGGAACCGGGTCCTGCCAGAGCAGCGGCTCAGACGGTGTCAGCGGGCCAAGGTAGCGGGTGCGCGGACCCATGTCGCGGTGGATCAGCTTGAACCAGGCACGGGCGAACGCATCCTCAAGCTCGGCCGGGTTCTCCAGAAATCGTTGCGTGATTTCGGCGTAGGCAGGATCTTCACGCAGGGCGAGGTCGGTGGTCAGCATCATTGGAGCGTGGCGGATGTCAGGGTCGTGCGCGTCGGGCACGGTCGCGACCGATGCCGCGTTCTTGGGCGCGTACTGCCACTTGCCCGCCGGGCTCTGGATCAGTTCCCAGTCATGCTTGTACAAGTTCTCGAGGAAGCCCTGATCCCAGGTGGTCGGTTGGTCGGTCCAGGCGCCCTCGATCCCGCTGGTGATCGTGTCGGTCGCCATGCCGGAGCCGTGGCTGCTAGACCAACCGATCCCCTGCCGGTCGATGCTCGCACCCTCCGGCTCGGGGCCGACGTGAGCTTCCGGAGCCGCTCCGTGCGCCTTGCCGAATGTGTGTCCGCCGACGATCAGCGCGACCGTTTCCTCATCGTTCATCGCCATGCGCATAAACGTGCGGCGGATGTACTCGGCAGCCATTGACGGATTGGGCTCCCCGCCCGGACCTTCCGGGTTGACGTAGATCAGGCCCATGTGGTCGGCGCCGAACTGTTCATCGAGCTCGCCGTCGGCATCGTGGCGTTCGTCGTCCAACCAGCCCTGCTCCTCGCCCCAATCGGTTTCATCCGCTTCCCAGGAGTCGGGACGTCCAAAGGCGAAACCAAACGTCTTGAAGCCCATCGACTCGAGCGCGCAGTTGCCGGTGAAGACCAACAGGTCGGCCCAGGAAAGGCTGGAACCGTACTTCTGTTTGATCGGCCAGAGCAGCCGCCGCGCCTTGTCCAGGTTGGCATTGTCGGGCCAGCTGTTCAGCGGAGCGAAGCGCTGCTGGCCTGCGCCGCCGCCGCCTCGGCCGTCGCTGATCCGGTAGGTGCCGGCAGCGTGCCAGCTCATGCGGATAAACAGTGGCCCGTAGTGACCGTAGTCGGCCGGCCACCAGTCATGCGAGGTGGTCATAACCGCTTCGATGTCCTGTTTCAGGGCATCGACATCAAGCGCTTTGAGCGCTTCGGCGTAATCGAAATCCGAGCCCAGTGGATCGGAGGAAGGGGTGTTGCGTCGCAGTGCCCGAAGGCTCAGTTGTTCGGGCCACCAATGCTCGTTCGTGGTCACGTCGTTGGTCCCTTCAAGGGCGCGCAGGCGCGCCTCGCCGAGCGCCGAACTCCGCTTCGGCTCACTCAAATGAGCGGCGCTGCCGGCTTCCGTTCTCTCGATTCACGGTGATTTCAGCGTATCATCGCGCCCGATCGGCCCAGCCGGATCGAAGGCGGTTCGGTACTCGGTAATCCGCTTCTGCCCGGCTGTCTGTCCAGGGGACAACTAGTCCGCCCCCGCAGCGGCGCGAGCCGCTTCACAGCGCTGGATGAAGGCCACCGTCTCTTCGGCAAACCCATCCGCTTCCGTCACCAACGGAGCATGGCCCGACTCCTCAAACGTTCTGAGCGTCGCATTCGGAATCTCCCGAGCCATGAACTCGGCAGCCGGGTGCGGGCAGATCGGGTCGTTTCGACCCGGAAAAATCGCGACCGGGATCTCGATCTTCGCTAGCGACGCCTCGAGGTCGCATGTCGCTCGCGAATGCTGCGAACCCTCCCAACATGCCTCAGTCGAGGCTCGGAACCGCTGACCCCAGACCTCTCGCGCCGGCGCGTCCTGATTGGGCGGCGTCAACGGTTGTCCGCCGAAGTTGGGCGACGGCGGACCGGCGACCAGAATCGCCTGCCCGACACGGCCCGATCCGTGACGATGCAAGTAGGACAGCACTGTGCGCACGCCGAGCGACCAGCCCATCATCGTGATGTTGCGATAGTCACGCTGCTCGATGAACGCCGCCTGATCATCCGCAAACTGCTCGATGCTGTAGACCGACGGATCATCCGGCGACTCAGAAGGCGGGCGGCCTCGATGATTCAGCACCGCACAGCGGTAGCGGTCGGAGAGCACATCGATCAAACCGGCATAGAGCGACGCGTTGCCCTGCGTGCCGTGAACAAACACGATCGTTGGCGCCTCAGGGTCCGCAGGCCCCTGCTCGTGGTAGAAAAGTTGTAGTCCGTTGATCTCGGCGAATGGCATGGGTCGACGTTTCGCTAGGATTCCTGAGAAATCGAAAGAGCCTCGATGGGGAGCATGCTATGACCTACGTCTGGGAGTTGGACACGCCCGCCCTGCTGGTCGACCTCGACGCGCTAGATCACAACGCCCAGTTGATGGCCCAGCGTTCCGCCGCTGCCAGAATCAACTGGCGTCCCCACGTCAAAGCCTGCAAAGCCCCGGCAATGGCGCTGAGACTGCTCCAGGCCGGCGCCGTCGGAGTGACCTGCGCCAAGGCCTCCGAGGCGCTGGCCATGGCCCAAGGAGGCATCACCGACATCCTGATAGCCAACGAAGTCGTCGGAGCCCAGAAGGTCGCTCGGCTGATCGAAGTCGCCAGGCTGGCGACACTCTGCGTGGCAGTCGACGACGCAACAAACATTCGAGAGATATCCGCCGCCGCAGATGCCGCCGGCGTGACCATCGATCTGCTCGTCGACATCGATGTCAACCTCCACCGCTGCGGAGTGACCCCCGAGCAAGCGCCAGCGCTCTGCGCGCTGATCTCGGACCTGCCAGCAGTAAGGTTGCGAGGCCTGATGGGCTACGAGGGCCACGTCATGGGTCTCCTGGACGAAGAAAAGGAACGAGAGACCGAGGCATCGGCAACAATCCTGGCGCGAGCCAACGAGCTATGTCAGGCACACGGACACGAGATCGGCGTGCTCTCAGGAGGCGGCAGCGGCAACTACCGCTACGTCCTCAAGCAAGGCGTCCTCAACGAGCTCCAGGCCGGCGGAGCCGCGCTCATGGATCTGACCTACGAAATGATGGGAGTGGGCGGACACCGAAGAGCGCTCAGCTTGCTCTGCCAGGTCGTCTCTGCCGCCAATCCCGAGCGAGCCGCCGGCGACGCCGGTTGGAAATCAACCGGCCGACACACCGGTCTGCCGACGGTTGTAAAGCCAGACGGCTGGAGTTGCGCCGGCCTCAGCGCCGAACACACCCACTTCTCAAGAGACGGCGGCGACCCCCTGCAGATAGGAGACCGTGTCGAACTAATCCCCCACTACTCCGACAGCACGGTCCTACTCCATCGCACGCTGCACGCACATCGGCAAGGAGTCGTAGAGGAAGAGTGGCGGATCAGCGGCTCCGGCGCCCTGCAGTAGCAGGTCTCAGATG
>DAOUHS010000065.1:0-4983 GCA_034428415.1 Dehalococcoidia bacterium
GGCGCGTACTCGGTTGACATGATCGGGATGTCGAGTTTCTGGTGCAGCTTGACGTAGTTGTAGATGTCTTCCTCGACCAGCGGATCCTCGTACCAGTAGTAGTTGAGGTCTTCGATCGCCCGCCCGACGCGCATCGCGTCCTCGTACTGATAGCTCCACATGCTGTCGAGCATCAGGATCATCTCGTCGCCGACGGCCTCGCGGACCGCCCTGCAGATTTCGATGTCGGGCTTGGCGATGCCGTGCGGGTGGATCTTGTGAGCGATCCAGCCGTCGTTCTGGAACTGGAGCGCTTCCTCGGCGTACTCCTCCGGCGTCTCCCACCAGGCCGTCGAGGAATAGACCGGGACCTCGTCCTTACAAGTTCCGAGCAGGCGGTGGATCGGCTGATTAGCGATCTTGCCGTTGATATCCCAGAGCGCGATGTCGATCGCGCCGATGGCAGCCGTCGAGACGGCGCGGTTCTGCTTGTACAGGTCATGCCAGATGCGGCCGATGTCCTGCGCGTTCTTGCCGATCACGCGCGGTTTGAGCACGTCGATCAGCACCTGCGCGTGGTGCTGCGGCCGCGAGAGAAAAGCATGGCCCGTGACTCCGGCGTCGGTCTCGACGCTCACCACAGAGAGCTGATTGGCCCCGCCAAAGCGCATCCCCGAGCCGACCCGCCAGTTGGGGGTCTCCCAGTTGAACACGTCGACTTTGACGTCGGTGATCTTGGTGGTCATACGGTTTCCTCCGCAGATTGTCGATCGTGCCGGCAGCGACCAACTTCGCCTATGATGGTCCTAGGGCAGGCGACCGCCGTGTCGGGATAGTGGCCTACTCACAGCGGCCGCCCTAGCGCCGGTTGCTAACCCGGCGCTTGCCCGATCCTAACGGCCCCTTGAGCTCTACCGACCCCGGAATTCCGCCGGACGCTTCTGCAGGAAGCTGTCGATCCCCTCCTGCCGATCCTCCGAGTCGCCCGTCACGCCCAGACCCCAGGCCTCCCGCTCGACCTGCATGTCGAACGTCGAGGCCTGATTGTTGACCAGACGCTTGGTCAGCTCGATCGCCAGCGACGGACCGCGCGCGATCTTCTCCGCCAGCGCGATCGCCTCATCGACCAGCGACTCCGGGTCCAGCGTCCGATTCGTCAGACCGTAGCGTTCCGCCTCGGCCGCGTTGAGCGGCTCGCCCGTGTACATCAACTCGAGCGCTCGGCCCTTGCCCAGCATCTGCGGCAGATAGTACGTGCTGCCCGTGTCGGGCGTGATCGCTCGGTGGACGAAGGCGCTGATGAACCTCGCATTCGTGCTCGCCAGACGGATGTCGCAGGCCAGCGCCAACGACATCCCCGCGCCGGCGGCCGCTCCGTTGACCGCCGCCACGATCGGCTTCGGGTAATCGTTGAGCGTGGAAAAAAGCACGCCGTAGTGGCCGATCGGCGCCTCCTTGTGACGCCGGTAGCTGTCCGCTTCGTCCAGCTCGTCCGACAGCTTCCGCATCGCCGCCCCGCCCGACACATCCGCGCCCGCGCAGAAACCCCGACCGGCGCCGGTGATCACCATCGCCTTAACCTCGTCCTCGTGGCGCGTCGATTCGAGCACCTCGAGCAGCTCGAAGACGAGGCGCGGACCCATCGCATTCATCTTCTCGGGACGGTTCAGCGTCACAATCGCAACAGAGTTCTCGATCTCAAGTGTCAGATCCTGGTACGTCATGGAGGAATCCTTCCGCTATTCGCTCACACTATTGCCTGATTGCCTGTCCGATCCGAACCCCTGCGGACTAAACCCACTGCGGACTAAACCTTGTAGCCGCCGTCGACCGAGATCACCTGGCCCGTGATCCCCGCCGACTCCGGCGCGGCCAGCAGCGCCGCCATCGGACCCAGCTCCTCCGGCTCCAACACCCGGTTCTGCAGATTCTCCGACGCCCGCCAGGCGTGCGCTTCCTCCGCCGAAATCCCCGCCGCCTTGCCCATCGCCTCCCAGTCGACCAGCGCCGTATTGGTCCAGCCCGGACACAAACAGTTGACCGTGATCCCGTGCGCCGCCACATCGTGGGCCAGGGCGCGGGTGAACCCGATCAGCCCGTGCTTCGCCGTCGAATACGCCAACGCCCCGCCCGAGCGCTTCGCGTAACCCGACCCAATCGTCAAGATCCGGCCGTACCCCGCGTCCCGCATGTGCGGCAGCGCCTCGCGCGTCGTCCAGTAGGCCGAGGTCAGATTCAGCGCCAGATTCGCCTCGAACACATCGTCGTCGTGCGTGAAGGGATTCTGCGAGCCTCGCAGCGGCGCGCCGCCGCCGACATTATTGACCAGGATGTCGCAGGAACCAAACTCGGCGATCGCCCGGCGCACCGGCGCCTTCGACTGCTCTCTATCCAGCGCGTCGGCGATCACCGCCAGGCCCCGCGTACCGATCTGCTCGACTTCCGCGACCACCGAGTCCAGCTGCGCCTGCGTCCGCGACGAAACCACGATCTTCGCGCCCTGACGCGCCATCTCCAGCGCGATCGCCCGGCCAATCCCGCGTCCGCCGCCGGTCACGACCGCCGTCTTACCATCCAGGCTGCCCATAATCGCTCGCCTTCGCTGCGCTGGCCCGGCGTTAGGATAGGCGACGCTGCACTATCCTGAGCTCGAGGCGAGGAGGATCCGCAGATGGTCACTATGGCCCGCGAGCTGGAGCGCGGTCTGATCGAGCCCGGCGTATCGCCCGAGCCGGCGGAGCGGATCGCCGTGGGCCTGGACGAGCGCCTCAGTGAGGTGGCGACCAAGCAGGACCTGCGCGAGTTGCAGGACCAGCTGCGGCGCGAGCTTGATCAACGGTTTGCCGATGTTCACTCTCGCATTGAGAACCTCAATCGAACGATGTGGCGAGTCTTCCTGATCCTGGTCACGCTGGGCGTCGCCGGCTTCGGCGCCCTCTTCGGCGCCCTGATGTACGCCGTCTTCGGCTGAGGCAGCCGGAACCCGCAGCCCAGTCCGCTCGCCGCTCGTCCCATGCCGCCTGGCCCGCTTCGTTACGCGACTGTAATTTCAATCACCCCATGTCCCATAATCGGTTGCGTAGCCACTCCCCAATACGAGAAGATCACGACGTGGAAACTCAATACCTGGGGCACACCATGCGCGGGCGGGGCCCGTGTCGGTCCCCCGACACAGCGGACGGCGGGCCCGGCCGCATCCAGAAGGAGGCGCCATCGGCGACAGCACGCAAGCAGGCAGACGGCGAGCGGAAACAGGTTCCGCTCGCGCACTCAGCCCAATGAAAGGGCACAACATGATTGGAACTCTCGCGCGAAAGCGCACGAACCTGGCGGCCCTGGCAGTGCTTGCCGCGCTTGCGGTCGCCCTGTTCGCCGTTGTCCAGTCCGTCGCAGCGATTGACGGCAGCGTGACGGTGGAGATCGGCGAGACCGATACCGTCGCCGCCGGTGGCGACTACGACACGGCAGAATCTGCCGACGCGACCATCGCGATGATTGTCAGTTACAGCGCCGGCGACGACGATGTGACCGTGCAAGGCGTCGCCGCAGGCAGCACGACCGTCACCATCAAGGACACCGCGACTGACGATACTAAATTGCCCGATCTTGAATACGAGGTCGTCGTTCTTCCCTTCGGCTTCAACAAGATCGAGTTCGACGGCGACTCGGACGGCATCGTCGCGGCTGGTACGCAGGTCACGGTCATCGCGACGCTCCAGTCCCAGTCCAATGACTCAACGGTCAATCTGACGATTCCGACCACCGGTCTGTCCATTGCAATCACTGACGGCACAACCCAGTCGCGGACTGAGGGTACGAACGACGCCTCTGATACGGACCCCACCGAAAAGCAGGCGTCCTGGACCCTGAACACAGCCGGCGCGCCCGAGGGCGACTACACGCTGACCTTCACCGCTGATCTGAACGGTTCTGCCGACAACGCCGAGGGCGTGAGCAATGTCACCGACACGATCACCTTGACCGTTGGCGAAGCGGGCGAAGGCCTGGCCGCGGCCAGCCTCTCCCCTAACAATGTCAAGGGCGATCCTGTGGCGCCGTCTCCGGACGCGGACGCGACTCCGGACGCGACCAACAAGCGGTTTGGCTCGACGATTTACCTGCTCGTGAGTTCGACCAACTCGCTGGGCAACGCCGCCAACGACGCTGATGTCAATCAGGTAATCGTCTTCGCTGTCGGCGCCACCGTCGACGGAGACGCGAACAGCAAGACCTACGCCGAGACCGATGACGCAACTCAGGACAACGTCGGCGCCAACCAAGCGGTGGCGATCAGCAGGAGCACCGCCGGCACGGTCGACGTCAGCGCGACGGTGATCGGTTCGGCCGGCGATGTCAAGACCAACACGCTCACGCTGGTCTTCAGCGGCGACGCGGAAACGCTCAGCCTGGGCGACCCGGACGACCAACTCGGTCAACAGGGCGACTCGATCACGGTTGAGCTGACTGCGGTCGACGAGGCCGGCAACGCGGCCGGCATCAACCCGCTGCAGACCACCAGCGTCAAGCTGCTGGACGAGGACGGCGAGACGGCCGGCAATGTCAGCGCCAGCGAAGCCCAGAAGATCGACACCAAGGGCACCGACGACACCGAGGACGACTCCGACATTGCCACGGTCGTGGTGATCACGATCTCGTCGGACCCGAACGAGAAGGCCGACACCGGTACCTACACCCTTGAGGTCATGCTGGGCTCGAAGAGCACGGCGACGGTCGACTTCGAGATTGTCGGCGGTTCGGCCAACGTCGATGTCGAGGCCAGCAGCGCCACCAGTGACACCATTGGCGATGTCATCACCGTCACGGCTTCGCTGACCGATGAGGCCGGCAACCCGGTGATCGACGGCACTGAGGTCAACTTCTCAGCCTCGGCCAACACCGGGCTCGCGGCCATCGGTTCGAACCACGCCAACACCAACGCTGCCGACGAAGACAGCAACGGTCCGGTGACCAAGGACGGCTCGGCTTCGGTCAAGTTCGCCGTGG
>DAOUHS010000066.1:0-9678 GCA_034428415.1 Dehalococcoidia bacterium
GAAAACTTCCTCCGAAGCCAGAACCCGGGTGGCGACGATTCCGACGCCTAGCCCGAACTCACCCTACTCCTCCAGCCACACCCGCTCCCAGTGCGAGTACTCCGACCCCACGAAGTTCGGTTCCATCCGCGGGCACCTCCAACACCACGCCACCAACGGGCCCGCCTACGTCCAAATCCAGGCGACCAAGGCCCTGGCCCGCATGATCGGCCTCTACGACGAAGCCAAAGACGCCGTCGGCAGAACCAAAGACGCGGCCCTAGACAAGACCAAGAGCAAATTCCACGGCCTCAAGTTCACCGGCTTCAGCCACTACAGCAAGGCCGTCGCCGAGGCCAAGGCCAAGGCGGCCGAGGAGCAGCAGCAAGACGAGGACGACGAAGCGGCCAAGCAAGAGGATGACGATGTCCCCTAATACCCAACCGGAAGCGCCGCCGTTCGGAGGTCCCGACTTCCACGGCGCTCGCGGTTTTTTTCCCACACCGCGACAGCAAGCCCAGCCCACCTAGGCGCTCCATTGACGAAACAATGGCGGCCCGAACCTGAGCTTCGCTGCCCCGTGCCCACTCACGGTTCGGCTACTTCACTTCGCTAGTACGCTGAGCCCATGGTCCTGATCGATACGATCCTCCCCTTTATCGGCGTGCTCCTCGGACTGGTCGTTCTGCATGAGCTCGGACACTTCGTCGCCGCCAAGTTGGCCGCTGTCCGGGTCGAAGAGTTCGGCATCGGCCTGCCGCCGAGAATCGGCAAGGGCTGGCAGTTCGGCGAAACCCTCTACTCCTTCAACTGGCTGCCAATCGGCGGATTCGTCCGCCTGACCGGCGAGGAGGCATCCGGGCTGCTGATCACCGATGTCGAGAAGGGCTCTCGCATGGCGGAACACTTCGTCGCCGGCGACCGGATTCTCAAAGTCAATGGCAAACGAGTGATCAGCCCGGATCAGTTCCTCGACCGGATCTTCCGCACGCCCGGCGACCCGAAGATGGTCTTCACCTACGACCACACCGAGACCGACGGTCGCAAGACATCGTGGACGTTGACCACTACTCGGGCGGAGGAGGAAGACGACGGCCGCCCCCCGGCTCCCGACCTCAAGACCACACCCGAACAGCGCGCCCGGTTCATCAACGACCAGGGCGAGGCGACGATCTTCGGCCTCACCGTCGGCATTGACCCTCGCTCACTCGGCGCGAAGTCGAAACTGACACGGATTCTCATCCTCGCTGCAGGCGCACTCGTCAACGCCATCCTCCCCCTGATCCTGTTCGCCGTCGGCGCCTTGATCCCTGACAACGTCTCGGCCGGACCCGCGGTCGTCACCAGCACGATCGAGCATGCCCCAGCCCACCAGGCCGGGATCCGCGCCGGTGACCGCATCATCGCCGTTGACGGCGAACCGATTCAGAACGCCCAGGATCTCGGCCGCGCAATCCAGTTGAACCTGGGCGAGACGCTGCGCTTCACAGTCGAGCGTCCGCCGGAGCAGACCTTGACGAGCAGCCGAGCAACCAGAGACCCCGAAGTGTTCGATACGCGAGTCCACGCTCGACTGGCGCCCAAACCCTTGACTCACATCGTCCAACCGGGAGATTCCGTCCATGACATCGCCGACGAACTCGGTGTCTCACCCGCTTCGGTGATCGCCGGCTGGGGCATCGAGACCGAGGAACTCCAACAGGGCCTCGTACTCCACTTGCCCGGCCGCATCAGCTACGTGACGCAAGAAGACGACACGATGCTGAGCATCGCGATCGATGAATCCGTACGCATGGCTTCGATTTACAAGGCGCTGGAGATCGACCCCGTCCATCCACCGCCGGGCATCGAAATCGAGGTGCCGCAGGGTGCGACCGGCATCAGCATTGCGAACGCGTCTCGGCTGGTAGCCCGCGACAGTCCCTCAGTCGGCGAGTCGATCTCCGCCGGTTGGACGCAGACGCGTGACACGTTCATCCTCGTCCGCAATCGCATCCGCTCGTGGATCGCCGGCGGCGAACCGATCGAGCTATCTGGACCTGTCGGCATCGCCCGAGTCACCGGCGAGGTCGTGGACCGCGCCGGTTGGTCTCGGCTGATCGAGTTGGCTGCGCTGATCTCGCTCAACCTCGCGATCATCAACATCCTCCCCCTGCCGATGCTCGACGGCGGGCGGATCATGTTCGTCCTGATCGAAATCGCCCGGCGCGGGAAGAAGATCAGCCCGGAGCGCGAGGGCCTCGTACACATGGCCGGATTCGCCGCGCTACTAATCTTCATCGTCGTGATCAGCTACTTCGACATCATCAAGGCAGTCTCAGGTGAACCCGTGATCCCATAGCTCTGCGAATCAGTGTCGTCCCCGTTACACTGGCGTCGATCCACTTCCGCGCCCTGAACAGAAGGAGCACGCATGGCGTTTGAGACCTTTATTGACGCCGACACCCACATCACCGAGCCCGCCGACCTTTGGACCTCTCGCGTCTCCTCCAAGTGGGGCGACAGGGTCCTCCACGTCAAACAGGACGACAAGGGGATCAACTCCTGGTTTGTCGGTGACGACAAAGTGGCCGCCGCGCCTTCCGGTGTCTTCGCCGGTTGGAAAGGTAAGTTCCCCAGCTCGCCGCCGACCTACGAAGAGGCCCACCCCGCATCGTTCGATGTCCACGAGCGACTCAAGCTGATGGACGAGACCGGCGTCTACGCCCAGGTCCTCTACCCCAACGTCGCCGGCTTCGCCTCGCAACGATTCCTCTCGCTCAAGGACCCCGAGCTGATGCTCGAATGCGTGCGCGCCTGGAACGATTTCCAAATCGACTGGATCTCCGTCGCGCCCGAGCGTTTCGTCGCCAACATCTCGATCCCCTTCTGGGACGTTGAGGCCTCGGTCAAGGAGATCGAGCGCGTCGCGCCGAAGGGCATGCGCGGCATCCTCTTCACCGGCGATCCGCAGTCCCACGGCGAGCCGTTCCTCGGCGACCATCACTGGGATCCGCTCTGGAACATCGCGACCGACACCGGCCTGCCGATCTCGTTCCACATTGGCTCCGGCGACTTCACCGACGGATTCACGCCGGAGCGACTGGCGGTTGATGGCCCTGAGGTGACGTACGCACGCACCTCGACGGTCCTGTTCATGGCCAACGGCCTGCAGATGACCGACCTGTTGCTCTCCGGCGTGCTCCCGCGCTTCCCGGACCTGAAGTTCGTCTCGGTTGAGTCGGGCATCGGCTGGGTGCCGTTCTGCCTCGAAAGCTGCGACTACCACTTCCTCGCCGCCGACGTGCGAAAGGTGCGGCCCGAGTTCGAGATGATGCCCTCGGATTACTTCCGCCGACAGGTCTACGCCTGCTACTGGTTTGAGAAAGTTGCCCCGCGCAAGCTGATCGACGACATCGGCGCGGACAACATCCTCTTCGAGACCGACTTCCCCCACCCAACCTGCCTCTACGGCAACGTGCAGGAGACGATCGAGGACGGCCTCGAAGGACAGTCGGAAGAGGTCCGCCGCAAGATCCTCTGGGAGAACTCGGCCAAGCTCTACAACATCGACATCCCCGAGGTCATGCCCGAAGGCCTCGCCGCAGCCGCAGCAGCCGGCGGCGGCGACTAGCACCAGCGCAAACGACCTCGCGCCTGAATCCTCGGAAGATCAGATGACTTTCACAACCTTCATCGACGCCGACACCCACATCACCGAACCGGCCGACCTCTGGACGAGCCGTGTCTCATCGAAGTGGGGCGACCGCGTCCTCCACGTCAAGCAGGACAACGAAGGCGTCAACGCCTGGTTCATCGGCGACGAAAAGGTCGCCAATGCTCCCTCAGGCGTATTCGCCGGTTGGAAGGGCAAGTTTCCTTCCTCACCACCGACCTACGAAGCAGCGCACCCCGCATCGTTCGACGTCCACGAGCGGCTCAAGCTGATGGATGAGACCGGCGTCTACGCCCAGGTGCTCTACCCGAACGTCGCCGGCTTCGCATCGCAGCGCTTCCTCCAACTCGGCGAGCCCGAGCTGATGATGGAATGCGTCCGAGCCTGGAACGATTTCCAGATCGACTGGATCTCTCCAGCTCCGGAACGATTCGTGCCCAACGCCTCCGTACCATTCTGGGATGTCGACCAGGCCGCCGCTGAGATCTATCGCGCCAAGAGCATTGGCCACGGAGGCATCCTGTTCACCGGCGACCCTCAGTCGCACGGCCAGCCGTTTCTCGGCGACCACCACTGGGACCCGATCTGGAACGCCGCCGTCGAAACCAACATGCCAATTGCGTTCCACGTCGGCTCGGGCGATTTCAACGACGGCTTCACGCCCGAGCGCCTGCGCGTAGACGGCCACGAGATCACCTACGCGCGGCTCTCCACGCAGTTGTTCATGACCAACGGCTTCCAGCTCACCGACCTCCTGCTCTCCGGGGTGCTTGCGCGTTTCCCGACGCTCAAATTCATCTCGGTCGAGTCCGGGATCGGCTGGGTACCGTTCTGCCTCGAGAGCTGCGACTACCACTTCCTCGCCGCCGACATCCGCAAGGCACGTCCCGAGTTCGAGATGATGCCCTCGGACTACTTCCGCCGACAGGTCTACGCCTGCTACTGGTTCGAGAAGATCGCGCCGCGCAAGCTGATCGATGACATCGGCGCCGACAACATCCTCTTCGAGACCGACTTCCCGCACCCAACCTGCCTCTACGGCAACGTGCAGGAGACGATCGAGGACGGTCTCGAGGGGCAGACGGAAGAGATCCGCCGCAAGATCCTCTGGGAAAACTCGGCCAAGCTCTACAACATCGACATCCCCGAGGTCATGCCCGAAGGCCTCGCCGCAGCAGCCGCAGCCGGCGGCGGAGACTAACGCTCGGCTTCCCCTCTCCTCCCCCTTGAATAGGGAGGTGTCGCAGAGCGACGGTGGGGGTCACGCGAATCACGAGAGGCCGCTCCGGTTGGAGCGGTCTCTCGCGTCTGCAAAGCAAGGAGTCACCATGGAGATCAACGGCAAAGTCGCAGTCGTCACCGGATCATCCTCAGGAGTCGGCGAAGCCACCGCTAAACTCCTCGCCTCACTCGGAGCCTCAGTCGTCGTCAACTACTTCCGCGGCGCCGACGCCGCACAACGAGTCGTCGACGAGATCCAGTCCACAGGCGGCGCAGCGATCGCCGTGCAAGCCGACACCCGCTCCGACGACGACTGCCGAAAACTCATCCAGGCGGCCGTTGACGAGTTCGGTCACCTCGAAATCCTGGTCAACAACGCCGGCATGACCCACTTCATCGCCCACGACGACCTCGAAGCGGTCACCGACGACGTCTGGGACGACATCCTCGGAGCCAACCTGCGAGGCGTCTTCAACTGCACACGAGCCGCCACACCCCACATGAGAGCTGCCGGCGAAGGCGCCGTCGTCAACGTCAGCAGCGTCGCCGGCGCCGGCGGAGGCGGCTCCTGCATCCCCTACGCCGCCAGCAAGGCCGGCGTCAACGTGATCACCAAGTCATTGGCGAGGGTGCTGGGACCCGAAATCCGAATCAACACGATCGCACCCGGGTTTATCGAAGGTCGCTGGCTCAGAGGCGGCCTGGGAGAAGACACCTACGAGGCTGGCCGCAAGCGCCTCGGGCAAACCGCCCCCCTGCGAGGCGTCGCCACACCCGAAACCTGCGCCGACGCCATCGTCGCCCTGATCGAAAGAAACGTCTTCGTCACCGGCCAAACCATCACCGTCGACGGAGGCGCGACGCTGTAGGCCCCCAACCAGTTACCTCTCGCAGGCCCAAACGTGCGTCCACTGTCCCTCATATCCTCCAATTCAGGCAGACCAAAGTATCTGTGGCCACCTGAATGCGACATGCTTATGGGCCAGCACACTGTCCCATAGCGTCCCTCAAGGCCTCCAAAAACTCACTAGGCTTGCTCGGACTCAGATAATAGACGGCGTCTGAGTTCATCGTAATCATGATGCCATTGGTAAACCGGTTCGCCAATCCTCGCCCTCCCCCCCAGCCCAACACCCGCGGGATAAACGGTACGTGCGTCACATCACGAACGTCGGCGCACTGCAACGTCGCCCGAATCACAACACCCGCACGCAATGTCACCACGCCGTCCTCGATCAGATAGCGCGTCCTAAACGCAGCGTGCAGCGGCAACAGCGTCAATGCCGTCATCGGTAGAGCAAAAAGCATCACTATACCCACCAGGACCAACACACTGTTTGACTGCATCTCCACCACTACTCCCACGCATGTGCCGGCACCGACAAACATCAGCACCATCAATAGCACAACGTAGAAGCCACTCGGCCGAGGCTGGTCGCACATCACTCTTCCCCGCTCTCCTCCCGGTCCCGTTCAGCAGCCCACACTCGCACCGCACCTGGATCGGACATTAGCAATCTATCCTGAAACACATTACTCGCAAGCCCATTCAAATACAAGTTCACGACTCGCTCTTCTTCTTCTTGATAGCGGTCGAACAGCACTTCTCGCACCGTCTGGTCCTCGTACAGATACAAACATGTCTCGCAGGGATGAGAGGATGATAACGGCAATTCGTATTCGGGGGCATGTTGCTTGACGAAATGGAGAATTCGCTCCTGCCCATCCACGTGTATCCACATCTTCAAAAGATCATCCGGCGCCGGCGCGAGACCTTCACCCAAGGTACGCTTGGCAACCGATCCGAGAGCCAGCTCTGGAAGTCGTGCCATGTGCAATCCACAGCACGCGATCAACTCCATATCCGGAGTAACACTCACGACATTCAGAACAGTGTTACAGCCACTGATGTTCTCCGGTCGGAACCTCGAATGCTCACGGGCGTGGGCGATTCGGGAATCTCCTCCATTCTCGATCCACACACTCTGAATCAGAATGACTCTCCCTTCCGTCACCAGTGGTCCCAACTCATCGTGATCGATGAAGTATTCCGACCCAAAGTCAGAATACTCCTGAATCTCAACTGCGATCAAAGTTGTCATACCTGCTGCCTCGGGGGCAAGCGCTGCGTGCACTACACGCTCTCGCGCCACGTAACGTTCGTGCTCAACACCGGTACTGATGTTCATCTCACTCAGTCCGGCCGACGCAAGCGAGAGGACTCGATCATGGGCAGCTTGCCTCGTCACCGCCCAATGGCCATTGGTGACCACTCGCGTATTCAGTTGAAGAGCGGCAGCGCGGGCAATCAGGTCATCCAGTTTCTCCCCGAGGAAAAAACACTCCCCGCCCGTGAACACCACGATCTTGATGCTAGGAACACCAACTGTTTCGTCAATGAGGCGATGTAAGCGGTCATGCGGGATCGCCTTGGTCACATATGGCGTGCATGTAAAGCAGCAGTGCTCACAAGCGGCTGTGCACTGATGCGTCGTAATGATGGAAAGGGTGTGAGGTAGTATGACAGCCATTGATTATCCTACTGTGCTCCATGCGGGATTCCACCCGCTCGTGCTGACTGATGGGGGAATGACTGCGAGGGCTAGAACCGCCATTGTGGCGATTGCAACAGTTGCCCATAGCGCGATGGTGGCAATCGCGCCCACCCCCAGGACTGCGCCGAGGAACGCCCCGATAAAAGTAGCTTGCACTCCATCTTCGCCTCCTTTCTCGTTAGGAGGAGTTGAGCCCTCAGCTTGACGTGCGGTCACGCCGGGCGCATCCTTGCTTTTCGCCTCAGACGCATTTTGGTCCAAGCGAACCCAATGTCCTGTAGGGGTTCTCCGAAGTGGAGTGTCACCTTTCTCCGCCTGCGCCATCCAGACGTTGTATACCATTTGGGTGGCTGCGTACTCCAAGTAACGGGCTTGTGCCGCCAAGCGATACTTCGACGGCGCGTCAAAAGCGCTTGGGTACTTTTCCTCTACTGCTGCAATGGCGCACTTATGAACTCTGAAGAGTTCTTCTTTTGAACGTTCACCACTGAGGAAATCAAAGACAGCGATGCCGGCATCCACAAGGCTCGGGATCAGGCCGTCATCATCCGCCAGTTCAGCCAACTCCACTGCCCCCCTGTGCCGGCTGAGGTTCGCGTTCTTTACTCTCCTCCTATAGTCCTTATCTTCGAGAGCATGAACAAAGGCTCCAAATCAGTGGCAGCCTTAGTAGACACCGGAAAACTTAACCGGTCATCAGGCTCGACGCTGATACCATCAATTGGGATGAGTGCTCCGGTGACGGCGGCTCCAGCAGCCACGCCGCCCAACCTCTTCAAAACCTCCCGGCGACTGGGTTTTCTTGGCGCTGATCCAGATCCCTAGTTTGAGCCGGTATCGGAATCCTTGTTCGATGCCATGGCCGCTGTCCTCGTCTGCTCTGCCTGACTGATCGCTAGAGCACGTGCCGTGGCAGCTGCTGTCAGGAACTGAGTCCAGACAATGACTCAAGCAACAGCTTTCGCATCTAATCGCCCCGATGCTGCTAGGGTCGCTTGTCCGGAATCTCGCTCCTGCGGCATGGACTATCGGAGCGGGAAGCGACCCTCCGCCTTCGGCACCTCACGTTGGAAAGTGGAAGAGGCGGGAATGGGAGGCCTAGCGAACCGAGTACGACACTGGCAGGCGCTTGAACCCGCCAATCAGGCCCGACGACAGCCGCTCGACCTCACCGGTCAGCTCGAAGTGGTCGAGGCGTTGAATCACATGTCGGAAGATCGAGAGCATCTCCAGCCTGGCCAGGTGGGTACCGAGGCAAAAGTGCTCTCCGAAGCCTCCGAAGGCCAGGTGCTCGTTGGGCGAGCGGGTGATGTCGAAGACATCAGGATTCTCGAAGTGATCCTCGTCGCGGTTGGCCGACGGGTACCACATCGCCAAGGTCTCGCCCTCTCTGATCGGCACTCCGCGGATTTCGGTGTCTCGAGTGACCGTCCGCGCGAAGTGCACCACCGGCGACGTCCAGCGCAGCATCTCCTCGACCGCGCCGTCGAGCAAGTCGGGATCGTCGCGCAGGCGCTCATATTGCTCGGGATGCTCGATCAGCGCCTGCATGCCGCCCGATGTGGCATTGCGAGTCGTCTCGTTGCCAGCCAGGATCAGCAAGATCGCGTAGGACAGGATCTCATGGTCGGGCATCGGCTCACCGTCGATCTCGGCCTGCACAAGGGTCGTCATCACGCTGTGGTCGGGCTCTCGGCGCTTGCGCTCGATGTGTGCGGTGAAGTAAGACTGCAGACCGCGCATGCCCGACTGCCAGGTCTCGCGGCGCGTGCGGCCCTTCTGGTACTCAGGGTCTTCGGAGCCAAGAAACTCGTTGGTGTAGCCGAAGATGTCCTCCCACGAGTCCCGCTCGACCGCCAGCAGCTCGCAGATCGCCGCCATCGGCATCTTGGCAGCCACATCGCGGACGAAATCGGCCTCGCGGCGATTGGTCAACTGATTGACGAGATGGGCAGCAGCGTCATCCACCACCGCATCGGCGATTTCGTAGATCCGATCTTCCAACAGCCGCATCCCTCGAGGCGAGAAGCGCCGGCTGGTCGCGTTGCGGTACTTGCCGTGCTCGGGCGGGTCCATGTTGATCAGATTGGGGACGGTCAGCGATGGATCGTTGGCTCCGCCGTCGCCGGAACCGGCCGAGCGGATCACCAGGCGCTGGCTGCTGATGAACGTCTCCGGATCACGAGAAATGTGCTGGATGTCGTCGTACTTCGTGATCGCCCAGAACGGCGTCACTCCAGGTCGGTCGTACCAGTAGACCGGGGCCTC
>DAOUHS010000067.1:0-9417 GCA_034428415.1 Dehalococcoidia bacterium
GGCTTTGGCGTGTCCAGTGCCACGCGGCGCGGTGACTTTATCGATGACCTTGTAGCGGCCGACGCCTTGCTGACCCCTGGATGTGATTCGCGGGGCGAGCGTTTCCAGGCCGTCGAGGCGAGGTGGAATGTGGTGGAGGAAGTCGGGCGCGAAGACCTCGCCGCCCATGATCTGGTCGAGTCCGCAGGCAAGCTGCTCGTCCATGGCGATGCGGGCCGCTGTCTGTAGCAGGGTGTTGGCTGCTTCGTCTGAGAGCTCTCCGGCGTAGTAGCGCTTCAGCTCCAGCCGCTGACCGAACGGAATTGGCCAGGAACCGACGACGGTCGTGCGGATGGCCATGGTGGACTCCTCAGTTCCTCACTCAAGCTTCCTAGTGGACGTTGGCGTAGACGCGGAAGCCGTAGTCGTTGTAGCGATAGTTGGGCGACAGGCTCGAACGGGCGCTGACGCGCGTGAACTTGATCCGGTGCCGCCAGGAACCGCCCCGGCTGGCTCGCCGCACTCCCTGCGCGGGCCCGGTTGGCTCATCGGCTGGTGACGCTGAATAGAAACTCCTGTCGTACCAGTCCGAGCACCATTCGTGCACGTTGTCGGCGGTGCAGTAGAGACCGAACGCATTCCGACAGGCTTCTATTGGAACGTGTGGGTGCTCCGCCCGAGCAACCGTCTCTCGCACGTGATCGGTTGGCCAGGATTCCGTGTCCTCGGGCCAATCGGCGCATTCCAGGCCGCCGCGTGCTGCATATTCTCGCTCGGCCTCGGTCGGCAGCCGGAACACGGTCCCGGAAGCATCGCTACGCCATTCGCAGTAAGCCACAGCGTCGTGCCAGGAGATGCCGACGACCGGAGCCTCGGGAATGCAGAAGTTCCGCTGAGTCCAGAAGGGCGGCGACGAGGCGTCTGTCTGCTCAACGAATGCGGCGTACTCGTCGTTGCTGACCGGCCGTTCGGCGGCGCGGAACGGAGCGACGATCACCTGATGGGCAGGGCGTTCGTCGCGGCGACGGTCGTCGGTGCCCATGACGAAGGCGCCGCCGGGGAGAATGACGAGACCCAGGGCGTCGACAGGGTTGGTCATGGGGGCAGTGTAGGGCTTGGGAGAATCTCGTGAATGATTTTCATTCACGATATGAATGATTATCATTCACGAGATGGTGGAGATACATTCATGCTGTGAATGATTGTCATTCACGATATGAATGATTATCATTCACAGCATGACGCCGGACACACTTCCGCGACTCATGAATGACAGCCTCGCCGAGCACCTGCGGCTGATGCCCAGCGTCGTCGTGACCGGCGCGCGTCAGACCGGCAAGAGCACGCTCGTACGCCAGCTCCAGGGCGCTGAGCGGCGTTACGTGACGCTGGACGACACCGAGGCGCTCAGCGCCGCACGCACAGACCCGGAGTTGATCCTGAGCGGTCCGCAGCCAGTCACGATTGACGAAGTGCAGCGCGAACCACAGCTGATGCTGGCGATCAAACGAGAGATCGACGAGCAGCGCGCGGCCGGTCGGTTTCTGCTGACCGGATCCGCCAATCTGCTGCTCATGAAGAACGTCTCGGAGACTCTGGCCGGGCGCGCCAGTTACCTGACCCTTTGGCCGATGACGCGCACTGAACAACTGGGACTCGCCCGATGTGGCATGTGGGATCGCTTCTTCGAGACGCCCCAGCAAGACTGGATCGACATGCTCAACGCGGAGCGCCTGCCGCAAGAAGACTGGCGTGACCTGGCTCGCCGCGGCGGCTTCCCGCCGGCGGCGATCCAGATGCAGACCGAGCGCGAACGCGCGATCTGGTTTGACGGTTATGTACGCACCTACCTGGAGCGAGAGCTGCAGAGTCTCTCGGCCATCACCGCGCTGCCAGACTTTCGTCGTCTCATGCAGGCCGCTGCGCTGCACGTCGGGCAGCTCCTGAACCAGACCTCGCTGGGACGCGACATCGGCATGGCCCAGCCCACGGCGCACCGCTACCTCAACCTGCTGGAGACCTCGTACCTGATGGTCCGCGTGCCCGCCTTTGCCGTCAACCGCAACAAGCGGTTGATCAAATCGCCAAAGATCTACTGGAGCGACACTGGAGTCGCCCTGCACCTCAGTCAACAGCCCGAGCCGCAGGGCGCTCACCTGGAAAACATCGTGCTGCAGGACCTGCTGGCCTGGAGGGACAGCGGCGCGAGGACCGCTGATCTCTTTTTCTGGCGATCAACGCTGGGCGAAGAGGTTGATTTCGTGATCGAATCGAGCGAACGCGTCCTGCCGATCGAGGTGAAGTCGAGTAAACGCGTCCGACTCTCGGATACGAAGCATCTGCGTACGTTCATCGACGAATACCGCGATCGAAGTCTGCCCGGCCTCCTCCTGCACGACGGCGAGCAAGCTGAATGGCTCGGACCCGACGTCCTGGCTGCTCCCTGGTGGATGGTGTTCTAAGCGCGGCCAGGTCAAGCTCAGCACCCGGCGATGCTAGAATGCCCGCGCCCAGACCGACGTTGTGGGTCTACAGGCTTGTGCGGCGTGGACATAGAGATACGAGGGCTGAGCTATGGGAATGTTGGACGGACGCAAGGCGCTGGTCACGGGTTCCAGCCGCGGGATCGGCGCGGACATTGCTCGCAGTCTTGCCGCCCACGGCGCGGCCGTTGCGGTCGCGGCGCGGTCGGATGAAGCGTCGCCAGACCCTCGGCTGCCGGGGACGATCCGCACCGTTGCCGAGGAGATTCGGCATGCGGGCGGCCACGCGGTGCCGGTGCAGCTTGATGTGCGTGACCCGGAGTCGATCGTTCGTGCGATCGACACCACTGCTTCTGAACTCGGCGGTCTCGACATCCTGATCAACAACGCGGCCGTTCTCGTTCCGGGCACATTGGAGTCGGTCCAGGACCGGCACATTGACCTGATCTGGCAGCTAGACCTGCGCGGTCCGGTGTTGCTGGCTAAGTATGCGATTGAACACATGAAGGAGTCGGGCGGCGACATCATCAACATCTCGTCGGGCGCCGCCGACTTCCCGGGGCCCGGTCCGTATGACGACGTGCGCGAGGGCGGACAGTTCTACGGGATGGTCAAGGCGGGGCTGGAGCGGATCACGCAGGGCTGGGCGATGGAGTTGCAGCAGTACCAGATCGCCTGCAATGTGCTCACGCTGCGCTATCTGATCAAGACGCCGGGTCACTGGTACGCGCTGACCACGCCGGACAATCCACAGACCGAATTCGAGTCGGCCGACTGGATGGCTCGGGCCAGCGTATGGATCGCCAGTCAGCCGTCGTCGTACACCGGCAACATCGTTGACGACCGCGACATGCGGGACACGCTGGCAGAGCTCTAGGGAAGCGAGCCATGGTGGACATGCCCGATGGGGCGCCGGACCTGGTCTACGAGAAGTTTGACCACTACGCCGTCCTAACGATGAATCGGCCGCACCGGCTGAACGCGCTGGGCGGCGATCTGCGGCGTTTGATGAGCGAGGCGGTAGAGGACCTCGAGTCCGATCCCAACATGCGCGCGGCGATCCTGACCGGCGCAGGGCGCGCATTCTCGGCCGGGGCCGACCTCAAGGAGATGAACGAGGGCAATCAGCGTCGGCAGGGTCTGCGCAACACGATGGGCTACGACCTCGATGAGTCGATGCCCTTTGCACGGGCTCGCAAGCCGTTTATCGCCGCGATCAATGGTCTGTGCATTGCCGGCGGACTCGAACGGGCGCTGGACTGCGATATTCGGATCGCCTCGACCGAGGCGTTCTTCGGGCTGTTCGAGGTCAAGCGCGGGATCATGCCGGGCTATGCGATTCACCATCTGGCGCGAATGCTGCCGATGGGCGACGCGTTGTACATCATGCTGACGGCCGACCGGATCTCGCCGGACGATGCGCTGCGGATGGGTCTGATCCGCGAGATCCTTGAGCCCGACGCGTTGATGCCGAGGGCGATCCAGATCGCGGAGATGATCGCCGCCAATGCACCGCTCGCGGTCGAGGGCACGAAGTTCATGGCCCAGCAGTGGCGTCAGTTGCAGATCGACGAGTCCTACCGGGTCGGTCAGTGGGTCGGCCGGACGGTGCTCAACTCCGAAGACGCCAAGGAAGGCCCGCGCGCGTTCGTCGAAAAGCGACCGCCCAACTGGACCGGGCGTTGAGCACGCCAACGACCGCTCTCAGCCGTGACATGTCGGCGGGCTGCTGACAGAAACGTTCGGCCTTCCTAGCATCGTTGCATGTTTCGCCCAGCGATTGCGGTCGCAGCGACGCTGTTGGTGTCATTGGCGATCCTCGGGCTGCTCACGGACTCGGCGGAGTCCCAGGCTGCGCTGACAGCGTCATCGGCCAGCGTGGACGGTGACACGCTGACGATCACGCTCTCGTCCCAGGTGGACGCATCCAGCGCCGCCGATGCTTCGGACTTCACCGTGTCGGCGGGCGGCTCTACGCTGACCATCGACTCAGCCAGCGTCGCTGGGACCACGCTCACCCTGACCCTCGATGCGGCGGTTCGCGACCCCGATTGCGACTCCTCAGTGGTCACCGTCAGCTACTCGCAGTCAGGCTCGTCGATCATTTCCTCTGGCACAGAACTCGCTGATTTCACAGACCTCTCGGTAACCAATCTGACCGACGACCCACCGGCGATCGCGTCGTTGGAGACGGACCTCACGGGCGGGAACATCCTCGTCACCTTTTGCGAGGCAATCGCGGACATCAGCTATCACTGGTCTATCTTCTCCGCATTCACAGTCTTGGCCGACGGCGATGAGCGAGCAGTCAGCGATCTCATTACGCCATCCAGTCCGGTAGGTCGACTCGAACTTCGTCTAGCCGCCAGCGATGCCATCGAGGAAGGTGAGACGGTCACTGTCGCGTATGACCAGAGCCAAGGAAACGCTAGCCACCCGCTCGAAGACCTCGACCAGGGCAACAAACCGGTCGACAGCTGGTCGGCCCAATCGGTCACCAACAGTGTCGACCGGCCACCGACGCTGACCTCGGTTTCAGCGCTGTACGACATCGTGACCTTAACTTTCAGCGAGGCGCTGGATGAAGACAGCGTTCCCGGTCAAGCCGCGTTCTTGATCGGCGGAGTCCAGCACGTGCCAGGGGTTGCCGGCGTCTCGATTTCCGGGGCCACTGTCACGCTGACGATGGACAACGTCTTGCACAATCGAAACTCGCCAACGTACACGCTCCGCTACACCAAGCCCGACCAGTCGCCACTGCGCCAGACGGACGGCGCTCACGACGTGGCGAGCATCTCCTCGTTCCTGTTCAACAGCACGACACCAACCGCCAAGCCCGTCGTCAGCGCCGCAACGGTCGATGGTTCGACGCTGCAGATCACCTTCGATCTCCCGCTCAAGGCGGTTGCGCCTGCCGGCGCGTTCACAGTCAACGGCCAGCCGGGCGTGACGGTCAACACTACCTCGTTCAGCGGATCGGTCGTGACGCTCGTGCTCTCACCGGCCGTCACGGCCGGATCGACGATTACCGTGTCCTACACCAAACCTGGCAGTCCTCCCAGGGTCGAGGGACGCAACGCCGTCGACGCCGATTCCTTCACCGATCAGACCGTCACAAACAACACAGTCGCGCCGATCCCAGAGTTCAGCAGCGCAGAGGTCTCAGCCGATGGAGCGACGCTGACGATCACGTTTTCGCTCGACCTGGACGAGTCCGCTGCGAACCTGCCGGCGGGCTCCACCGTTTCTCTCTCGGGCACAAGCGCTTCGATCGCATCGCTCACGATTGCCGGTTCCAGCGTTTCCCTTTCGCTGCATCCGCCGGCCGATGTCGACGAGACGATCACGGTCGGCTACACCCCACCGTCCGACCAGATGGCGGGACGTTTGCAGTCGGCCGACGGCTCCCACGCCGTCGGCCCGTTCTCCAACCAGCCGGTGACCAACAACGCAGATGGCAGGCCGAGGACTGTCTCGGCGGAGGTTGACGGCGCCGGTCTCACGATCACCTTCGATCGACCACTGGACGCTGCGTCCCTGCCGGCGGCTTCGTCCTTCGCCCTCGCGGGAACCACGGCGACGGTCGCAGACCGCTCGATCGACGGCAGCGACCTCACGTTGACGCTCGACCAGGCAGTCAATCACACCGAGACCGTCACCGTGTCCTACTCCACGCCGTCGGGATCTCCGCTCAAACGCGATGGCAAGGAGATCCTGGTCGAATCCTTCACGGCGCTAGCCGTGACGAACATCACGTCCAATCCAACCCCGACGTTCCACTCCGCCTCGATCGATGCCAGCGGGCGGTCGCTGACGATCGTTATGTCGCATCCGCTCCTCTCCACGATCGCCGGCATTCCCGCCATATCGTCGTTCACGCTGGCAGGAAGCGCTCAGGCGGCGATTGAGTCGGTGGCTATCGACGGATCCAACGTCCGGTTGGGACTGAATCCCGCGGCCGACGTCAATGAAACGATCACGATCAGCTATCTACCGCCGTCGGATGCGAGTCAGCCGTCTCTACTGAGCGCCGACGGGACGTGGAAGACGCCCGCATGGAGCAACCAAGCGGTGACCAATGACACCGACGGCAAGCCGCGGCCGGTCTCGGCGACCGTCTTCAATGACTCGCTGGCGCTGCACTTCGACCGCTCGCTCGATGAGAGCCAGAGTCCGCCCACTGCGGACTTCGACGTTACGCCGTCCGGCGTCTCCGTCACCGGCGTGAGCATCGACGGCACGGAAGTGACGCTCAGCCTTTCGCAGGCCGTCGAGCATGATGACGCCGTCACCTTGTCCTACTTGGCAGCGGATTCAGTGAAACTGAAGCGCGACGGTCAGTCGCTCTTCGTGGAGACGTTCTCGGACTTCCCGGTTACCAACAACACGCAAGAACCGCTGGTGCGATCCGTCGTCGGCGATGGCGCAACGATCGTCATCAGCTTCTCGGTGATGCTGGACACTGGCTCCACACCGGTCACCTCGGCATTCTCGCTAGGTTCGAATGAGCCATCCGTCTCTCACGTCCTGATCTCGAGTATGGCTGTCACGTTGACGCTGTCTGCGTCGCTGGTCGAGGACGCGGAGTACACGTTGACCTACACCGCGCCGCCGACTTCGCCGCTGTTGCAATCTGACCTGACCGCGATTCCCGGCTTCATGGAGCCGGTCACTAATGACACCGACCTCCCTCCAGAGGTTGACTCCGTGGTGGGGAATGAAGCCACGTTGACCATTACATTCGATCAGCCGCTGGACTCGATGGCAGTGATCGCGTTCTCCTTGTTCAGTCTGTCCGCTGACTCCGAGCGAACGGTCAGCGGAGTCTCAATCGATGACTCGAGCCTGTCGCTCACAATCTCATCCGCGCTCAAGGAGGATGAATCGGCGTTAGTGATCTACACCAAGCCGTCGCAGAACGGGATTGTCGACTCGACGGGCCATCAGGCCGAGAGTTTCACAGCAGTCATCGACAATCGGACGGATACGGCCCCGGCGCCGGTATCGGCGACCGTGGAGGAAGACGCGATCGTGATCATCCTCGATCAGGATCTGTATGAAGACCCACGGTTCGATCCCCTGCCAGATGACAGCGTCGTACATGATCACTTCACATTCACCGGAACCGACGCCGACGTTCTGGAAGTTCGAATCTCAAACGAAGGACCGGACGGGGTCGGCAAGATAGAGATCAAGCTGTCGGAGGCGGTGAAGCAAGAGGACACCATCCTCATTACCTACTATCCGAGCACCGGGAACATCCCGATTCGCGATGACGACGCCGGTCAGAATCGCTTACAGATCAACGGCTACGAGCTGACGAATCTGACCATGTCGCCGCCTGCCTTTGAGTCGGCCACGCTCAACGACTCAGTCCTGACGGTGGAGTTCGACAGGGCATTGGACTCGGGTTCCATGGCTCAGATTTCGTGGTTCACACTCACGCCCAACACCCTGACGATTGAATCGGCGACGATTGACGGCTCGACTTTGGAACTGGGGGTCGCTCCATCAGCGACCGAGGATGACGACTTCAGGCTGACCTACAGCGCTCCGCTGGCGGGTGGGTTGGTCGGGGAAACGGGGCAGGCGGTGACGGGGCTGTCAGAGGCGGTCGAAGTCGATAATGTGACCGATTACGCACCGTATCCAGTCTCAATCATGACGGACGAGTCGGGCGCCTATGTGTATCTCCGCTTCGACCAGCGGATTGATCCCTTCGGCACGATCGACCACTCGTGGTTCACATTGATACCGCCCATCGGAATCGATCGGGTCAATATCGATGCCAATGTCCCTGGAGATCTCCAGCTGAGAGTCACCCTCGAGGAGCCTGTACGGGAAGGCGCGACGGTCACCCTGACCTATGCCACGCCGCTATCGGGTGGATTGCGGGACGATGACGCTGGGAACCTAGTGGTGTCGTTCTCAGAGCGGCTGGTCACGAACAACGTCGATGTGGCGCCACTGGTCACAAGCGCGACGGTGAATGGCCGGGTCCTGACCATGGAGTTCGATCAACCGCTTCATGACGATCCGGATGATTTCCCGCCTGCAAGCTGCGAGGCGCTCCAGCAACAGGACTCGCTCGTCGACTGCGCGAATCTCGGAGATCTCACCTGGTTCACGGTGCAACGAAACAACAACAGCTCCGTTCCGATCGTCTCAGTCAGCGTGGTCGGCTCGATGGTCAGGCTCAACCTTGCAGAACGGATCGGCATGACGGACGTCGTCGAGGTTCAGTACCAGTCGAAATCTTACGACGGCAGCAGCCGGAACCTGCGTGACACGTCGGATCCTGCTCATCAGGTCGAAGGGTTCGTGATCCCTGGGACGGACTACGAGGGGTTGACGATCGAGAACGTCACGCCGGCCCATCCGACTGCAGTGGCATTTGATCGGGTAACGCCTGCAGAGATGACGATCGAGTTCGACGGGCCACTGCCCGATGCGGGACTGTCGCTTGGCCCCTGGCTCTCAGTGCTGGCCGGACAGTCATCCTTGAATATTGCTCAGATTCAGGTGCAAGACTCCGCGCTACTGATCCGGCTGTCGACGCCGATTCCGGAGTGCGTAGACGTAAGAGTTGGATATTCGTTCGAAGACGGCGGTTGGCTGGATGCTGCGTCGCGCCCAATTGAGTCGTTTGTACTCGAGGTTCAGAATCTGATCGATTCGAGGTGGGGCTTGAAGTGCATCGAATCCGAGTATGGACGCCTAATCCTCACGTTCGCGTCCGAGGACGATCGGGTTGGGCCAGGCCATCAATGGAGATTAACAGTGAACGAGGAAGACCATGAAGTAACCGCTACGCAGGACGGAGCAGTGGTAACGCTGAGCCCGAGGTCTGCGGTATCCGCCGGCGACACCGTACAGATCAGCCACACCGACACTTCGTTGTCGGGACCCGGGCGGACCGTTGGGCCGTTCACCTGGCCGATCACCGATCCTCCAG